>NZ_JACJPK010000034.1:0-367654 GCF_014696035.1 Trichocoleus sp. FACHB-262 | reverse complement strand
CGCTTCTGGTTGGGATGTTCGTCTCACCATCTTTTGGCTTAACCCCTAGCTCACGCTCTGGTACTAGCCTATCTGTCTCTCTCCCACTTCTCCAGCTATCTTTGCCACTCTAGAAAAAAATTAAGCTGCCAGAACCGAATGCCGATGAAGTGGGAGCAGCATTAGTAGATACTTTGCATTCTTTCAAGCTAGGAGTTGATTATCAAGGGGCAGTGACAGCGCCTGCGTTTATTCGAGTCAAGCTAAAGCCACATCCTGGGGTTAAAGTTGCTTCACTTCTAAACCGCTCAGCAGACCTTCAAGTGCAGCTTGGCTTGGCGAATCCTCCCTTGATTACACCGCAAGCAGGTTATGTCAGCGTTGATCTACCGCGCTTAGATCGCCAAGTGGCTCACTTCGATCACTATATTCAGCCCGCTCATTCTTCCCCAACTGAACCTATCAAGATTGCGATCGGTGTTGATCTCAACGGTCAGTTAATTGAAGCTGATTTATCAGAGCCAAATACCTGCCACTTTTTAGTGGGTGGAACAACAGGTAGCGGTAAGAGCGAGTTTTTGCGATCGCTGCTGTTGAGCTTGATTTTTCAGCACTCGCCCCAAAACCTCAAAGTTGCTCTAGTGGATCCCAAACGGGTAACGTTTCCTGAGTTTGAGTCCATGCCTTGGCTACACTCACCCATTGTCAAAGACACAGAGCCAGCTATTGACCTGATGACTGAACTGGTCGATGAAATGGAAGATCGTTACAGACGCTTAGAGAAAGCCAGATGTGGAGATATTAAAGCTTACAATCGACAGGCAACTCAGCCTTTGCCACGCATTGTTTGCATTTTTGATGAGTATGCTGACTTCATGGCTGAAAAAGAAGCTAGCAAAGAACTAGAGCAAAGCATTAAGCGATTAGGAGCTAAGGCACGAGCGGCTGGAATTCATTTAATCATCGCCACACAACGTCCAGAAGCCAAAGTCGTAACGCCTCTGATTCGCTCCAACTTGCCAGGACGAGTTGCACTTCGCACAGCCAGCGAAGCGGATTCTACCATTATTTTGGGTGGCAAGCAGTCAGAAGCAGCCTACCTTTTAGGTAAAGGTGACTTGCTCTATCATTCGGGTGCTGGTTTGTGGCGGCTTCAAAGCCTATTTGCAGAAAAGGTGACTTTACCAGGAAATGCTTAACTGCGCTTGAAGAGAGAGGTGAAGCGGTCTTTGACGTTGGCGATCGCCGATTGGAACGCATTAGCAACAGCTTGCTCAGGCTTCACGGCAATTTGGATCGGTTCGTCGCTAAATTCCTTCAATCGATAGCCGTATTCTAAATTGGCTTGATTCTTGCGGAGGATCGGAAACAGGCGGAATGCACCTTCGCGCAAATCCTTCTCGCTGTCGTAGATTGCCATGTTGATTTGGCTGCTGCGCTTTACAGCGATCGAGCCGACTGGGTACCACTGCTTTTTGTTCTGAATTCGCATATAGATATTGAACTCAGGCACCCCATCAGTCTTCATTTTGTCGTACTGCTTCGAGGCTTCCGTCCGCTTGACAGCCTTCTTAGAAACAGATTTTTTTGGGGTTTCCGCCTTACCAAATCCACCACTCGTCACAGCGATCGCTCCTTGCTCTCTTAAGGAAAGTTTATAGTATTTTCAGAAATGAGAGAACTAGCGAGAGTGCGGATATCTACCCGATCCCCATTACGCTAAGATGCTGTTTCTAGGGACTTCATAATCAGGTGAAAATCGGCAGCGATCGAGTATTCTTAAGGGTCAGAGTAGCGATCGCAACTAGCAAAGATTCCCCTGAGTAAAGTTTAAAGTTTGGTACCACTGCGCTTATGATCTGGACTGCATGTTATGTCGTAGGTGCCTAACCCCCTAGCCCACCCTGGCTCGGCCATGCATGACCCTTGAGAGGACGCAACGAATGGGATTTATCATCGCAACTGCAAACATGAAAGGTGGCGTTGGCAAAACGACCCTCACCATCAACTTAGCCACTGCCCTGGCCAAAAATCATGGCAAGCGAGTTTTAATTGTCGATCTCGACACCCAAATCAGCGCCACTCTCAGCCTCATGGCTCCCGGCGATTTTGCCAAACTCCGCAACAATAAGCGCACCCTGCGGCACCTAGTACATCGCGCCATTTATAGCGACAAACAACTGCCTAATCTTGTCCCTGAAGCTATCCAAGCTTACATGTGTAATGTCAAAGGATTGGATTTGTTGCCCGGAGACATCGATTTATACGATGAATTCTTAGTTTCTGAAATGCTGTTTGAAAAAGCCACAAAAGACAGCAGCAAAAACTTTGAACAAGTTTGGAATAACTTTGAAAAAGGACTTATTTCAAGTATTCTGCAACCTGTGCTGAAAGACTACGATTTCATCATTCTCGACTGCGCCCCTGGCTACAACCTTTTGACTCGCAGCGCTCTCTTAGCCAGTGATTTCTACGTTCTGCCTGCCAAACCCGAACCCCTCTCTCTAATCGGGATTCAACTTCTAGAACGACGCCTTGCCAAACTGCGAGAAACCCACAAGGAAGGTGCGCCAGTCAAAATTCAGCTGCTAGGCATCACTTTTATGCTCTCTGGCAATATACTCACGGGGCGCTATTACAGCCAAGTCATGAAGCGGGTGAACGAAGACTACAGCGAAGCCAAAATCTTTAAGACTCGGATTCCTGTAGATGTGAATGTCTCTAAGGCCGTAGATTCATTTACCCCTGTGGTGCTCAGCAATCCTAGTTCATCGGGTGCTAAAGCTTTTGCGGGACTGGCCCAAGAATTTCTACAAAAACTCACGGTTGCGGCCCGCCTGGACCAGAAGCCTAGCAAGTTTGCCCTTGCTGATATGGAGTAAATCCTGAAGAAATCTTAGGGGCTTAGCTGCTACTCCAAATGCTAAGCCCTGAAATACCAAGCGCAGCAATCAGCTACACCGAACTCTCGGCGGGTTGCTTTTCTTTGGCGGTTTCTTGCACGCGCAGAGCGACTTCTTGCCCATAGGTGAGTTCTAGAATATGGCCATCTGGATCAGTGACAAAGGCCCAGTAGCCAATGGGGGGGCCTGCATCAGCGGGGCCGTTATTGAGGCAGCCTTCTTCTCTAGCTTGGTCACAGAGGCGATCGACGACTTCGCGACTTTCGCAGGCGACTCCTAGGTGAGCAGGCGGTAAAAGTTTGTGCTCGACGTTGGGTTCTTGGAGCAACACAATCACGAAAGGCCGCGTGTGGTCGGTGAGCCAAGCTACGTTCTCCCCGGTTTTGGGGTCAGTGCGCCGATGCACCGCTTCCATGTTGGCGTATTTGCCATAAAAGGCAATGCTGGCGTCCAGGTTGGTGACGGGCAAGGCCACATGGGTGAATCCAATATCAGTCATTTTTAATTCAGATCTTGAGGCTTTACTTCACCACTATGGCGTGCAAGCCTGCCAGACGTTATCTTCTGGGAGACAGAACTATGGGCGATCGCAAATAAAGAACCTCTCCCCCAGGCCCTCGCCTCGTAGGAGAGGGAAGCAAAAAGTCCCTCAAAACCTTATCTACAATCCGATTCCCCCTTCCCTAGTAGGGAAGGGGGCTAGGGGGCTAGGTCAATCTAAAATTGACCTTCTAGGGCGGGTTCGCAGCGTTCGCAGAGTAGGGAATGGGCTGCTGATTCGCCGACGTGGGTGGAGTAGTTCCAGCAGCGATCGCATTTTTCGCCATCGGCTTTAACGACGCCAATGCCTAGCGCGTCAGATTGCGAGCTGTACTGCAAACCTTCGAGGGCGGCGGGGGAGTCGAGCAGTTCTACCTGGGAGACAATGAACAGGTAGCGCAGTTCATCCACACCGTTGCCGTTGAGGCTGGTGGCAGGGTTCATGGTTTGTAGCTGCTGGCGTAGCTCTAGGTCAGGTACATAAAGTAGGAGCTTAGCTTCCAGCGAGGAGCCGACCATTTTCTCAGCGCGGGCTTTCTCTAGCACTCGGTTAACTTCGGCACGAATTTGTCGCAGGGCAGGCCAAGATTTTGCCAGCGATTCCACTTGCCAGCGACCTTCGAGATGCACCCAACCCGCTTCAAACACTGATTTGTAGGGGGTGGAGTAGGGTAGGAATTGCCAGATGTCTTCGGCCATGTGGGAGAGCACAGGCGCGATCGCTCTAGCGAGATTTTCCAGGATGATCCGCAATACGGTTTGGCAACTGCGACGACGGAGGGCATCCGGAGCGCTGATGTAGAGGCGGTCTTTGGCGATGTCCAGGTAGAAGTTAGACAAGTCTACGACGCAGAAGTTTTGCACCGTCTGGAAGAAGCGGAAGAACTGGAAGCTCTTGAAGGCTTCGGTGATTTCGTTGAAGACTTCGCAGGAGCGATGCAGCATGTAGCGATCGAGTTCTGGCAACTCTTCGTAAGCCACCGAGTCTTTGGTGGGATCGAAGTCGTGCAAGTTGCCGATCAAGAAGCGGGCGGTGTTGCGGATCTTGCGATACACGTCCGACATTTGCTTCAGGATGTTTTTGCCAATCAGCACGTCGGAGGAGTAATCCACGGACGACACCCAGAGGCGCAGGACATCGGAGCCATAGGGAGGTTCGTCTTTTTGGTTCTTGCCGCCGTTGATCACGATCATCGGGTCTACGACGTTACCCATTGACTTACTCATCTTGCGGCCTTGCTCATCCAAGACAAAGCCGTGGGTCAAGACGGTGTTGTAGGGCGCAACGCCATTGGCGGCGACGCTGGTGAGCAAGCTGGATTGGAACCAACCCCGGTGCTGGTCGGAGCCTTCCAGATACATGTTGGCGGGGTAGCACAGTTCCTCGCGCTGCTTCGCGACTGCGGCCCAGGAGGAGCCAGAGTCGAACCACACGTCCATTGTGTCGGTGCCTTTGCGGTAGCTGCGACCGTTGTTGCGGTAGGTTGCTGGCAGCAACTCTTCGACCGGGAGTTCCCACCAAGCATCCGAGCCTTTCTCGGCAAAGATGGCTTGGACATGGGCGATCGTTTCTTCGGTGAGCAAAGGTTCTCTGGTGGCTTCGTCGTAGAACACGGGGATCGGCACACCCCAATTCCGTTGACGGGAGATGCACCAATCGGATCGCTCAGCCACCATGGAGGTGATACGGTTTTCGCCTTGGGCGGGAATCCACTGGACAGAGGCGATCGCTTCTAGGGCGGCTTCCCGGAACCCAGATACCGAAGCAAACCACTGTTCAGTCGCTCGGAAGATGGTTGGCTTTTTAGTGCGCCAGTCGTAGGGGTACTTGTGAACGTAGGGTTCTTCTTTCAGGAGAGAGTTTGCCGCTTGCAAGGCATCAATCACGGCTTGGTTGCCAGGGCCGAGGACGTTTAAGCCTGCAAATGGGCCTGCCTCTTCGGTGAAGTCGCCATTGTCGTCTACTGGCGCGAAGACGGGTAAGCCGTAGCGCAAGCCCACCTGATAGTCATCTTGACCGTGACCCGGCGCAGTGTGAACCAAACCTGTACCAGATTCGGTTGTGACGTAATCGCCACCCACCACGATTGGGCTTTCGCGATCGAACAAGGGATGACGATAGGTGGAATGCTCCAGGGCTTGGCCTTTGAGCGTGGCCTTAACCGTCAGGGTGGTGCCCAACACTTCTGAGAGGCGCTCCACGAGTTCGGCAGCGACGATCAGGTATTTGGTGTCAGGGAGGCGATCGCTAGCTCCGACTTCTACTACCGCGTAGTTTAGCTTTGGGTTGACGCTGACGGCCATGTTGGCGGGGATCGTCCAAGGAGTTGTGGTCCAGATTGCCACCTTTAAATCTGGCAAATAGGGGCCAAAAGCTTCCTGAGCGGTGTCAGACAACCCAGTCATGGGGAAGGCGGCGTATAAGCTGCGAGAGGTGTGGCCTTCGGGATACTCCAGTTCTGCTTCTGCTAACGCTGTTTTGGAACTAGGACTCCAGTAGACAGGCTTGCGACCGCGATAAATATGACCTTTCAGCACCATTTGCCCAAACACACCAATCTGAGCCGCTTCATAAGCAGGTGTGAGAGTCAAATACGGATGCTCCCAATCGCCCCAGATGCCATAGCGCTTGAAGGATTGGCGCTGGTCGTCCACGGTGGCGATCGCAAAGTCTCTCGCTTTGTGGCGCAGATCCAAGGGAGTCAGCTTTTGCCGCTCGTCAGGTTTCATGTTTTGCAGAACTTTCAGCTCAATCGGCAAACCATGACAATCCCAACCGGGCACGTAACGAACTTTGCGCCCCTGGAGCAGGTGAAACTTATTGATAATGTCCTTCAGAATCTTGTTAAGGGCATGGCCAATGTGCAGCGAACCATTGGCGTAAGGAGGCCCATCATGCAGAATAAACAGTTCACCTGGATTGTTCTGCGACAGGTGCTCATAAATCTGGTGCTCCGCCCAAAACTGTTGCAGCTCTGGTTCACGTTTGACTGCGTTTGCCCGCATATCAAAGTTGGTTTTGGGCAGATTGACGGTGTTTTTATAAGTTCCTGATTCTGTCACAGTCGGAAGCCAACGAAGGATAATGGTCAAGTCTTGCTTCGACCATTATCCTTGACAGCCCCCTGTGCTTCAAGTTTAGTTTCCAGGATTTTCAGATGACTCTGAATTTTCAGGGTCGTGAGGCTGGGCCTGTTCTACCAAAAATGGGTTGGGTGGGTTGGGCCGCTTTAGCTCTGGGGTGTCATCCGATGTCGCTTCGGACGCCGCGATCGCTTCCTCTACCGCTTCCGGCTCAACCAGCGTAAATGTTGCAGGTTCAATCGGCGGAGCATTGAGATCGATGTCTTCTTGCTGACGCTCAATTGGATCGCCGGGGCCAATCGGTTCAGCAGGTGGAGCTAGGTCAATTTCGGCTGCATCTACTGGGATGGCTTCGGCAGGCATAAAGGGATCACCAAGCGGGTTCTCTACCACTTCAAGGCCTGTAGCTGCCTGCTCCACTGCTTCTGGAGTGGCTTCATCTTCTGGGATCGATGTGGATACATCACCAGAAGGGGTAAACCCAGTGGGTACCACTACGTCATCTAGCGCTTCTGGAGCTACTTCGGCGGCGTTGTTGAGCAGGGTCTCTTCTTCGTCAACGCTTAGCAGTTCGGCATTGGTCGTTGCAGTTGGTGTTTCGGCAACGGCTTGGCTGGGTGACTCTAGCAGTAAAGTCGGCTCGTCGTCACTCAATGAGGTAGGTGAGCTAACTGGCGTTGGCGTTGCAGCTGCGGCAGTGGGGTCAGCCATGTCGTCCTCAAGCTCATCGCTCACCTCTGTGTCTGCTCCAGGACCCGACTTAGGCGGATGATTGAGCTCGATCATGGGGCGGCTGGGTTTCTTTTGCCCAATCTTGGCGATCGCACCCTTCACCGTGTCAACCAGTCCTGACACAGAAGCTAAAGGGTTAGAGGTTGCTTTGGCGCTGGAAGTTGATTGACTGCCACTGGTGCCAGAACCTGCTACTTCAGTGGGTACCGTAGCCCCCGAACTAGCAGATGCACTAGTTGAACTGGTTGACTGGCTTACACCTGCACCTCCCTGCGATCGCTCTTTCACACTATTAAAAAGACGGCTGGCTTGGTCCTTGAGTTGGGTCACGTTTTCGGAGGAAGAGAAGCCAATCAGCTTGTCTCGAACTTGCTGAGTGGTGCTCCGCAGGGCTGCTGGCGTTGCTTGGGCAGGCAGTTGAGTTTTTTGTTCAGCTGGGGTGAGATCCCAGCGCATTTTCAGGGTTTGCCAGCCAAACCAACCGAGGAGGGCGACGCTTGCCGTCTGACCCAGTAGGACACCCCCGGTGATCCGTCCCGCACAGACCCATAGCACTAGGGCATAAAACAGAGCAATACCGCTCCAGATAAAATCGCTTTTGCGATGAACTTCTGGAAAGAAGAAAGCGGCCATATATAGAGCAAAGCTGCCAAGCGCGACAGCCAATGCCAGGATGTATGCAAGCATCGTGCACTCCCTACTGCATCTGACGACTACTCATTCAATCTACTGCCTTAATGTCTATTGTCTCTGACATGTTGAATTGTTGGGAATGCTGAATTGACTTGGAGCTATGGCTGTAAAGGTGGCGAAGCGATCGCGTTGGCGTAACAATTTGTAGCGATCGCCTCAGCTTCATTAATGCTTTTTAGGGATAATCTTTCTGAATTTCTTTCCCTAGACAGACTTAAATCTCCATTTTTCCAGCCTTTTGCGGAGGCTCTTAATTTCTTCTTCCAGTACAACCTAAGGGGATCGGGCTACCCTGAAGGGGAATCACAGGCCCTGATACATGCAGAGTTGGTAAAAAGTGTTATGACCCAGCAGAGCTTTGGTCTCATTGGTTTAGCGGTTATGGGTGAGAACCTAGCCCTGAACGTTGAACGTAATGGTTTTCCGATTGCCGTTTATAACCGAACCCCAGACAAAACCGATGTCTTCATGGCACAGCGGGCGCAAGGTAAGCAAGTCAAAGCCGCCTACTCCATTGAAGACTTTGTAGCTTCCCTCGAACGGCCCCGAAAAATTTTAATTATGGTGAAAGCGGGGGCTCCGGTTGATGCTGTGATTAATCAGCTGAGACCTCTGCTAGAGCCTGGTGACATCATTATTGATGGTGGCAACTCTCTCTATGAAGATACGGAGCGGCGCACTAAGGAGTTAGAACCTTCCGGACTCCATTTTGTGGGTATGGGAGTCAGCGGTGGTGAAGAAGGAGCCCTGAATGGCCCCAGCTTAATGCCAGGTAGCTCTAAAGCTGCCTATGATGAACTCGCTCCCATTTGGACCAAGATTGCGGCCCAAGTGGATGATGGCCCTTGCGTGACCTACATTGGTCCGGGTGGGGCAGGGCACTACGTCAAAATGGTGCACAACGGCATTGAGTACGGCGATATGCAGTTGATTGCAGAAGCCTACGACTTGCTGAAGAATACCCTAGGCTTAAATCACACCCAGCTACATGAAGTTTTTGCTGAGTGGAATACCACCGAAGAACTCGACTCTTACCTAATTGAAATTACAGCCGACATCTTCAAGAAAATTGATCCCGATACAGGCAATGCCCTAGTCGATGTGGTTCTAGATGCTGCTGCCCAGAAAGGAACGGGGCGTTGGACGGTTGCCAGTGCGTTAGAGCTAGGTGTTTCCATCCCCACCATGATTGCTGCCGTGAATGCCCGGATTACCTCTTCCCAGAAGGAAGAACGGGTCGCTGCTTCTAAGGTGCTGACAGGGCCAACGGGTAAGTATGAAGGCGATACCAAAGCCTTCATCGGCAAAATCCGGGATGCTTTGTACTGCTCCAAAATCTGCTCCTACGCTCAGGGCATGGAGTTGTTGAGTGTTGCCTCTAGGGACTTCAACTACGGTCTGAACTTAGGCGAAATTGCTCGGATTTGGAAAGGTGGTTGCATCATTCGAGCTCGCTTCTTGAACAAGATTAAGCAAGCCTTTGATGAAAACCCCAGCTTACCCAATTTGCTGCTAGCTCCAGAGTTTAAGCAAACGATTCTGGATCGACAAGACGCTTGGCGTGAAGTGGTGATTCAAGCCGCTAGATTGGGCATTCCTGTGCCCGCTTTTAGTGCTTCACTCGATTACTTCGATAGCTACCGTCGCGATCGCTTGCCTCAGAACCTAACTCAGGCCCAGCGCGATTACTTCGGTGCCCATACCTACCTGCGAGTAGACAAGCCAGGAGTCTTCCACACGGATTGGACCCCAGCGGCTCAGGAATCTACCCAGACTTCCACGCCTGAAGTTCCTCTAGATGGTAAAGAGCCAGGAACTGTGGCACCGGAAGAGGTGAAAACTCAGGAAGCTCAAACGCAGCGTTAACCAGCTTCAAAGTTTGCCTCCTCCTCTCAATTCTATGCCTCCATCAGGGGGCATTTTTTGTGCTCTTGATACCTTGTACTACTGGAAGCTAATGATCTTTGCCATTTTGAAACGCTCCAGCTCTACACCTTTACGAGTCACGACTTCGGTTTCTGTGATGTGATATCCCATTTTTGAGAAGAAAAACTTAGAGATGCGGCTAGCTTCAGTGTGCAGATGCTCTACTCCTCGTTGGATTGCATAGGTTTCTAGTTTTAGGTAAATCTTGGTGGCATATCCTTGCCGCGCCGCTTGGCTCGCTGTGTAAAGAAAAGCAATATGATTGAGCGGATTTAACTGCCCAAAAGCAACTAATTGCCCCTCTGATACTGCAACCAATGTCAGGCCCTGCTGGAGCGATCGCCGAAATTCCTCAATGTCGTCAGGATAAGCAGACCAGACGGCTATTTGCTCAGCGTTATAGGCCGTAGCCCCAATGCCAAGGACAGAGTCTTGGTAAATCGCCGCGATCGCCTCAGCATCGGCAGCTTGGTAAGGACGAATCAACATAGTTTTTAATCTAGATTAAGCTCTGCCCAGAGAGAGATTTACTTGTCAGTTTTAACGAACTACAAGGGAAAGGCCACTAATTCGGCACAAGCAATTCGGCACAGCTAATTCATTACAAGTATCCAGCACAAGTCATTCGGCACAGTTGGAATGGTGATCGAAAACCCCGTCGGCAACGTTTCTGAAGAAGTTTTTGTCTTTCCAACATCCTTCGCCCAACAGCGGCTGTGGTTTCTGGAGCAGCTTGTTCCCAACACCTGTTTATATAATGTGCCGACTGTTTTTCGCCTGACGGGTGCGCTCAATGTAGTTGTTTTAGAGCAATGCTTTAATGAGTTGGTGCGTCGTCATGAAACTCTGCGAACAACTTTTGTGATGATTGACGGAGAACCCGCGCAGGCGATCGCACCTCGTCTCCAGATTCCTCTCTCGATCATCGACTTGCAACATTGTTCTGTCTTAGAGCGGGAAGCAGAAGCGCAGCGACTAATTCGGACAGAAATGCAACGGCCATTCTGTTTGTCTCAAGGACCGCTGATTCGGTTAATGCTATTTCGCTTAGCTCCCTCAGAACATATCCTTTTGATCAATTTGCATCATATCGTTTTTGATGAGTGGTCTAGTGGCATCCTGATCCGAGAACTAGGGACTTTATATACGGCTTTGAGTGCAGGTCAAGAGTCTCCATTAGCAGAGTTGCCGATTCAGTATGCAGATTTTGCCCATTGGCAGCGGGAATGGTTGCAGGGAGACATTTTAGCGTCACAACTGGCTTACTGGCGACAACAGTTGCGAGAGGTGCCTGTGCTGGATCTCCCAACCGATCGCCCGCGTCCCAAGTTGCCTACTTATCAAGGGGCACTGCATCAAGTGGAACTACCCCAAAGCTTAGCTGAAGCGCTTAATGCCCTGAGCCAGAACGCAGGCACTACCCTGTTTATGACCTTGTTGGCAGCGTTCCAGACATTGCTCTATCGCTACACAGGGCAGACAGATATTGCCATCGGTTCGCCAATTGCCAATCGCAACCGCAGTGAACTGGAGAGCTTAATTGGGTTTTTTGCCAACAGTTTAGTGCTGCGCGGAGATCTGTCTGGTAATCCTAATTTTGTGGAAATACTGGAGCGATCGCGACAGATGACTTTGGCGGCATATGCCCATCAAGATGTGCCGTTCGAGAAGTTGGTTGAGGAACTGCACCCTGTCCGCAACCCTAGCCATAATCCCCTATTTCAAGTAGTATTTGCGCTGCAAAATGCGCCGATGACACAGCTAGAGTTGCCAGGATTGACGCTGGACGCTATTGAGTTTGATACCCGGAGCAGCCGCTTCGATTTGGAGCTGTATTTGTGGGAATGCGGGGAAAATTTTCGGGGATTGTGGGGGCAGGGCTGGCAAAACTCTACAGGTCTGCGAGGAGTAGTGGTCTACAACACAGATCTATTTCAGCCGGAGACAATTGCTCGCTTCATGCGATCGCTGCAAACTCTTTTGGAGGCGGTTGTCGCTAACCCTCATCAGCGGTTGGCAGATTTACCTGTACTGACTGCGGCTGAACAAAAACAGATCTTGCTGGATTGGAATCAGACGAATACAGCCTATCCCAAATCTCAGTGCATTCATCAACTGTTTGAAGCACAAGTAGAAAAGTCACCGGATGCGATCGCACTTCAATTTGGTGACAAGCAATTTACTTATCAAGCCTTAAATCAAGGCAGTAATCAATTAGCCCATTACTTACAGAAGCTGGGAGTAGAGGCAAAAACATTCGTCGGTGTTTGTCTCGAACGCTCTTCTGAAATGGTGGCAGCTCTCCTTGGTATTTTGAAATCAGGCGGGGCTTATGTACCACTAGATCCGACCTATCCCTCAGAACGACTCCGCTTCATGATCGAGGATGCTCAAGTTCCTGTATTGCTTACGCAATCAGAATATCGAGAGCAGTTTCGAGATTGTTCCGTTCAGGTGATTTGCCTCGATCAGGAGTGGGCCGCGATCGCCCAGGAGATGGAAGAGAATCTCTCTCCTCAGGTGACTCCTGAAGATTTGGCCTATGTGGTTTATACATCTGGCTCTACAGGCCAACCCAAGGGGGTAGCTGTGCCTCATCGCGCCGTAAATCGGCTGGTATGTGATACCAACTATATCCAGATTCATCCCAGCGATCGCATAGCTCAAGTCTCTAACGTCTCTTTTGATGCCGCTACGTTTGAGATTTGGGGTGCCCTGCTGAATGGGGCGCAACTGATCGGTATTGATCGAGAAGTATCTTTATCTCCGCTGAAATTTGCAACTGCTCTCGCCCAACAGCAGATTGATATCCTATTTCTGACCACAGCTCTGTTCAACCAAGTTGCCAGCGAAGTTCCGACTGCATTTCACAGATTACGATATCTTTTATTTGGTGGAGAAGTTGCCGATCTGCAACAGGTGCGAGCTGTAATTCAGGCAGGTGCACCAAAACACTTGCTGCATGTTTACGGCCCAACGGAATGCACTACGTTTGCCTCTTGGTATGAGATCCAGGAACTGTCAGAAACCGCCACTCTCCCCATTGGTCGGCCAGTTGCCAATACCCAGCTCTATATCCTCGACACCCAACTTCAACCTGTGCCAATTGGCGCAAAAGGTGAACTATACATCGGCGGCGACGGACTCGCAACAGGCTATCTTAACCAATCAAAGTTAACCGCTGAGCGATTCATTTCTTATAAGAATGAAGCAAGTTACCTCTACAAAACTGGAGACCTCGCTCGTTACCAATCAGATGGCAATATTGAATTTCTCGGTCGTACTGACAATCAAGTGAAGTTGCGGGGTTTCCGGATTGAGTTGGGGGAAGTTGAGGCGGCTTTGCAGCAACATCCGCAGGTGCAAGCAGCGATCGCCAAGCTCCAGTCGTCTGAGCCACAAGCTGATGATTTACAAGCTGATAGGGATCAGAAATCACTGGTTGCTTATATTGTGTCTAGCCAGAAACCCGCTCCTACTACTTCAGAACTGCGGAGTTTTTTGAAGGCGAAGTTGCCAGAGTATATGATTCCAAGCGCGATCGCAGTTTTGGAGATTCTGCCGCTCACTCCGAATGGCAAGGTAGATCGGCGGGCTTTGCCTCTTGTAAGCTTAGCCTCGGTAGCTGGGATGACTGCTGCTCAAGCGCCACAAACGGAGATTGAACAAAAGCTGGCTGCGATCTGGATGCGGCTTTTAGGGCTCCCGCAGGTTGGAGTTCATGACAACTTTTTTGAGTTAGGAGGACACTCGCTGCTAGCAACCCAACTCATGTCTCGCATCCGCGATGTCTTGCAGGTGGAAGTGCCGTTGCGTAGTTTGTTTGAGGCTCCCACGATCGCGGGTTTGGCTAAACAGATGGAAACGCTCAGTTGGATCGGGCGGAGGCAGGAAGTTTCTGGTGCTATAGCAGTAGGACGTGAGGAGGTAGAGTTTTGACAACGGCTGAGCTTTTGGCTTATCTGCGGCAATTAGATATTCAAGTGTGGTTAGAGGGAGCCAATCTACGCTGTAGTGCCCCAGACGGAGCTTTGACCCCAGAGTTACGAACCGCGATCGCTCAACGTAAATCAGAGCTGCTGCATTGGCTACACCAAGCTCATGCGTCTGCCTATCAAGCTACACCTGAACTCAAGCCAATTGCTCGTAATCAACCACTACCGCTCTCCTTTGCCCAACAGCGATTATGGTTTCTCGATCAACTGGTGCCAGAAAACCCCTTCTACAACATGCCCTCAGCCGTGCGACTCAGCGGGCATTTGCATCTAAAGGCGTTGGAACAAGCTTTTGCGGAACTGGTGCAACGTCATGAAACACTCCGAACTCGCTTTGCCAAAGTAGACGGGCAACCCACCCAGATCATCACGCCTACTTTGCCACTGTCTATTCCAGTGACGGATCTGCAAAGTCTGGATTCCTCGGCACAAGAGGAGACCGTTCGGCAAATTGCCACAGAGGAAGCACATTGCCCCTTTGATCTCACAGTCAGTCCGTTGTTGCGGGTGAAGTTGTTGCAGCTAGAGGCGACAGAATATCTACTACTGCTCAATCTGCATCACATTATTTCGGATGGTTGGTCGTTGGGGGTGTTAATGCGAGAGCTAGGAGCGCTCTACACGGCCTTTGCAGAGGGCCAGCCTTCTCCTTTGTCAGAGCTGCCGATTCAGTATGCAGACTTTGCTCACTGGCAGCGGCAATGGCTACAAGGAGAAGTGCTGGAGTCGCAACTGGCTTATTGGCGACAACAGTTGCAAGATCTGCCAGTACTGAATCTCCCGATTGATCATCCCCGTCCAGCCACCCAAAGTTATAAAGGCGCGATCGCTCCCTTAGCGCTATCTCCTCAACTCACGCAAGCTCTAGAGGAACTGAGCCAAAAGGCGGGAACGACGCTGTTCATGACCCTTCTGGCTGCGTTCCAAACTCTACTTTTCCGTTACACAGGGCAGACTGAGGTGGCTGTAGGTTCTCCGATTGCCAACCGTAACCGTAGTGAGATCGAGGGATTGATCGGTTTTTTCGTCAATAGCTTAGTGTTACGAACCGATCTCTCTGGTAATCCGACGTTTCGGGAGTTGTTGGAGCGATCGCGGGAAGTCGCATTAGCCGCCTACGCTCATCAAGATGTGCCGTTTGAAAAGTTGGTTGAAGAACTACATCCAGAGCGAGACTTGAGCCGCAATCCATTGTTTCAAGTCGCATTTGCCCTCCAGAATGCACCGATGGCACCGCTAGACCTTCCTGGTCTGACACTATCTCCTTGGAAACTGGATGTTGGCACCGCTCGGTTTGATCTGGAGTTTCATGTGTGGGAGCAGGCAGAAGGGCTGAGCGGATTATGGGATACTACGAAGGAGGGGTTGAGTGGCTTTGTGGCATACAGTACGGAGCTATTTGAGCCAACTGCGATTACGCGAATGATTGGGCATTTTCAAACGCTGCTAGAGGGAATTGTTGCCAATCCAGATCAGGGGCTCTCCGATCTGCCCATCCTCAATGCTGCTGAACAGTATCAACTGCTAGTGGAGTGGAATCAAACTCAGGTGGAGTACAACAAAGATGTTTGTATTCATCACCTACTTGCTGCCCAAGCTGAAAAAACACCCGATGCGATTGCGGTTGCCGCACCCTCTGGGAATGCCGTTGGGTTTGCTGAACAACAATTAACCTATCAAGAATTGGATCAACGAGCCAACCAACTGGCGCACTATTTGCAACAATTAGGAGTGGGGCCAGAAACTCTAGTGGGCATCTGTGTCGATCGCTCTCTTGATATCCTCATTGCCATCTTGGGCGTATGGAAGGCGGGGGGTGTTTATGTGCCGCTCGATCCAGAGTATCCTCGCGATCGCCTTCAGTTTATGCTGCAAGATTCGCAAGTTTCGGTGTTGCTGACTCAGCGATCGCATGTGGAAGTGTTTGATACTTCCACATTTTCCTTGCAAGAGGGGAGTGATAAACCCATTTCGGGAGAAGATCAGACGCTTCGAGTTATCTGTCTAGATCAAGATTGGGAGTTGATTGCTCAGCAAAAGCAGTCAGCCCCCGCTAGTGTTGCAACAGCCGATCAGTTGGCTTATGTGATCTACACCTCTGGCTCAACTGGGATACCCAAAGGGGTAATGGTAGAGCATCGGGGGCTTTGCAATGTGGTGACAGCGCAACAGCAGAGCTTCAATCTGCCGCTCGGGAGTCGAGTGTTACAATTTAGCGCTTGGAGCTTTGATGCTTCCATCTTTGAGATGTTGATGGCGCTAGGCTCTGGGGGGACGCTCTACATTGTGCCCCAGTCAGCGCGATCGCCTGGGATAGAACTGGTTCAATTCCTCCAAACCCAGAATATTGCTGCCGCGATTTTGCCGCCTGCGGTCTTGTCCCTATTGCCAGAAAATAACCTACCAATGCTGCAAACGGTGATTGCGGGTGGAGAAGCTTGTAGCGGTGAAATCGTGAGAAAGTGGGCACGAGGACGACGGTTTTTTAATGCTTATGGCCCTACAGAAACCACGATTTGGGCGACGGTGGCCGAACTGACTCACAAAGCTGACAGTCTCGAAAAGCCCCCGATCGGTCGTCCTGTGGCGAACACCCAAACTTATGTTTTGGATACTTATCAACAGCCTGTGCCGATTGGTGTAGTTGGTGAGTTGTATATTGGCGGCGACGGAGTGGCTAGGGGATACCTTAACCGACCAGAGTTAACTGCTGAGCGCTTTATCCCTTGCCTGTTTAGCGCTAGCCCAGCAGCAAGATTGTACAAAACAGGAGATTTGGCTCGATATAGATCTGATGGTTTCCTGGAATTCATCGGGCGAGCAGATGAACAGGTTAAGATCCGGGGCTTCCGGATGGAGTTGGGCGAGATTGAAGCGGTTTTGCAGCAGCATCCTTTAGTGAAAGGAGCGATCGCCACAGTTCAGGGATCAGCCTCTGGAGATCAACAGTTAACGGCTTATGTCTCTTTCCATCCAGAGCGTGAAGGAGCTGGGATGGCGATCGCCCAGCAGCTACAGCAGGAGCAAGTAGAACATTGGCAAACTCTATACGATCAGACCTATGCTCAGCCTGTTAATTCTGCTGATCCAACGTTCAATATTGTGGGCTGGAATAGCAGTTATACGGGGCAACCCATTCCAATAGAACAGATGCGAGAGTGGGTCGATCGCCGAGTGGAACAAATTCTCGCCCTACAACCTCAGCGAGTCCTAGAAATTGGTTGTGGAACGGGATTGCTGCTATTTCAACTAGCGCCTCACTGTCTCGAATATTGGGCTACAGATTTTTCCCAAATCTCATTAAGTACGATTCAGCAGCAGCTAAACCAGCAACAGTTGCCGCCCGTAAAACTATTGCATCGCTCAGCTAACGACTTTACGGATATAGAGCCAAATAAATTTGATCTGATTGTGCTCAATTCGGTGGTGCAATACTTTCCGAGTGTGAATTACTTACTTCAAGTCTTAGAAAGAGCGCTACAAGCCCTGGCTCCAGGCGGTTCTCTCTTTATTGGGGATGTGCGAAATCTAGCACTGTGGTCTGCCTTTCATGCTTCTGTGCAGATGGAGCAAGCTAGCCCTGCATTGGAGCGATCGCAGCTCCAGCAACAAGTCCAACGAACCATGTTTGAGGAACCAGAACTGCTGATCGATCCAGAATTTTTTCAGGCATTGCGATCGCGTTTTCCGCAAATCCAGGATATACAAATTCAGCTCACTCGTGGTCAGGTTCATAATGAGATGACCCAGTTTCGCTACAACGTTGTCCTGCACAAAAGCAAGGAAACTGAGGAGGTGCAGGATCAACAGCCGTTTATTCCTATGAGTTCGCCTGTCTTGGAGTGGAATTGGACAAACGAACTAACCGTCGAGATGATTCGGCAGCATCTGATTGCAGCACAACCAGACAGATTAGCAATCAGAGGTGTGCCAAATGCCCGTGTGGTTGCGGCAGTGACAACGGCAGCTTGGCTGGCAGAGGCAGAATCACAAACTGTGGGACACATGCGAACAGCCCTAGAGCGACTAATAGAATCTGGAATCGATCCAGAAGTTTGGTGGAGTTTGGAGCAAGATTTGCCTTATCACGTAAATGTGAGTTGGTCCGCCGTTGGGAGCGATCGCTATGATGTGACCTTGCAACATCGAGGAGTTAAGGCAGAGCGGAGACTGGAGCCTGAGGCGATCGCTCCTGCTCGTCCTTGGTCCACTTATGCCAATCGGCCTTTACAAAGACAGTTGGCGCGACAGCTAGTGCCCCAGCTCCGAAATTACCTAGAGCAAAAGTTGCCAAACTATATGGTGCCTGCTGCTTTTGTCGTGTTAGAAACTATCCCGCTCACTCCCAGCGGCAAGATTGATCGTCGGGCTCTCCCTGCTCCCATGCCAATAGAGTCAACGCAAGGGTATGTGGCACCGCGATCGCCGATAGAAGCAAAATTAGTCTCTATTTGGTCAGAATTGCTAGGAGTCAAGCGAGTGGGACTCTACGACAACTTCTTTGAGCTGGGAGGGCATTCTCTTCTCGCAACTCAATTAACTTCTCGCATTCGGGATGCTTTTGCGATAGAACTGCCTCTGCGTCATTTATTTGAATCTCCAACGATCGCTCAACTGGCTCAGCAAATTGACAGTTTGCAGGTTAGCCAACCCCAGCCATCTATTCCTGCCATTGTTCCGCTCTCAAGAGACGCATATCGGCGATCGCGCTCGTCTTTGAATCAGAATTAAGGGAGATAAGAGGTGGTAGCTAGTAACAGCCAGGAAGAATTGTTTGTCTTTCCGGCGTCATTTGCTCAGCAGCGATTGTGGTTTTTGCATCAGCTCGTACCGGAGAATCCTTTTTACAATGTTTTGGCTGCGATTCGCTTGCAAGGAAACTTGCACATAGGAGCATTAGAGCAAACGCTTCAGGAGATTGGGCAGCGCCATGAGGTTCTTCGGACTACATTTGCAGTAGTGGAGGGAGAACTGGCTCAGATCATCAGCCCTAATTTCCATCTACCTCTACCCATCGTAGATTTACAAGCAACTTCCGCGATCGCCCGCACCGAAGCAGGCCAGCGAATTGCCCAAGAGGTATCCCGACGTTCCTTCGATCTCACGATGGGGCCACTGTTCCAAGCGCAGTTATTGCAACTCGAGGCAGCCGACTATATCTTGTTGCTAAATTTTCACCATATCGTGGCGGATGGTTGGTCGATCGCGGTATTGATTCGAGAGTTGACGACGCTCTATCCTGCTTTTCTCAAGCGCCAACCATCTCCTTTGCCAGAGTTGCCCATTCAGTATGCCGACTTCGCCCATTGGCAGCGAGAGTATCTACAAGGCGAGGTATTGGCATCTCAGCTCTCTTATTGGCGGCAACAGCTGCAAAATCTCCCAGAATTGCAGTTACCTACCGCTCACCCCCGTCCAGTCACGCCTAGCTACCGAGGAGCTGCCCAACAGCTAGAGCTATCACCCGAATTAACCTCAGCTTTAGAGAGCTTGAGCGATCGCGCGGGCGTATCCCTCTTTATGACGCTGCTTGCTGCATTTCAGACGCTGTTGTACCGCTATACAGGGCAAACAGATATCGTGGTGGGTTCAGCGATCGCCAACCGCAACCGCACCGAATTAGAAAATTTAATTGGATTCTTCGTCAACAGTTTAGTATTACGGATTGACCTCTCTGGTAATCCTATGTTTGATGAGCTACTAGAACGAGTTCGTCAAATGACGTTGGCTGCCTATGCTCATCAAGAGGTGCCTTTTGAGAAGTTGGTTGAGGAATTGCAGCCAGAACGCGATTTGAGTCGAAATCCTCTCTTTCAGGTGGTTTTCACGCTCCAAAATACTCCAGTTGCCAAGCTGGAACTCCCTGGATTAGTGCTCAGCAGTTTGCCTGTAGAAACAGAAACGGCTCGCGTTGATCTGGAATTCCACGTCTATAAATCTCTCGATCGGCTCACCTGTACGGCAATCTACAGCACTGACTTGTTTGAGCCAGCGACCATGACTCACCTACTAGCGCACTTCCAAACCTTGCTAACAGGGATTGTAGCTGATCCAAAACAACAGATTGCTCATCTACCTATTCTGTCTTCGAGAGAACGTCATCAGCTTTTGCACAAGTGGAGTCAAACAGTGACTCATGAGGTTGCGCCTCTCTGTGCTCACCAACTCTTTGAAGCGCAAGTTCAGCAAGCGCCAGATGCCATTGCTCTTACCTACCAAAATCAGCGCCTCACCTATCAAGAACTCAATCAACGGGCCAATCAATTGGCTCATTACTTGCAGGAGTTAGGTGTAGGGGCAGAAGTTTTGGTGGGTCTCTGTGTCGATCGCTCCCCAGAAATGGTGATTAGTCTGTTAGCCATCTGGAAGGCGGGTGGCGCTTATTTGCCGCTCGACCCTGGCTACCCACGCGATCGCTTGCAGTTCATGCTAGTAGATGCGGAAGTCAAAATTTTAGTCACTCAATCTTTCCATTTGCATCTGTTTGATAGTGGTTTGCTACAGGTTGTTTGCCTGGATCAGGAGCGTAGAGCGATCGCGCAACACAATCAATCTAATCCTCTCAACCAGACTACTTCCAGCCATTTAGCTTATGTCATCTACACTTCGGGTTCTACAGGTCAGCCTAAAGGTGTTTTAGTCGAACATCGTGGGCTGAGCAATTTGGTGGGGGCGCAAAGACAGATCTTCCGCCCCAAACTTGGTAGCCGCATTTTGCAATTTGCCTCCCTGAGTTTCGATGCTGCCGCCTTTGAGATCCTCATGGCTTTAACTAATGGAGCCACGCTCTACCTAGCGCCCCAGACATCTTTGCTACCTGGAGCAGATTTACTCCAATTTCTCCGTCATCATGCGATTACCCATGCCACTCTACCTCCCAGTGTCTTATCTGTTTTGCCCGCTGAGTCTCTGCCCACTCTGCAAGTTCTAATCTCGGCAGGAGAAGCTTGTTCTAGTAGCATTGTTAAACGCTGGGCGCAAGGACGACAGTTTTTTAATGCCTATGGCCCCACCGAAGCGACTATTTGGGCCACTGTGGCTGAGTTGACTGTAGATAGCGCTAAACCTACCATCGGTCGTCCGATCGCCAATACTCAAATCTACATTCTGGATACTCATCTCCAACCTGTTCCCATCGGTGTTGTTGGTGAGTTGTACATTGCTGGCATCGGCGTTGCCCGTGGCTATCTCAATCGACCTGACCTAACTGCTGAGCGTTTTGTTTCTCTCTCTCTCCCCTCTGCGGAAACGCTTGCAGCGAACACACCTCTCTACAAAACTGGCGATCGCGCTCGTTATCTCCCTGACGGTAATGTTGAATTTTTGGGTCGCGCGGATACTCAGGTAAAGTTGCGAGGCTTCCGGGTTGAGTTGGGTGAAATTGAGGCTGTGCTCCAGCAGCATGAAGCAGTCCAGGTCGCAGTTGCGATCGCTTCTCAAGACAAACTGGGTGAGCAGCGTCTGGTCGTCTACGTGATACCTCATGAGCAGCGGTCTGTAACTAAGTCTGAGTTGCGAGAATTCCTGCGATCGCGTCTCCCTCATTACTTAATTCCCTCAACATTTGTCCTGCTGCCAACTCTGCCGCTCACGCCGAATGGGAAAGTCGATCGTGCTGCTTTGCCAATGCCCGAACTCAGCAATTCTAGGCAGAAGGTGGCGATCGCTGCTCCTCGTACCCTTACAGAAGAGAGACTGGTACAAATTTGGTCAGCGGTGCTGAACTTGGAGCAGGTTGGGATTGATGAAAATTTCTTTGCGCTGGGGGGAGACTCATTTTTGGCTTTACGCCTGATGGAGCAAGTTCAACAACAATTTGAGCAATCTCTACCTTTATCGACGTTGTTTTTGGCTCCCACGGTAGAGCAACTGGCAAAACACCTATCAAGCCCAAAATCTCCAGCTTGGTCGCCTCTCGTACCGTTGCAACCTGCGGGTACGAAACTTCCCTTCTTCTGTATCCATCCTGTAATGGGGATGGTACTGCCTTATGCTGAGTTAGCCCGCCGGATGGGAACTGAGCAACCTTTTTATGGACTGCAACCTTTTGGCTTAGATGGTCAACAGCCGCCGCTCAGGAGTATTGAGCAGATGGCGAGCCATTACATACAGGCAATTCGAGCCGTTCAGCCGCGAGGCCCTTATCATTTAGGAGGGTGGTCATTTGGAGGCTTGGTAGCGTTTGAAATGGCCCAACAACTGCGGCAAGCAGGTCATGAAGTGGCGCTGCTAGCATTACTCGATACCCTCGCTCCGATCCCCACCAATCAACCGTCTTTTGGAGAGAGTTGGCGATTTCTGATCACGACTGTCCTGAAATCTCTCCCTTCTTTTGGGCTAGACTATTTCCGTCTCCTGATCGCTTCTGTAGCCAAGATGTTTGGGAACAGGCGATCGCGCCTCAACCAGATTCGATCAAAGACTCTGAGCGCTGCTCCCTCTAGACTTCCTCCTGACTCGCAACTGCGACTCCTCAAAGAATTGGCGCTAAGCCCCATGCTCCGCATCTTTTATGCCAACAGTCAGGCAGTACAACGCTACACTCCTCGAATTTATTCGGGTCCGATTACGTTGTTCAAAAGCTCACAGTTTAAAAGCTCAAAACCATTGAGCCAAGCCAAAGATGATTTTCTCGGCTGGCACAGTTTAACTACAACCGAAATAAAAACTCATGTCATTCCTGGCGACCACTTCTCAATCTTGAAGCAACCTCACGTACAGGTTTTGGCTGAACAATTGCGCACCTATTTTAAGTAGGTGTAATCCAAAAGCTCATTGATTTAGTAGTTCAGATTAGAATAGTTATTAGATTTAGCGATCAGACTGATAAATTTATTAAGCTAAAAGTGTCTGAGGATACATGAATTTAGAGGAATTCATCAAGAAAATCAAGACACTTAGGCAGTCAAGTAGCCATTTCACTGAAGATAAGAACTCAGAGTACTTAGACCCTTTACTGATCTACGAACAACTGTTAACAGCCCTAGAAGAACTGCAAGTTGCGGAAGCTGAACTGATACAGCAAAATGAAGAGTTACAAATTACTCGTGACTTAATTGACCAAGAGCGCCAACGGTATCAAGAATTATTTGAATTTGCTCCAGACAGCTATATTGTCACAGATGTCAGCGGCCAAATTCAGGAAGTAAACGAAGCGGCGATCGCGTTACTCAATTTGCCTAGGGTATCTCTGATTCGTAAGCCATTATCTGTTTTTATTGCTGAATCAGAGCGGGCTATTTTTCGTCTCAGGTTACAAAGATTGCAGCAAGAGTCTACCCAGCAAGAGTGGGAGATGCGGCTACAATCTCGCCGAGGACAGCCCTTAGATGTAGCAGCGACGGTTGCAGTCGTGCGAGATAACTGGGCAAGGCCAATCATGCTACGTTGGTTGCTGCGCGATATTACTGCTCGCAAGCAGGTAGAGAGACAAGTCAAAAAGCTGAATGCAGAACTGATGCAGCGATCGCTCTTTGAAACCAGTCTGAAGCGAATTCGGGACAAAGTGCGAGAAAGGTTAGATGAAAGCCAGATTTTGCAAACTGCGGTGCAGGAATTAGCCATTGGGCTGCACTTGCGTGCTTGCGATACTGCTATGTATGACCTGCAAACAGGCACTTCTACCGTTTGCTATCAATATAGTGCTCCTGGCGTCTTGATGCCTTCTGTAGTAGGGCAAGTAATCCAAATGGCAGCCTTTCCGGATGGTTACAGTCAGCTTCAGCAAGCTCAAACTTTTCAGTTTTGTGAAATAACGACTGACCCCGCTCGAAGTCAAGTAGCGATTCTAGCTTGTCCCATTGCTGACCATGAAGGTGTCATTGGTGATCTGTGGTGCTTTAGCGACGGAGAGCGAGCCTTGCAGGAAGTTGAGGTGAACCTAGTGCAGCAGGTTGCTGACCAATGCGCTACTGCGATTCGGCAAGCTCGGCTCTACCAAACAGCCCAAGCCCAGGTTGAGGAACTAGCAAAACTCAATTTGCTCAAGGATGATTTCTTAAGTACGGTTTCTCACGAACTCCGCACTCCTTTAGCAAACATCAAAATGGCGTCTCAACTGCTCCAAATTGCTAGTACTCCTGAACAACGGGAGAAATATCTTAAAGTCTTGCAAGGAGAATGCGATCGCGAAGCGGCTCTAATTAATGACCTTCTAGACTTACAGCGTCTAGAGAGTAACCTCCAGAGCAACTTTGTGCCGGAAGCAATCAATCTCTCTACCTGGCTGCCTAACCTCATCACGTCCTTGCAACTGAAAGCTAAAGCCCACCGACAAAACCTTCAGTTAGATCTCCCTGCATCATTGCCAGTTTTTATCATTGACCAAGGTAGCTTAGAGCGGTTGCTAGTAGAACTGTTGCATAACGCCTATAAGTACACAGCGGCAGATGGAGAGATTATTCTGCAAGTTCGAGCGACTAGTGCTGTGACTACCTTTACGGTACGGAATCAAGCAGAAATTTCCGCTGAGCAATTACCTCGTATCTTCGACAAGTTCTACCGGATTCCCCATGCTGATCGCTGGAAGCAAGGAGGGACAGGTTTAGGCTTATCTCTGGTAAAGCGTTTAGTAGAGCAACTCCAAGGCACAGTCGAAGTAGAGAGTAGGGGTGGTTGGACAACCTTTACAGTGCAACTGCCCAATCACCCAAGCAGGAATGAATGATTAATTGCTGCTGGCGCTTCTCTCAGAGAGTTTCTTCTCGGTAAGTTCTGCTAAATCGGGTGTGGCGATGAAGCCAAAGTAAGTTGCGATCGCAGCGGTAGAGGCATGCAGCCAAATCTCATTACCAAAGATAGGGATAAAGCCCAAAGTGGATTGAGTAGCGGGAATCAGACCCAGAATGGTGAGCAATCCGTAGAATAGGGCCAACGCGCCACTGTAAAGGCGGGAGCTGCCTAAGGAGATAGAAGCCAGAATTCCTAGAAATCCTACAGTCAGATGAACGATATTGTGCAAGAAGTTAATAGGGAATAAACCTAGTAGATCGCCATATCCGCCGCTAAAGCCAAGATTCGCCGCATCGGCTGACACTGTAGGTTCTTTCACCAAGGCTGGGATAAATCCCATGATACCGATTAACAGAAAGAGGATACCTATCACCAAGGCGAAATACTGTCCTGGTTTCCGAGATTTCATTGTTGAGATTCCTGTTGTTTAAAACTGTGGTCTAAAAAGATGCAAAATCGGCAAAGCCTTAACGGTTAAGCATAACCATCAAACACTTATGCATCTTCTTCTTAGGGCTTGTTTGGATGTATCAAGACGCTGTGTTTAGCAATACGCTCCAAATATTCTAATGCTGCGATTTTCAAGCGAATTGCCCCCACCCTGAAGTTCAGTAGTTACTTTGACTGCTGCAATGCTTGTACTAAAACCGCGATCGCCTTCTGTTTTTGTGGATCTGCGCCTTGAGCATAAGCTAACTGGAATGGCACTTCAATATCTGGCTTCACACCTCTCCCTTCTAGGCGTTCTCCGTTGATAAACACATCTACCACAGCTAGATATAGCAGGCTACCATCCTGCATCAGAAATGGGCGACCTCCCACCACAGCTCCTGGAGTTTGGCTACCAATCACGGCTCCAATATTGTATTTCTGAAAGCCATAGGCCAAAATCTCTTTACCACTTCTAGAGCGTTGGTTGACCAACATAACAACTGGCTTGCTCCAACGGTAATTGAGGTCAGTTTTGGTGCCATCACGCTCAACTTGAGTCAGGGTTGGAGACTTGGCAGTAAAGAAGTTGAGATATTCTGGGATCGCTCCACCCCAGCCCTCTCGCAAGTCTAAAATTAATCCGTCTGCTGTTCTCAAATCGCCATAGATTAGCGATCGCTTTAATTCCTCTTGGTAGCGATCGCCCGCATAAGACCAAATATGCACATAGCCAATTCGCTGATTCCCTTGCTCAATCATCTCCGTGCTCGCCTGCATTACTTCTAAAAAAAGCTTGGTGGGATCTAGAGATTTGGGAGTAACTGTAATTGTCTGAGTGCTAGCCGCATCCGAGGTGCGCTGAATAGAGACTTTGACTCCTTGCCCCACCTTCCCGACAAAAGATTGGATTGGTTGGTAAGGACGGCCCTCGACACTGAGTAAGCGATCGCCCACTTTTAAGCCTGCCTTCTCCGCAGGGCTGCCATTGAGGATAGCGCTGATAAAAGTTTGACCGTTCAGCTCTTGGGTGAAAATGCCAATGCCAGGATATTCCACCTTGCCATCTGGAAAGAACTTTCTCAACTGTCTCCACAAACTGTCAGATTGAAAGATGCCTAAAAGTTGGTAATAGGCGGGTTCGGAGCGAGTGTAAAACTGCGTATGAGAAGTTTGTAACTCAGACAACATCTGATTGATCACGACAGCGGCTGCTTCCATAGAGCTGGCTTGCGCTACTAAGGGCCTGTAGCGATCGCGAATTGCCTGCCAGTCCACGCCATTAAACTTCGGATCATAAAAGTTTTGATTGACTGTCTGCCAAGCTTGTTCAAACACTGCACTTTTAGGGTCTGCCAGTCTGGAAACTGCTGGTAAGACGAGTAGGGCAACTAAAAGTAAACCTGTAACACTTGTAATCGCTAAAGCAAACCAGCGGCGTAAATTCTTAAGCGATTTTTGGTGCAGGCTAGACATTGGAAAAACTTCCACAAATCAATTGTTCTTTAATTGAGACTGGTCTTATCACTAGCCTAATTAAGCTCTGCTTTTCTACATTAGTTTTTAATAGCAAAAGCTTGCAGAGATGAGTGATGTCAATGCTTAGCTTTGGCAATGCTGAAGTGGTTTGGCATTACTGTCCACTAGGTTCTGGCTCTGACAAAAGCTGATAATTCTGGCTTCTAATGAAGCACTTTTGTTGGTAGCTAAATATTCTCGGCTAGGGCAAAAATTGATTTGACTGGCTCAGGTTTGCTACCTTAAGAAAAAATTTATGGACTAGACTGTCAGCTATGCAATTTTAGAATTTGGACTAGAGCGCCGATGAGGTGAATAGAAAAGGCCAAGAAATAATAGAGAATACGGTCAACCCCCCTATCTAGGATCTAGTTTATGAGTAAACGGATTCTTCTTGTAGAAGATAACGAAATCCACCGTCTGTTCACCCAAGATTTTTTAGAGTCGCAAGGATATCAAGTCCTAAGTCTGTGTGACGGCATTGATTTCTTGGAAACGGTGACTGAGTTTCAACCAGACTTACTCATCTTAGATCTAAGGCTACCTCAAGTGGATGGATTCACGCTGCTTCAAGAACTACAACAGTCGCAGTGGCATGCTTTGCCTGTGGTGGTCGTAACGGCCTATGCTTTTTATCGGGAGAAACAAAGAGCGTTGAGGATGGGGGTGCGTTCTTACCTGACTAAGCCCGTCAAGCTAGAAGCGATCATCCAAGCGATTGAGGTGGAGCTGAGCCTTAACTAGCTAAACTATGACTGCTCTGGGCTATTGATCAGTGAGAGGGGCACCGTTGGTTGCTCACCCCACGAAACCTGTCAAATATAACCTGCCTTGAAACTTAAACCAGGGTCTACCTAAAGAGGTGGATTGCGACAGCTACTATTCGTAACTCTAGATACAAGACAGGCAAAATTAGAAGGGCTAAATTTTATTCATGTTTATATTCCTCAACGAGAGTCTTTGACTATGTGTTAAAGACTCTTTTATTGCTTTTCTAGAGAAATCCCAGAAGCACGCCTAGTTGAAAAGCCCAATGCTGTGATCAATATCTGCGCGAGCGTCCTCACCCATGCTTCCAGCGATCGCCCTTCCTCAGCCCTCTAGTCCCCCTTCTGTGCGTAAGGCTATAATCCCAGCCGCAGGCTTTGGTACACGTCTCTTTCCCGCTACCAAGGCCGTTAAGAAGGAGCTATTTCCGATTATTGACGCTGAGGGACGGGCCAAGCCTGTGGTTTTGGCGATCGTAGAAGAAGCGCTTAGCGCTGGGATTGAATCGGTCGGGATTGTGGTGCAGCCCAGTGATCGCGAGCTGTTTGAAACCTTCTTTAAAGCGCCACCCGAGGGAGATTATTTCCAGAAACTGGTTGTGAAACAGGGCGCTTATTTGGAGTATCTCCAGGAAGTAGGCGATCGCATCACAATCTTGACACAGGAGCAGCAAGAGGGCTTCGGTCATGCGGTCTTCTGTGCCAAAGACTGGGTACAGGATGAGCCGTTTCTGCTGCTCTTAGGTGATCACGTCTACAAGTCTGATTCGGAGGTTTCCTGTGCGGCTCAGATGTTGGCTATGTTCGAGCGCTGTGGCAAAAGTGTCATTAGTCTGGAAGTGACCCCAGCCGCCGAGATTAGCCATAGAGGATGTGTGACAGGTACGTGGCAGGAGCCACAGGTATTGCTAGACGTGACTCAGTTGGTGGAAAAACCAGAGGTAGAGTATGCGCGGCAACATCTACATATACCTGGCATGAACCCAGATCAATTGCTATCTATTTTCGGCATGTATGTGCTGTCACCACAAATTTTTGACTACCTGGAAGAGCAAATCCGAGGCAATTTACGCGATCGCAATGAATTTCAGCTCACCTCTGGCCTAGAGCGGCTGCGGCAAGAGTTAGGGATGATGGGCTATATGGTGCAAGGGCGATCGTTTGATACAGGATTACCAGACGCATACCGCCAGGCCCTGATTGAGTTTCGGCAGACTTAGGAGGTGGGCAAGGGAAACTCAATACTAAATCGCGTCTGTGCGGCTTCACTAGCGACGTGGATAGTTGCGCCCAACCGTTCGACCCGTTTCTTGACTAGCGCTAAGCCTAAGCCAGTGCCGCTATACTTCCAAGGGTCGTTGTTGGGGATGCGGTAGAACTTATCAAAAATGCGATCGCATTCCTCCTCGGGGATCTCCACCCCAGAATTGCTGATATGTAGCTGTAATCGTTCGGGGGTAGCCTCGGCAAAGATTTTAATCTGCTCACCTGGGGGGGTGTATTTACAGGCGTTACCAAGCAACTCCGACAAGACGCGCTCTAAATCAATCAGGTCTGTAGTGAGAGCAGGGAGATCATCAGGGAGATCAACCTGGATTTGCTGCTGTTGAGTATGAGCTCGTTCCATAAAAGTTTCTGCTACATGCGGCACCCAAGTACTAAGTTTGATGCTGGTCAATAGTAAGGGTTCTGCATCAGCATCTAGACGGGATAAGTCTAGCAGGTCATTAATTAAGCTAATTTCTTGTTCACATTCGCTCTGCAAAATCTGGAAATAACGCGCCAAATCTGCTGATGGTGGGATCTCTAGCGGTTCTAAAGTCATCTTCAACATCTGAGTTGCCATTTTGATGTTGGAGATAGGAGTGCGTAACTCATGGGATATGGTGCTTAAAAAGTCATCCTTGAGACCATTGAGTCTTTCTAAGGCTGCCACTTGGGCCTGAGCCGCCTGATAGAGCCGCGCTTGGCGAATGGCGATCGCGCATTGGTTGGCTACCTGCTGCACTAAATGTAATTCTAAATCTCTAAAAGGATAGTCTTTGTCATTGACCAAGCGTAGATCACCTAACACTCCTTGGTCATCCACGATCGCGCAAGCCAACATGGCTACTCGTCCTTGAATCGGATGGGGTACTAAGTTGCACAACTGTAGGGATTGCCCTTCTTGGAGTTGCTCATATTCAGGGAAATAGGCCATCTCGATCACAGAGCCTTGCTCTGAAAACATAGAGGCAGTATATTCATAAGCGATCGTCGCAGTTTGTTGGGTCAGATCGTACAGAGCCGCTTGGCAACGATTTACGCCTAGTACTAGAGCTAATTCCTGCACGACAGTAGCTAAAATTTGCCCTTCATCCAAGCTATCCCGCAACTTATCGGTGATGCGCTTGAGCATGTCATTAAAGTCGAGGACTTGATGCAACTGAGCAGTATACTGGCGCAGCGATCGCTCGGCCTGCTTGCGTTGCGTAATATCGTGAAAGATACAGTGAATTGCCTTGAGCTGATCTGCTTCAAATCGGCTGCTCAAGGTGCCTTCAACTATAACTTCTCGTCCCTCTTTACTCAAAAATGTGATTTCCAAGCTACGGGTAGCGGGTTTTGCCTGCACCCAATAGATTGCTTCTAGCCATCGTCCTCGGCTTTGCGGATGCACAATGTCTATGGCTAAGTTGTTCAGGTCCGCTTCGTCATAACCCAACGTATGTTTCCAGGCGGGGTTGACATAGAGCAACTCCCCAGACGGAGACATGATATGGATTAAATCATTGGCATGGTCTAAGAAGTTTTGCAACCGTGCTTGGCTCGTCCGCAGTTCAGCGTTTACAGCTTCTAATTGGTCTGCTTGCCGTTGGATCTGAGCAGTCTTCTGAAACAGCTCCACAAAGGCGGCTACCTTGGAAAGGAGAATTTCTGGCTCAATCGGTTTGAATAAATAATCTACTGCTCCGACCGAATAGCCTTTGTAAACCAACTGGTCGCTGTTATGGAGCGCCGTCATAAAAATAATTGGGATATGACGCGATCGCGCGCGGCTACGAATTAGAGTCGCTGTCTCAAATCCATCCATTTCTGGCATCTGGACATCGAGCAGAATCAGAGCAAAATCTTCTTCCAGCAAGCACTTCAAGGCTTCTTTGCCCGAACAGGCTCGCACCAAATTTTGACCTGAACTAGCAAGAACTCCTTCTAGCGCTAGCAAATTTTCTACATGGTCATCGACCAGAAGAATATTAACTGGAGGCTCAGTTTTCATCATTCCATTGCAACCCAGGGTAGTACCTGACAGCGGCATAGCGGTATAAAGCTATCCTGCAAGGACTTTATAGTAGTGAACAGCAATTAACGCTAGTGTGGTTAAGGTTAAGTCACCAGTTTCTTAGTTTAGTGTACGGTGCTTCTAAGTAGTAGCCTCAAGGGATAGATAAACGCCGTTATCTATGTAACTTTTAATAGATTTAACTTAATTTGATTTTATCAAAAAAAATGATAAAAATGTGTCTAAAACAATTATGAGAAAAGCCCTTGGGCGTCTGGCCGTGTTTCGACCCCAAGGGCTTTTGCTTTAGAGTCAATCCCCACATGAGTAAATGTACAGTCTTTCTACCCATGCTTTAGTGCCGTTAAGTAACACTTTTCTAACTGTCCTCACTGATGTGGCTCATGCAGGACACATAGCAATCCACCAATTTCATAAATTATTCAGGACTGGTATATAGATTCAGAAAATCTAGATTCAAGGGGCAAGAGTTATTTGTCAAAGGAGAATTGGAATGGGCCTAGCGAAAGTGAGGTAGCCATTGCTGCTTCTTGCACTGCTTCCTTGACGGTTGGTAGGTCTACAAAGCGGATAGCGTGAGGTGAGCTTAAACCAATCTTGCCAGAAAGCTCTACGTCTTCACTGGCGGCCAGCAACAAGCGCAAACTGTACGAATCCTGGCGGTTAAAGGGAATGAGAACGACATCCAAGGCGGGTTGTGGTTCCGCAAAGGACAAGGGGGTGAGTTGCTTTACCTGGTGGTCGCGATCGCCTGAGCGGACCTCGACATGCACGGCTCCATCCTCGGCATCATCCAGATTCAAGGAGATGCCTAACTTAAACTCGTCAAAATCCTGCGTGCCTTGATTGAGTAAATGAATCTGGACCACACGCAAATTGTCATACTGATATTCCTTTTGCCCATCCGAAATCCGGATCTCAGTGCGGGGGCAAGATGAGCCGAGAATATCTTGGAATTTAGGAGGCGTTTCTACTCTCTGGGCGATCGCAGGTTTACGATTGCGGTAGGCGGCGATCGCGGCATAAAGGGCTGCTCCTACTCCACCCCCAACCAGTAAAGCGATCGCAATGATGAGAATAGTCAGCCAATGGAGATTGAGTAGAAAATCTAACATCCTTTGCCATTCCGTAACTTCTAACTGATCTCCAACACCTGATCTTTGCCCCAGTGAAATGTCTCTTTTACGGTTCGTCAGAACTCTACAGCTCTCGCTTCTGCCCAATCCCCACAAGAGTTTGCCAGATGGCTATGAAGAAGGTGCAGACAATCAGTGCAAAAGCTTCTGGCCGCTTGAGTAAATCTTTCGCTTGGAGGTTAGGGGCAATCGCCTGATTATCGTCATTGGTACCATTCGGATTGCCATCGTTCTCAGGATTAGCTGTAGTTTGGAGGCTGGGGGTAGAAGATGTGGGTTGCTGTGGTGCAGGTTCTCTGGTGGGGGCTGCGGTATCTGTGGCTGCAACCTGATCCTCGAAGTTCGCCGCGATCGCCACAGGCTCTTCTGGTTTAGATGTTTCTGGTTCTGGTGCTTCTGACTTAGACTCAGCTAGCTCGGACTCTTCCGCCATAGGCTGTTCCGGTTTAGATTCCTCTGGTTTAGGCTCTGCGATCGCCAGTTCCCCAGAAGGCAATGTTTCTGGATCTGCTTGGGGCGCTTCTACCTCAACTGAAGCAGTAAGCTCAGTTAGGTGGAGGGTCTCGGCGGTCTCAACCGTTTCTGTGTCTAAGCTTAACTGCGCTTCTAGACGCTCTTCTAGAGTGGACGGGGTCAGGAGCGGAGCAATCAATTCGTTACTAGCGGTGTCTGGTTCTTGGTGCTTTGGCTCAAACTCCTCAGCAGCCTGATGAAGCTGGGGTTCCACCGCTCCCTCTTTTGCTTCTGATGCTTGCTGGGTCAAGGTAAGCTGCTTGTCGCCTAAAGCCCGAATGGTGGATAAGAGGTTTTTGTGTTTGTGAGGCATGATTGCGGTTCCCAGAGTTAGTTTCAGTAGTAACGAGTTTGAACTGGTGAAACCTAGTTCAGGTCTTGAGCAACCAGTCCGAACTGCTCAACCAAGAAAAAGAGTTAATAGCATCATTTTCCTCCGAAAGCGCTGCGCTATTACCTGGCCTAACGGATGGACCTAGCACTGATCCCTAGGCTGATTTCAGCAAATTTAACCCAGTTCAACCAGCAACTGGGGTTGCCTTACTGATCGGAGGGTCAGTTTTAGCGGCACCTTTACCAACAAGTACCAACAAGTACTAAGAATTTGGGAGATTGAGCTTGCGGCGCAATGATCCGGCTTACATTAAAGTTATGGCGCAACTTACATCACATCTTGCTACGGTTAGGGAGAGCAGATCTATATGTATCGAAGAATCCTTGTTGCGATCGATCACTCCAGCATTAGCCGCCAAGCTTTTGAACAAGCTTTAGCCTTAGCGAAGCTGACAGAAGCAAATCTAATGTTGCTCCACGTCCTTTCCTATGAAGAGGAAGGAAGTCCTAGATTGCCAGTGCTGACAGGTTTTGACGCTTATCCTGGCATGATCCGGACTCAAGCTTTAGAGCTATACCAACAGCAATGGCAAAACTATGAAGGTCAAGGGCTAGCAATGCTGCGATCGCGGGCTCAAGAAGCGGCGGATGCAGGCGTGCGAGTGGAGTTTACCCAAAGCCCTGGTAGTCCTGGCCGAGCCATCTGTGCCTTAGCTCGAACTTGGGGCGCAGATTTGATTCTGGTGGGCCGTCGGGGTCGATCGGGTCTGAGCGAACTCTTTTTAGGTAGCGTCAGTAACTATGTGCTGCACCACGCTCCCTGTGTGGTTTTAGTTACCCAAGGAGCGATCGCCCCCAGTCCGCAAGAGCGATCGCCAGAACACGTAGAAGTTTTGTCTTAAAAGTTTTGTCTTGCCAAAAGAGCAAGGGTTTTTCTACCCAGGCAGCCTCAGCAGGTAGGAGGTAGAGTTAAGCGATCGCGGCCTTAATGCAGTCGTGCGGTCATCTCGCTTAAATTCAGATGCTCAATTCAGAAGTAAGTAACTGGTCAATCACCTCAGCGACTCCATCACCTCGGCTGCCTTGCGTCACCCAATCCGCTTGTTCTTTCACCATCGGCAGCGCGTTGGCTACGGCTACAGAGAGGGCGCAAATATTCAGAAAAGCGAGATCATTCTCTGCATCACCAAACCCAACTACGTTCTGTGGAGATAACTCCATGCGTTCTAGAGCTGCTTTCAACCCGGTCGCTTTGTTTAAGCCGGAGGGCAGCACCATCACAGCCTCTTTATTGAAAATTATCTGTAGCTCTAACCCCAAATCTTTGATTATTTCTAATACCGTGGTTTCATAGGGTTTCCAAGTTGCTACAATCACGCGACCGACCGCTAAGGAATCAACTTGGCGCTCTTGAAGAGCTTGGATAAAGGCTGCGGGAGGGCGATCGCCCAACAACTGTTCTTCACGGGTCCTAGGCCAGTACAACAAAGCCCCATTCTCCGCAACCACACAATCAAACCAATCTACCTGCGGCAGCACCTGGAATAGCTCGTCTAACCGTCTACCTGTGACTAAAATGAGTTTGCGGCCAGATTCGCGGAGGCGTTGCAAGGCTGCCAGCGTGGTTTTGCTGACTTGACCTTTCGTAGCGAGTGTTCCGTCGTAATCCGAAGCAATTGCTAAATAACGCATCGCCTTAATTAGATAGGTCCATTTATCCTAAGGTGCGGGATTGCCTGGCTCATCTAATAGAAGCACTAAATCTTAAAGGCAATTCACTAAGCTAGACTTGCGAGAGTTGGCCTACTGCATCGTGATGCAATCTGTAACTTAACTATGCAACTCGTGACAAAAATCCTGACGAAAGATAATTAGCTAACTATTGCTTAACCCAATCCTGTGCTAGCCTGTGGAAAAGGATTATTTTCGGCTGTGTAATTCGTTTTGTTGCAAGCGTTTCTCCGAATCTAACTCTCTGCACCTTTGATTCTGGAGATGCCCCAACCGAATGGCCCAAATAATTCTAAATGAAAATGAGGGAATTGAGGCAGCAATCCATCGATTCAAGCGGAAAGTTTCTAAGGCAGGAATTTTTCCAGATATGAAGAAGCATCGCCACTTCGAAACGCCTGGGGAAAAACGTAAACGTAAATTAGTTGCTAAGCATAGACAGCGGAAAAAATATTCTCGTCACTGATCCTTAAAACTTATCCGGCTGACGCAGCCTAATCAACCTAAAACTCTCGGAACTCAGGTCCGCAAGTTAAGCTTGATCGCTGAAATGAGACACTCCTTCTCTTCGTAAATCTTCTAACAACTCCTAAAGGCTCCTATGAATACCAAAGAACTTCTAAGCCGCTACTCAGCTGGACAAAGGGACTTTAGAAACCTTAATCTAATGGCCGCTAATCTAAGAAATCTTAACTTCAGTGGGGCTAATTTCAGTGGAGCCAATTTCAGAGGGGCAAACCTGACTAGCACCAATTTGAGCCAAGCGAACCTGAGCGACGTCAATTTGACGGGCGCAAACTTAACCAGAGCCAATTTGACACGGGCCAATTTGAAGAATGCCGACTTGACTCATGTCAATCTGAGTGACACAAATCTAAGTCATGCATATCTGTCAGACGCTATCCTGCCCGATGGAGCAGGAGCCAAACTCGCCTCTAATAGTCCTGCGGTAGCGCTGTCTCAAGATGTAGTAGGCTAACTTGTTCTGAACTATCTCTGAACTCGCTAACCTACTAGTGCCTAGTCTTTACTCTAAGCAAGGTTCCTCTTTGAGGGGAGCGAGTAAGGGAAATTCTTCGCCGCGCAGGTAGGCATCAAATTCTTCTTCAAATCGGCTCCAGCTTGTTGCAATCGAACGTTGCAAACGACAGGCTGGAGCTTCTCGGTATAAGGGGAGGCGTTGCTCGATCTGCGTTTTCAGCGCTGGATGCAATTCTTCAAAGACATCCGTTTTTGTGCCTGTGTAGTTCAACACTAAAAAGCCTGCTTTGCCTTTCATCTTCATCCAAGGCTCCCAAGGTCCCATGCGGTAGTAAGACAAGGTGACGGCGCGATCGCAACTGGCATCTACGATTTCGTCTTCAAGCATGCGAGTTGGAAAAATAAATTTGTAGGAATCAGAAGATTGCACGAATGGCTCAGGAGAATATTCAGAAAACTTAGGATTACTCGCCAAATTATTAGGTAGCTTCAGGTTGAGGTCTAGTGAGACAAAAGACACTTCAGGCCCAATAAAAGCCCCAACCTGTGGCGGAATCTGAAACTCCTGATAGTCGTAGGAGCGGTGGATGACGTGTAGCGTTTCACCTGTCCATGGGTTTTGCCATTGCCGCAATATTTCTTGCGATCGCGGGTCTAGATAGAGCGTAAATTTGCGGCTGAGTAAAGTCCAGCGCGAAGTTGTAGGGTCTTGAATACAGCGCGAAATATCGACCCCCAAAAAGTCGAACAGGTGAATAGGTTGATCTGAGTCGAGCGGCTGCGCGTACATCGAGCCCGTGGCTTCAAAGTAATGAGTTCCGCCATCGGTACTACAGCGCATTTGGACAAACTGCTGATCGGTAATTGTGGACTTGCGTAAAGTCATATTTCACCTCTAGCGAGATCGATTAATCGTAGCTTGAAGATCAGGTGAAGGGGAAACCTCTGTAATGTTACGGGTAATCAAACGCTGGATCTAGGCACTCTGAATCGATAAGTCCTAAAACCAATGAAAATTACTGCATTCTTCATGAATAAAGTAGCAATTTGATTAATTTATTTTAGTGAAAACTCGTAACTATGAAATTGCACTTAAAGCTTTGTAGGAAGACAAAAACTACAAAGTGGGTTTAGATTGGGTTAGCTTAATCAAGATTTTAACTACAATACCAAGCGCTGGATTCCAGCTAAGAAAAGGCTTTTAGGGTTGCGATCGCAGTTTTTTCTCTTTGATGGCTTCAGTAGTACTGAACTAATTAATAATTTTCTACACGGGCACTTTTGCGCTGATTAGAACGTCTTTATAAAAGCTTTGTTAAATCAGCTCCATCCTTATCAGGCAGTGGTGAAGGTTGCAAATGAGTGAAATTCGTGTGGCCCTAATTGAATCTCAAGACCTCAGTCGGTATGGGATGCAAGCGGCTTTAGGACAAAGTGATCTAATCACTGTTGTCGGGGAAGCGGCCAAGGGGCGAGAAGGTTTAGACCTGTTGCAACAAACTCAGCCCGATTTGGTCATTATCGAACTGGATTTGCCTGATATCAGTGGCATTGAGGTCATTCAGCAGATTAAGAACCCAGAGTCGGAAGCAGAATCTGCCGACCTGAAAGTTTTGATTTTTAGCACTGAAGCTAATGAAGAATTGGTCATGCAAGCCTTTGCCGCAGGCGCAGATTCTTACTGCTTAAAAGACAAAACTAATCACCAAGATTTGTTAGAAGCGATTGAGGCAACTTACCAGGGAAATTCCTGGCTCGATCCCGCGATCGCTCGGATTGTGCTGTCCCACTATCAGCAAACGATTGAGCAAGACACCAACGATTCTAGCCCTGGCTCTGTGAGTATTGAACCGATTGACCCAGCAGTAGGCCCCATTCTAGGCGCTGACCCTTTAACTAAACGGGAGCTAGAAATTCTGGAGTTAATTGTGGGGGGGCACAAGAACGAGGAAATTAGTCAAAAGCTCTATATCACGCTGGACACGGTGAAAACCCATGTCCGTAATATCCTAAACAAAATGGGAGCCAGCGATCGTACTCATGCAGCGGTTTTAGGCTTGCGTTCAGGCTTAGTGAATTAAAGCGATCGCTAGGTAATTCTCCCCGAGTTTACCTGTCAACATCACCTGATGTGCTGATTTCAGATTATGCCGAATGATGGGGTTGCTCCTTCGCGAGAAATAAATATACTTTTGTGAAGATAACAAAACCCTTTTGATCAGCGAGGAGTAAAGATGTACATCGTACAAATTGCCTCTGAGTGCGCTCCAGTCATCAAAGCCGGAGGCTTGGGCGATGTGGTTTATGGACTCAGCCGCGAATTAGAAACGCGAGGACACTGCGTTGAGCTGATTCTGCCCAAATATGATTGCATGCGCTACGACCATATTTGGGGCTTGCACGATGCCTACCGTGACCTGTGGGTGCCCTGGTATGGCGGCACAATTCACTGCTCGGTTTACTGCGGCTGGGTACATGGGCAACTCTGCTTCTTTATTGAGCCTCACTCTCGCGATGATTTCTTCAATCGCGGTTGTTACTATGGTTGCCACGACGACACCATGCGCTTTGCCTTCTTTAGCAAGGCCGCTCTAGAATTTTTGCAACAAAGCAATAAGCGTCCCGATGTCATCCACTGCCACGACTGGCAGACTGGCTTAGTTCCCGTCATGCTGTTTGAAAACTACAAGTATGAAATGGGGCTCCAGCGAGTTTGTTACACGATTCATAACTTTAAGCATCAAGGCTTTGCGGGCAACGAAATTCTTTGGGCCACCGGACTCAACAACGAACCTTACTATTTCCAACCCGATCGCCTGCAAGACAACTTTAACCCTTTCGCCTTGAACTTGATGAAAGGGGGCATTGTTTACGCCAATGCAGTAACCACAGTTTCACCGCACCACGCTTGGGAAGCACGTCATACAGAGGTGGGGTCTGGTCTGGGCCACACGCTGCATATGCATCAAGACAAATTTACCGGAATTCTCAACGGCATTGATCTAGACTTCTGGAGCCCTGAAGTCGATCGCTATATTCCACACCACTATACCAAGGACAACTTAGAAGGCAAAGCCCAGAACAAGAAAGCGCTGCGCGATCGCCTGTTGTTGCAAGATGTTGACAAACCAATCATTGCTTATATTGGCCGTCTGGATGCCCAAAAAGGCGTTCACCTGGTGCATCACGCCATTTATCACGCCATCGATAACGGTGCCCAGTTTGTCTTGTTAGGTTCCGCCACCGAAGCGGGAATTAATGCTCACTTCCAGCACGAAAAGCGCTTTTTAAACGATCATCCAGATGTGCATCTGGAGCTGGGTTTTAACGAAGAACTGTCGCACCTGATCTACGCTGGGGCCGATATGATTTTGGTGCCGAGCAACTACGAACCCTGTGGCCTGACTCAGATGATTGGCTTAAAGTACGGCACAGTGCCGATCGTCCGGAGTGTGGGGGGTCTGGTGAATACGGTGTTCGATCGCGACCACGATTCAGACCACCTGCCCGAAACCCGCAATGGCTATGTATTCTATGATTCTGACTATCAAGCGTTAGAATCAACCATGAATCGAGCTTTGAGCCTGTGGCGGGATTACCCCAAAGAGTTCCAACAACTAGTGAAGCAAGGCATGGAATACGACTACTCTTGGAACCATCCGGGTAAGGATTACATCGAGATTTACGATCGCATCCGTCACAAACCAGTTGCTGTAGCGCTGTAATAGTCTGAGTAATAGTCTGATTGAGAGGAATGGGCTTTGTCCCACCCAAAACTAACTACTAGGGCGCACTCCGGTGTGCCCTAAAATGTGTTTAGACGCTTGATTCGTACGGGAAGCATGACCGAAATTGTTGTTGCCGCACTCTACAAATTTGTCAGCTTGCCAGACTTCGCTGAGAAAAAAGATATGCTCTTGGCCTATTGTTTAGACCAAGACATTAAGGGCACCCTTCTTTTCGCTTCAGAAGGCATCAATGGCACGATCGCCGGATCTCGCTCAGCGATCGATGCGGTTCTCTCTGTTTTGCGGGCTGATCCGCGCCTTGCCGACCTAGAGCACAAAGAGTCATATACAGATACTCCCCCGTTCGATCGCCTGAAAGTTCGCTTAAAAAAAGAGATCGTGCCTTTAGGCGTGCCTGAGGTTGACCCCAACCAGAAAGTAGGAACCTACGTCAGTCCAGAAGAGTGGAATGATCTGATTGCCGATCCAGACGTGGTGGTGATTGATACGCGCAATGATTACGAGGTGCAAATCGGTACTTTTCAAGGCGCTTGCAATCCCCAGACGGCTTCCTTTCGAGAATTCCCTGACTATGTTCGCCAGCATTTAGACCCCCAAAAACATAAGAAAGTTGCAATGTTTTGTACGGGTGGAATTCGCTGCGAAAAAGCTTCCTCCTTCATGCTGGAGCAGGGGTTTGAGGAAGTGTATCACTTGAAAGGCGGCATCTTGAAGTACCTCGAAGCAGTCCCAGCCGAAGCAAGTCTTTGGGAAGGCGAGTGCTTTGTGTTTGACCAGCGAGTAGCGGTGCGTCACGGGCTAGAACCTGGTTCTTATGATGCTTGTATGGCTTGTGGTAGACCTATTTCAGACGAAGACAAAACTTCAGAACATTACCAAGAAGGAATTTCTTGTCCTCATTGCTTTGATAGTCTTACAGAAGAAAAAAGAGCCCGCCAAGTAGCCCGCCAAAGGCAAGTTGAACTAGCGAAGCAACGTTATCAGGCTAGCGTCGAGCCTTAAGCGGTTTTGCCAGTTTCCGTATTGCTGCCTTCAATCATAAATCAGAGATCAAAAGGATACGCTGATGAAAGCGAAACATATTATTAACTTGCAAAAGGGGTTGACTGGATTTGTAGTCCTAGGACTGATGTGGGCTTATCAGAACTTCACCATCGGTCCGTGGATTTATTTGGCACTTCATGGCACCTACGGCCTGCTTTGGTTGCTTAAAGATCAGCTCTTTCCCGACAAGCAGTGGGAGCAGAAGATTTCACCAGGGCAAGGAATTTTTGTTGGCATTATCCTAGTTTTGTATTGGGTTGCTCCCTTCTTGCTGATTAGTCGTGGTGTTGTGCCGTCGGCTCCTCTGATTGCGGCAGCTGTGGCCTTAAACATCCTTGGTGTATTCCTCCACTACAGCAGCGATGCTCAGAAATACTTCACGCTGAAATATCATCCTGGTTTAATTACGGAAGGCTTTTTTGCCCGATGCCGCAACACCAACTACTTGGGGGAAGTGCTGATCTACAGCTCGTTTGCGCTTTTAGCTCAGCACTGGTTGCCGTTTGTGATTCTGGCTCTGTTTGCCGCAGGTTTGTTTATCCCGAATATGCGGAAGAAGGACCAATCTCTGGCGCGTTACCCAGAGTTTGCTGAGTACAAAGCGCGTTCTGGTTTGTTGTTGCCTCAACTCCTGCCATCAAGAAACTCTGTTTTAGACAGTCAAGCTCCTGATTCACCTCAAAACGGCTAACTTGGCGATCGCCTGAGTGAACCATTTCCTGTTTTGGAAGTAGTTACAACGGCACTTTGGCTCCAGGATTTGGGTCTCTACAAGATGTATCCCTTTATGTGAGACCCAAGTAGGTAATTGTTTATGAGGCCGAAGCAAAATCACATCGCGATCGCTTTGATCTCTGCTCTAGCCCTGGTTGGGGTAGGCAGTTACAGCTTATTACTTGCTGGTAAAACAGCTTTATCTGCGTCGGACCTCGCTCAAGGAGCGCCACCTAGCCCGAAACCTACTCCCCAAATCATCGTGGAGCCGCAACCGGTGCGAGCTTTGCCAGGGCAGCTAGATCAGGTGCCGATGTTTAACAGCAATAGCCCGGAGTGGGTTAAGACTGAGGGAATTCTGCTTTCGACTCTGCCGCCTACGGGCAAGAAAACACCGACTGCCCATCTAAACTTTCCGTTTCAGGGCCGCTTCGATTTATTCATTCACCACCAAACGCATACCCCGAAGGATCTACAAACTTTCTACTTGGGTGTGATGCTGCATAACTCCAGTTCGCAACCAGTAACTGTTGATGTGTTGCAAGGCGCGACTTATCTGACCCAAAGCGCTCCCTACATCAAGCTGCCAACCTATGTAGACAATCCCAACAATACAGTCTATGCAGGGCCAGGCGATCGCGTGGTGACAGATATTCTTCAGGGCAAGCGCCAAGCTGATTTTCCGGCTCAACTGGTAATTCCGCCAGGTCAAAGCCGGATGCTCCTAAACCACCCGATGCCAGTGCGGGGTTTAGAGAAACCAATCAATGGGCGATCGGGTTATCTGCGGCTGCGTAGTAATGGCAAGGTCTACGCGGCCAGCTTGATGATGTTTGCCAAGAAAAATGCCAATGGTAGCGATCGCGCCCCCACCTTAGCGGAGTGGCAAGCTTTACTAGACACTGGGACTCTCTCTGGACCTCGCGACAAAGTACCAACCCCACCCGAACAGGCAGGCGGACAGTTGATTTATGGTCGAGTTGCAGGAGTTGCTCAAGGATCGCGCTGGCAAGCTCAACTCAGCGATCGCCCTGGAGCCAAAAACTTAACCATTCCTGCTCCAGGGCAGGCGGTATCTTATGCCATCAGCACAGTGCGAGCAGGTCGCTTGGGCACGGAGCAAAATCAAGCGGCTAAAATGCTGGTGCGCTACCCCGATACCGCTTACGAATCCCATGCCAACTATGGTGTGGAATACAACTTGACCTTGCCGCTTTTCAACCCGACTCAACAGCCTCAGAAAGTGGCTTTCACCTTAGCAACTCCTTTAAAGGAAGATCGTCTCAGTCAAGGTGGATTGCGTTTCCGCCAACCCCCTTTTGATGTGCCCTTCTTTCGAGGCACTGTACGTCTGCGTTACCCAGATGATCGAGGCCAGCTTAAGACTCGGTATGTGCATTTGTGGCACCGTAAGGGACAAGTACTGGAGCCGTTAGAGATGATCACTCTGCCTCCCAACAGTGGCCGTTCTGTGCAGCTAGATTTGATTTATCCGCCTGATTCCACCCCACCTCAAGTCCTCACCCTCAAAACTCAAGGTTAATTTCTATGTAAGTAAGCTGGACTGCCAGAATTGACGCTAAAAGGTATATATTGATCCAAAGCGTTGCGAGATTCTGCGGATTGGCAAGGACGCCTGCATGAAACACCCTGCCACTCTTATCACGAAGCGATTGCAGAAAGTGCCACTGCAAACGGTTCTGGTCGCTCCTTTTGTCTTGCAAATTGCGATCGCAGTGGGGCTGACGGGTTGGCTGTCGCTACGTAATGGTCAGAACGCGGTCAACGATGTGGCTAGCCAGCTACGGACTGAGGTAACAGCCCGGATTCAGCAGCATGTCACGACTTATCTAGAAACTCCTCATCTCGTCAACCGCATTAACGCTGATGCCATTCGCTTGGGATTACTGAACGTTGAAAACATCCCTGGTTTAGAACGCTATTTCTGGCAACAGATGCAGCAATTTAAGACGGTGAGCTACATCTCGTTGGGGACAGAGCAGGCAGAATACATCGGAGTAGAGCGCTTAGATAATGGTGCCTTACAGATTGAAGTCTCCGATCGCGCCACAGGTCGAAATTTCCAAACCTACGCCACGGATAGCCGAGGAAACCGCACGCAACTGGTGCAAAGTAAACCCAATTATGACCCGCGTCAGCGGGATTGGTACAAAACCAGTGTGAAAGCGGGTAAACCGATTTGGACCGAGATTTACACTTACTTCTCCACGCAAAAACTCACGATCACAGCCGACCAGCCACTGTACGATGCCCAAGGCAAATTGATTGGGGTGACGGCGGCTGATTTGGTGTTGTCTCAAATCGGCGACTTTCTCCGCAGCCTCAAGATTGGTAAAACGGGACAAACCTTTATCATGGAGCGATCGGGGCTTCTAGTTGCAACTTCGCTGCCCGAGAAACCTTTCATCCTCAGCGCTGATGGCAAAACGCAGGAACGACTGGCCGCGACTGCTAGCCGCAATGAGTTGATTCGAGCAACGGCGCAGCACTTACAGCAACGCTTCGGTGATTTGCGGCAAATTCAAGGTAGCCAACAGCTCGACTTTCAGTTGGAGGGTAAACGTCAATTTCTGCAAGTGCTACCGCTACCAGATCAGCGAGGTTTGGATTGGCTGATCGTGGTGGTAGTACCAGAAACAGACTTCATGGAGCAAATCGAGGCCAACACGCAATCGACAATTTTGCTGTGTTTGGCCGCCTTGATTGCTGCGATCGCGTTGGGAATTCTCACCTCACGCTGGATTGCGCAGCCGATTTTGCATTTGAGCCGAGCGGCTAAAGCTTTGTCCCAAGGTGAGTGGGAGCAAACGGTGCCCGTGGAGCGAGAAGATGAAGTGGGGGTCTTGGCTCGGGCGTTTCAGAATATGGCGGAGCAGTTACGCGCTTCCTTTGGCGTTCTAGAACAGCGCAATGAAGAGTTAGAAGTCCGAGTTCAGGAGCGAACTGCGGATATTCGAGCGGCCAATGAGCAACTGCTGGTGGAAATTGCTGAACGCCAGCGGGTGGAAGATGCATTGCGGGTTTTCTTGCACGCCGTTTCTCATGACCTCCGCAACCCAGTGACTGGGATGTTGATGGTGTTGGGGAATTTGCTCAAAAGTGAATCGCTGCCTATTGATGACTCCAACGGTTCTGGCAAGGCGGTGATCCCGGTGGCCCGTAGCATTTTGGAGCGCATGGCTCAAAGTAGCGATCGCCAATTGTATTTAATTAACTCGCTTTTAGAAGTCCATGCCAGCGAAGTGGGGGGGATTGTCCTTCAGACTGAACCGCTGGAACTTGGGCACCTGATCACAGATGTGCTGACGGATTTTGAGCCTCTGCTCTCTAAAAACCAAGTTAGCGCCACAGCTTTGATTCCAAACCATCTACCTGCCGTTCCAGCAGATCCCTTGCAACTGCGCCGAGTGCTAGAAAACTTACTAGCAAACGCCCTGAAGCACAACCCGCCAGGAGTGAGCTTGAGTGTCAGCGTGGAACAAGGAGACAACTCGCTGCTTTGCCGAGTGCAAGACAACGGAGCAGGTATCAACCCAGAGGTGTGCGAGCATTTGTTTGAGCTGTATTCTCGCGGACCTCAAACCCGTCGCTCTACCGGACTAGGACTAGGTTTATATCTTTGCCGTCAAATTATTGTGGCTCATGGGGGAGAGATGGGCGTGACTAGCAGTCCTGAGGTTGGCTCGACCTTCTGGTTTACCTTACCTTTGGCACCTGTAGGAGCAACCACAAAATCACCTTGATGGGTGAATCATGTGAGCGAGGTGCGATCGCCTTACCCCCACCTAAGATAAAACTAAGGTGATTAAACAAACTGAATTTGAAATCAGCTACACCTGCTCTCAAGCTGATTCCGCAAAGAAGTCAGTCTTCCTAACTAGCGCGAACTGGTTATTTTCACAGCAATTTAACGATGTGTATAACCAAATCTAATAAAGTTTGAGCCACTACCAAGCTGACTATATTGGCACAGCCTGGTTGAGATTACGCATATCAGGTGGTTGCCGATTAGGGCGGCAAAATCACTGTCTAAAGATTCGCTTGTCTTCGCTTTATCGCCAAAATTAAATCCTATAAGAACTAAATTATGATTGCTGATGTGAACTATCTCCAGGCTTTACGAAATTGCTGTCGCGATGAAGCAGCCTTTACCCAACTACAACAACTCCTCGCAGACCCTCGCGCCAGTCAGCATTTATCAAAGTTATCAGGGTTTGTAGGCAGTCAACCTCAGGCAGAAGCTAGCACCGTTAATCTAAGCGCAATAAGCGCAACCAACACCGTACTAGAGCCGCTAGATCGGGTAGAAGCGTTGTTGCAAGAGGCCTCTACTGAACTTCAGGAAGTACGTCAACGGCAAGCTGTACTGTTTCATGTCATGGAGCATGATCTGCGCCCTTTCCTCATGGGTACCTTGATGGTTTTGCGGAACTTACTCAAGCAAGGAGATGAGACGGTTACAATCACTCGCTCTAGAGTAGAACGGATGGTTCAAGCCAGCGATCGCCAACTGAATGCTATGAGCGCCTTGCTTGAAACCTACTCTACGACAGAGCAAACCGTACCGCTGCAACCGGAACCTGTAGAGTTTCCAGCGCTCAGCCAAACTATCTTGCAGGACTTGGCACCCCTTTTAAGCGTCAACCAAGCGAGAATTACGCCGCAGCTTCCTGCCCATATGCCACCCATTTTGGCAGATTCGGACCAAATTCGCCGGGTGGTTTCCCACCTAGTAACCGCAACCTTGCAACACAATCCACCGGGCCTGCATTTAACTCTTGCTGCCGAAGTGGGAGCTGGGATGCTGCGCTGTACTCTACTCGATGATGGGCAGGGCTGGGACTCTCGAGAATGCGATCGCTTTTTTGAATTGCAAGTGCGATCGCCCCATGCTTGCTGTTCTACGAGTTTGGGGGTGCAACTGCACCTGTGTCAGCAAATCATTCAAGCGCATGGAGGTGAAATTGGCGTTATCAACACCGAACCCGGTTCGATCATCTGGTTTACGCTGCCCCTAGCGACAGCGGTTGCTTCTAGCAGTTACGCACCAACTCGGCTCGCGATCGCGCCAGACTTAAACTAAACCAGAGCGCAAAGCGACCACTGCGGCTTGCACGCGATCGTCTACCGATAACTTATTCATGATGCCCCGGACGTGAGTTTTGACGGTATTGGGGCTTAGGTAGAGTTTGGCAGCGATTTCGGGGTTACTTAGTCCTTCAACCATCAGCTTCAGCACTTCCAGTTCACGTTCCGACAGTTGCCCAATGCCACTGTTGGGCGTAGGCGGCTTGAGGTGATCAATCACACGCCGGGCAATTTGAGGATCGAGGTAGGTAGCACCTTCCTGAGCGGCGGCGATCGCTGCTTGGAGTCGATCTAAACTGGCACCCTTAATACAGTAAGCATCGGCTCCACTAGAGAGGGCTGCAATAATTTCTGTTTCTGCCGTGTGTGAGGTCAGCATCACGACCCGAACCTCGGGGAGCGCAGCCTTAATTTTTTGAGTGGCCGCGATTCCGTCTAGTCGGGGCAGACCGATGTCCATGATAATCAGGTCTGGCTTGAGTCTTAGAGCTGCCTCTACACCTAAATACCCATCTTCTGCCTGTCCCACAACAATGCACGCCGAATCAGCTTGTAATGACTGTTCCAGACCCAACTGCATCATTGGATCATCTTCAATAATCAAAACCCGTAAAGTTGGCGATGAGATAGTGGCATTCATAAATAGATCTTGTGGCAATACAGCCTTAGTGTAGGCATCTACTTCAACTTTGCACTTCACCCAGGTGACTCACCTGAATGAGTGATGCTGGACAAAACCAAATTAGTCCTATAGCGCCTCTATTATTCTCAGCTTGATTCAGGTAGAACTTCCTATGGTGTATTGACAGGCATACTCATAATGAGTACGCTTTAAGCAGTCATAGGATGCAAAACTTTACATCCAAACCCAGCGAGGAGCGAAACTTATGTTGCCTAACCACGAAGGACAAAGAGTTCCTGACGTCACCTTCCGAGTTCGACAGAACAATCAGTGGATTAACATCACAACTAATGATCTGTTTGCCGGAAAGACTGTAATCGTTTTCTCCTTACCTGGTGCTTTCACCCCGACTTGTTCCTCTACTCATTTACCTGGCTACAACGAGTTGGCTCCAGCCTTTAAGGAAAACGGTGTAGACAGCATTCTTTGTCTTTCGGTCAATGATACATTCGTGATGAACGAATGGGCTAAGGACCAAGACGTTGGTAATATTACACTCATTCCAGATGGTAACGGTGAGTTCACCGAAGGCATGGGGATGTTGGTTGATAAGACTGACCTGGGCTTTGGTAAGCGGTCTTGGCGCTATTCCATGCTAGTCAAGGATGGCGTGATTGAGAAGATGTTTATTGAGCCAGAAGAACCAGGAGATCCTTTCAAAGTATCGGATGCCGATACAATGCTCAAGTACATCAATCCTCATGCTGTGAAGCCTGAATGCGTCTCCTTGTTTACAAAGGAAGGCTGCCCGTTCTGTGTTCGGGCTAAAGAGATGTTGAAGGAGCGCGGCCTCGCTTACGAAGAAATTGTGATTGGTAAAAATGCGACGACACGCTCGTTGCGAGCAATGGCAGGAGGAACAACAGTCCCTCAAGTATTTATTGACGGCAAATTGATTGGTGGGTCTGAAGACCTGGCAGATTATTTGGGTGTTGCCTAGTCGCTCTAAGTAGCTTGACTAGAGTGATTTAAGCGTAACGCGATCGCTGACTTTCGTCTCTAGAATGAGATTTGAAAGCTGCGATCGCGTTTTGTGTTTGAGGATACTAGCTAAAACTCACTTAACTGCGATCGCAGCTCTGTTTTTCGATAAAGATATCTTTGGAAATCAATTTTTATGGCTAACTCACCCAGAATTTTGGCTTTTGCGGGCAGTACCCGAACGAATTCCTACAACAAAACCCTAGTTAAAATTGCCGCTACAGGGGCTCGCGCTGCGGGCGCTGAAGTTACTTTCTTAGATCTGCGCGATTTGCCAATGCCGCTTTATGATGAAGATCTAGAGGCGGCTGAAGGAATTCCTGCCAATGCCTTGAAATTTAAGGAGATCATGGTAACTCATCAGGGACTCCTGATTGCTTCCCCTGAGTACAACAGCTCTATCTCTGGGGTACTCAAAAATGCGATCGATTGGGCTTCTCGTTCTACCCCTGGTGAACCCTTCTTAGCTGCTTTTACAGATAAAGTAGCCGCAATTATGAGTACGTCTCCGGGCGGTTTAGGAGGGTTAAGAGGCTTGGTTCATGTTCGTAGTATTCTGTCTAATATCCAAGTTTTAGTCATTCCCGACCAAATTGCGATCGCAAAAGCTCATGAAGCATTTAATCCAGATGGCAGCTTGAAAGATAGCGCTCAACAAACTACCGTTGAGAATCTCGGCGTTGAAGTCGCTCAAATACTGACAAAGTTACAGAGTTAAAGGCATAACAGCTAAAAAATAATTGAGAGAGAGATACAACAAAATCATATCCCTCTCTCAATTTTATAGATCACTTGTCATAGTAGATTAAAAGCTATCGCAGCAAATTTTCTAGCTTGCGCGAGCAGTTAAATCTATCAACGAATTTGTAGAGTTGCTATTTTTATTTGAGCCAACTGGAACTAAGTAAAATTCCTAAAACTCCTAAGATATGACCAAAACTCATTGCGCCTAAGAAGGTGGCAACACTCATGTTGTTCAGTAGGCCAGAGAATGGTCCGAGAGGCATCTTAGGGCCAACTTTGGGAAAGCGGACGGTGCGGCTGGCAATGAACAAAGCCAGTAGGCAGGAACCAATCATAATGGGGGTACCTTGCCAGTTCCACAAAGCAGTGGGGTCTTGGGACGTAGCAGCGGGGACTGCTGCCAGCAACATAGAGTGAATCAAGATGCTTTCTCCTACTTGTTGAGACACTATATTGATCAACATTAACCGGACGCAATAACCATCTGCCTAATGTAGTTGAAGTAGGAAGTTGGCTAATTCTGCGGCCAGAACATCGCTAGGATTCATCGTCCCGTTGTATTGGCGATCGCACCTCAGCCTGACGAAGGATTTATTAGTGTTAGTAACAAAACTTATCTTCCGTCTTTATATAGGCGTTACCTGGGCCACAGGTGTTTAGCATGCGGGTGTGAGATTACTGTTTTGGACATCTGTTATGACATCTGCAAATACCAATACCGCTCAAACTCTGCGATCTTTTCAGCACCTAGATGTGGATCAGCAAATTGCTGCTTTGGCTTATCTTTATACCGAGCTAGGTCAATCGATCTCTTTTCCCAGTTCTGGAGTGACTTCCTCTAACGAAATTAGTCAACTCGTCAAGCACGTCAAAGATCTGCGTTCAGAAGACCAGCTGCAATTTATCCGCGACGTATTTTCTAGCCAACAGGGTGGTCGCGAGGAAGTAGCGCTTGACCCCCACCCCAGTAAAGCGTTACTAGAATTGATTCCTGGTGGTACCAAAGATCCTCTCAGCCACTACCAATCTTTAGATCCTAATGCTCGCTTAGCGTTCTGGTATCGCTTAGCTCAAGAGTTGGATAGAGATGCTATCTCGACAGCAGCGACGACCCAACTGTCTTCTGGCGCTCAAGAAATCATCAATCATCTGAAGTCTTTAGAAGTCAGTCAGCAAGTTGACTTTTTGCGTCAGATTGTTTAGTAAGTTTGATTCGCCCAAAATGATTAGCCTGAATTGCACATGAGCGATCGCCTTGCCTTTGAGCTGTCTTGAGGGGAGGGCGATCGCTTCGTCATACTTCTCTTGCTAAATAGGTTGATGCTTGCAGGCGCAGGTCACAAAAATACTCCCCTCAACCAAAAGTTGAAGGGAGAAAAGCGAAATCAGAGCGAAGCAAAACTATAGGCAGTAGAAATTCTTAGGCAACTGATTGCTGCACCATCAAGTTAACTTTGGCATTTTGTAAACCAGGTTGCTTGACTTCTGCCAATGTTTTGTTAATCGCGTATTTCTGATTAATGCTATTCATTAAGTTGGCTAAATTATGACTCTTAGCAACACCCCAAAGATCAGCTATTAAATCAAATGATCCTTGTGGATTGCGAACCCAACCTAAGTCGTAATCGCCTTTAAGCGCTACTACAATGTCAGCCCGAACTTTTTGACCACAAGCGCCGCGCACATCGGTGTTTGTACTAGCAACTAGGCCCAGATCCGCGAGAGAAGCTTTAAGCAGTTCAGCGTCTGTCAGCTTACTGCGAAGAGTACTAAAGTGAGACATAAGTAGTCCTTAAATGGGTGAAATGGGTGAATTTGTGAGTTGATCGAAGAGTTGATCGAAATATGCAATGTTAATCAGCGATACCCGGTGTGCAGTAGAGCTAGCTTCATTCGCCCCACCCTGAAGGCATTAATAATTTCAGAGTTCTCTATTGCTATTCGTACTAGCAATAGATCACATAACTAATCTATGTAATAGTCTGTTAAGTTTCATTGTTCTAAAGGTTTACTTCTGCCAATCTTGCAAACTCCTAAAGGTAGAGCTGTATCCCTCAACCAGTAGTAGCTTCAGTTACATCAGACAAAATGGCATGGATCAACTTTTTTGATTTCAAGAAAAAAGAAACCTAGGAGTTTGCCAAAACTGGTGGCGCAGCTAGCCTAAACTCCTAGGTTTGATAATGACACTGAATCGCTTCGCGTAGAGTACTGTGACTAAATCAGCCACACTTCTGACTCAAAGAAATTTTCGTAACGTTGATGGGCAAACCAATATACAAACGGTTTTGCTGACAGTTCTTTATCCCCCCACAACTTCGCCACCATTAGGGTGCAGAATTTGCCCGGACATATAGGAGGAATCATCAGAAGCCAGGAAGACATAACTCGGTGCAACTTCTTCTGGCTGCCCAGCTCGCTGCATCGGCACCTGTGACCCAAAGCTCTTAACTTTGTCCTCAGGGAAGGTCGCAGGAATCAAAGGAGTCCAGATAGGACCAGGGGCAACACCATTCACCCGAATACCCTTTTCAACCAGCGATTGCGACAGAGAACGGGTAAAGGCAACGATCGCGCCCTTGGTAGAAGAGTAGTCTAGCAGTTGTTGATTGCCCTTATAAGCTGTGACCGAAGTGGTATTAATGATGGCACTGCCTTCCTTGAGGTGGGGCAGAGCAGCTTTCGTCAGAAAGAACATGCTGAAGATATTAGTGCGGAAAGTACGCTCCAGTTGTTCTGCTGTAATATCCTCAATGCTTTGCTGCGGATGTTGCTCAGCCGCATTGTTCACCAAAATGTCGAGGTAGCCTAGTTGCTGTACCGTTTGCTGTACAGCTTCTTTGCAGAATTGCTCGTCCCCAATATCACCTGCAATGGTGATACAGCGTCTGCCTTCCGCTTCAACTCGGCGCTTGGTATCTTCGGCATCTTGATGCTCATTCAGGTAAAGGAGTGCGACATCGGCTCCTTCTTTGGCGTAGAAGACTGCTACAGCGCGTCCAATGCCACTATCTCCTCCAGTAATCAGAGCGACTTTTCCTTGTAGCTTGCCGCTTCCCCGATATTTAGAATCATCAAACTGAGGCCTGGGAGTCATTTCAGACTCAATACCAGGCTGTTGATTCTGATGTTGGGGTGGTTGTAATTCTTTGGATTGACTCATCGTTGCTTCTCCCGGGGTTTTGCTGTATTTCTATCTGTTAAAAGACTTTTAGAAGTCAGCCATAAGCTAAGTTGAGAATCTGCTCTTTATCTGCCGAATCTCAACTATTTAAATTCTTTTGGCTGTTCCATAATCTGCCGCCTTATTAGCTTCGGCGAGCATGTTCACTTTAGAACGCACTTTTAGTTCAGTTCTGCTTCATTGGAGATAAATTTAGGTCTTTCTATAGGTGAGTCTCTCGTAAGCTAAGCTGTAATGCCTGATACTTTAAGTAACTTGACGGTCGACATGATTAGTTAGTTGTAGTAATAAGCCACTATTCAGCACGGGCAGTATTTATGGGTACAGTTACATTTCATTCAGATACAGCGTTTTTACAACTTTGGATAGAGTAGCCTCTCTGTCCTCAGTGGAAGAAGCTGTGAGCGATCGCCACTAAGCTGCTTAATAGCAAATACTTTGAAAATGCTGGCACCTTGAATTCATCAATAGAAGTCGATTGAGAAAAGCCGATTGAGCTGATTAATTCGAGGCATTTTACATAATTTAAGCAGGTGAAATAATGAGCTTTAATCCGCTAGCTGAAAAAGGAATTCCGCTTGATCAACAGCTACGAAATTGGTCCGAGCTAAACGTTCAGCCCTATATCAAAGATCAAGTTGATCCCTATACTCGTACCCGTGTCATTACGATGAACGGAATTGAAACAGAAGGGATATTTTTCTCTCATCAATTTGCGCGCCACACCGCCGACCCAGACCTACGGAGACAACTCGCCATGCTGCGTCGAGTGGAGCAGCAACAGCAGAAAGTGGTTAACTGGCTCACGCCCGGTAATGAATCGACTCTGGAAGTCACGATTGGCTATGAGCAGGTTGCAGTTGACCTCACGGCCTTTTTAGCTCGTCATGAACCTGATCCTTATATCAAGCAAGCGTTTGAATTTGGTCTTTTAGAGGACTTCGACCATCTCTATCGCTATGCCAACTTGCTAGAAATGACCGAAGGCAAGAAAGCGGAAGAAGTCACAGGTCGGTTGACTGAGATTATGCCAGGACGGCCAACAGTCGCAGAACACCGCCATCCCTATGATGATGTGCGTAGACCTAGCGATCGCACCAAAGCTGATCCGGTCTCCCTGCTGCACGTGCTGACCTTGGTTGCTTCGGAGCAACAGACCATGAACTTCTACATGAACGTGGGCAATCGTCCCATGAACCCGTTGGCACGGGGACTCTACCTGGAAATCGCTCAAATTGAGGAACAGCACGTCACTCACTATGAATCTCTGCTGGACCCCAATGCTTCTTGGCTAGAGCAGGAAGTATTGCACCAGTACAACGAGTGCTATCTGTACTACTCCTTCATGCAGCAAGAGTCCGATCGCCGGATCAAGCAAATATGGGAACTCCACTTGAACATGGAGATTGAGCATCTGCGAATTGCTTGCGATCTGCTCCGTCAGTATGAAAATCGCGATCCGGAAGAATTCTTGCCCCCAAGCTTACCGGAAACGATGCGCTTTGAAGAAAACAAAGACTATATCCGTCAAGTTTTAGCAGATCAGGTGAATTTGACTACTCAAGATACGGAATTCGTGCCAGTTGAGCAACTACCTGAGGATGCTCGCTACTTCCAATACCAAAAGACGGTCAACGCGGGCGGCGTACCCAGCGAGCAGGTGATTGAAGAACACCGCAGTCAAATGGGTGGCGACTATCGCATGACCACAGAGGGAGCGCATCCATTGGCGGGTGCTAATCGCTAAAGACCGGACCCCCCAGTCCTTCCATAATAAAGAAGCGGCTGGGGGGTCGTACAGTTGAAAGAAGATGAGGAAGAGAGAGGCGAACTAGAGGTTATCCAAATCCACTTCAAAAGTTTGGTCATCCACGGTGACGCGATCGCCGGACACTAGTTTGCGACCCCGACGAGTTTCCAAAACACCGTTGACACTCACTACTTCATCTTGAATAATCATCTTGGCTTGACCACCGGTGTCTACAAGCCCAATCACCTTCAAAAATTGATCTAGTTTAATCGTATCGCTCGTCTTAGTCATACCAGGTCAGAGAGAGGAGTCTCAGTAGAAGTCGTTATTGCTATTCTCTATTGTCTCTGAATGTTCCTGCTTTGGAGATGGGCGATCGCGAAATTAGCTCTAACTTGTCTTATTTCTCAGTCACCACCAACTGCCAGCTAGCTGCTTGAGGAACTTGAGGCAGCGTTACTTCTAAGCGGTCGCCTATCCAGCGCAAATCACTGATTTCTGCTCCTTGAATTGTGACTCGGCTGTGAGGAGTTAAACCAATCCAATGCACTTGGAAATCTCGGGCAGCGGGCATAGCTGTATAGGTACCTCGAATTGCTTCACAAGTTAGGATGTGCCGGCTTGATGTTTGCTGTTGGGTAAATCGTCGCCGACTGCCTGCTTCATGCAAATATGCCTGACTCATGCCATCATCCTCATAAAAATCCAGGTCGCCAGCATCTCCCGCATAAACTTCGAGCAGTAGGGTAGCGGCTGGTTGGTTCCCTGCTCGTAAAGCCATAGGCTGTAGCGGCAAAATGGCACCTGCTTTTACAAACACGGGTACTTGGTGCAGCGGCACATACAGATCTAACTGTTGCGCTCCTCGATAGAATTTACAGGTTTCTCGATGCCACCAACCTCCCACAGGCAAATAGATGGAGCGATATCCGCCTGCTTCTACTACAGGCGCTACTAAGACGCGATCGCCCAGGAGATACTGAGTTGGTTGTTCATAGGCAACCGGATCTTTGGGATAATGCAGATACAGAGGCCGACAGAGGGGCAACCCTGTCTCATAGGCCATCCGACTGAGGTGGTAGAAGTAAGGAAGAAACTGAACCCGCGTCTGGAAGGCTTGGCGAACTGCATCTAACACCCACTGGCCATAGGTCCAAGGCTCTCGTTTGCCGTGGTCTGAGTGCAAGCGCACCACCGGGCTCCAACAACCAAACTGCACCCAACGCACATACAATTCAGGGTCAATATAGGGGACACCAGGCACATGGTTGTAGAAACCTCCTAAATCGTGTGACCAATAGGCGACCCCAACGTTGCCAGCCCGTGCCGTAAAGTCTACGAGTAACTGCAACACTTCCCACTGCGAGTAGGTATCCGCTGAGAACTGAGCGGGATAGCGATGGGAACCCATGCCCCCGGTACGAGACAAAATCATCGGTCGCTGGGAACGATTGGCTAGATGTGTGAAATAAACATGATTTGTCCAAAGCTGAGAGTTAACGCCGGGATGAATCGCGCTGGAGCCATCAATCCACCAAAAATCAATGCCATCTGCTTCTCGCGGACCGTGCAGCACCTGCATAAATAACCGAGCTTCTTCTGGCTCAGCCAAGTTAAACAGCAGCCAACCCGTTTCTAGCTCTGCTTGGGTGGGCTTATATTCTGCCATTCCGCTCGGATGCCAAGATTCAAAAATCCAACTGGACATCGGGTTTCTGATTGCAAACACCTTTCCCGCTTTGACATCATCTGGGTCTAGTCCTCGCGCTTCGCACAAAGCTTGGAACTGGCTATCGCCCGGAGCCAAGCCCTCTGGGTGAACATTCGCTCCAACATGCAGTTCTTGCCCATGAATCTGCTTTAGAAAGGTCGGCGCATCTGGGAAAAATTCTGGGTTCCAATCCCAACCACACCAACCCGATAAATGCCAATCCACATCCAAAATCAAAACATCGAGTGGTAGGTCAAGTGCCTCAAATTGCTTCACTAGGTTGTGGTAATCAGTGTCGTAGAGTTGCCCAAACAACGAAAACCAAACCCCAAAAGCCCAGCGCGGCAACATTGGAACTGGGCCACAAAGTTGCACAAAGTTTTGTAGGGCTTGAGCATAGTCAGAGCCGTAAGCAAAGAAATACCAATCTTGGCTTTCTGGATCAAAGCGTTGAGCTAGCCAGTTGTTTTCTAGGGGGGCACTAGCCGAGTCATTCAAGACACTATAACCACTCCGGCTGAGAATTCCTGGTGGGAAGCGCTGCCACTCTTGCAAGACTTGCCGCACTTCCTCCGGTAACTCTTCCTGACGGTGGCGATCGAGATACCAGAGTGGTGGCTCCTCAAAGCGGGTAGTCTCTCCGCGATCGCGCAAGCTCAGGTGAGCCTTTTTCATCGGGTTGTAAAGCCATTCTTGGGTGTAAGGATAGGCGCGTTCGACTGCCGCCGGATGCACCTCAGTAGGTCGGAGATTGCGGTGGATCAGGTCAAGGCTACAGAATGTACCGCCCAAGTTGGCAGAGTCAACAGTTGTAGGAGTCCAACTTCCTTTTTGTGTCCCACAGCGCCACTCTATTTGCAGGTTGTTGTCGTTGAATGACTGAGTATCCGGTCGATAGTGAATTTGAATCAGTTCAGTTTGTAGTTGGAGTGCACCAGCCTCGGTCCAGGCGATCGCTTGAAAGGGCAATGCTTGGGGTCGCGTCATTGCTTGGACGGTGGGTCGATCCTCGAATTGCCCTGTTGCTGACCACTCCAAACGAATTAAGCCTTGGCTCAAGGCACTAAAGCGAGCAGAGCCACAAACAATGCGATCGCCTACAACCTGATATTGCACAGCACTTCTCCCTAGAGACCCTCAGTTTCCCAAGGTAGCAAGGACTTTTCGGGCTAGTTGACTTTGCAGCCGCTAGGTTAGAAAAAACTGCCCAAGGAAAGTTATTCCCGATTCACGAGAGGGATTGCGCTTTCCTGGAAGGGTGTGATACATTTATAAATCGCTAGGACGCATAGCTCAGTTGGTTAGAGCACTACGTTGACATCGTAGGGGTCACTGGTTCGAGTCCAGTTGTGTCCATCACTTACACTCACAGGCGATCGCCCTTTCCGAGCAATGTGACGATCGCCTTGACTAGCTCATCGGGTTCTACAGGTTTTGCCACATGCTGCTGAAAACCAGCGGCAAGAGCTTGTTTTTGGTCTATCTCTCCAGCATAGGCAGTGAGGGCGATCGCTTTGGGTATGGCTTTGCTGAATGCTGAATGCTGATTGAGTTCTAGTGAGTTGCCTGAAGCAGAGGCGTCTGCAAAACGGGCTTTGATCTGGCGCATCAGCATATAACCATCCATGATGGGCATACCAATATCACTAATCAGGAGATCTGGTTGGAACTGCTCTAAAAGAGCTAAAGCCTCTGAGGCAGATGCTACTGAACTGACCTCGGCTCCATATTGCGTCAGAATAAACTCGACTAAATCCCGCATATCGGCTTCGTCGTCTACCACCAACACCCGTACTCCGCTCAGGTCGATGGTAGTGGTATCTGAGTTCTGAGGTTGTGAGGGTTCTGAAGCTAGCCTCTGGAGCGGAATTCTAACTGTAAAGGTAGATCCTAACCCTTCCCCAGGGCTTTCCACCTCAACAGTACCACCGTGCAACTCGCTCAGGTGACGAACGATCGCCAACCCTAATCCTAAGCCGCCAAATTTACGGGTAGTTGTTCCATCTTCCTGGCGAAAATACTCAAACACATGCGGCAGAAATGCTGAATTGATGCCTTTTCCAGTATCGTTAACTTGAATCTGGGCCTGAGTGCCTGCTGGCTCTAATCGAACTTCTACCTGTCCACCTGCGGGAGTAAACTTGATGGCATTGGAGAGCAAGTTCCAAACAATTTGCTGAATTCGGGCCGCATCTCCGGAGATCTGGGCGACATCAGCCGCAAACAGAGTTTGAATTTCAATTTGTTTGGCCTCCGCCGCCAAACGCACCGTTTCGATCGCCGCTTGGATGACTGTGACTAAGTTGACTGGACTCACATTCAAAGTCATCTTGCCTTGTAGGATGCGGGAGACATCTAACAGATCTTCGATCAATTGGGTTTGTAGTTTGGCATTGCGCTCAATCGTTTCTAGCGCCCGCTGGGTTGTTTGCTCATCTAACTTGCCCTGTTGTAGCAGCTTTGACCAACCCAAAATAGGGTTGAGAGGCGATCGCAACTCATGGGATAAGACTGCTAGAAACTCATCTTTAATCCGGTTAGCACGTTCAGCCTCCGCTCTGGCCGCTTGCTCAAGTTGCAGGAGATGGTAGCTTTGCGCCGCATATCGTTCCCGCTCCGCTTCTACTTGCTTGCGATCCGAAATGTCTATAACTGAACCGATATATCCTTTGAATTCACCTTCCGCCCCATGCCAAGGAGCCGCCGCATCCAACATCCAGTAATACTCACCATCGTGACGCCGCAAACGATACTCTACGCGCAACGGTTCACCACGCTGACTAGATTTTATGAAATTATCCTTAGCGTCGCTGCGGTCATCTGGATGGACAGCATCCAACCAGCCCAAACCCAAACCACTTATCTCACTCTGACCGGAGAATTCGTACCAGCTTTGACTCAGGTAAGTACATTGGCCTGCTGAATTAGTTACCCAGATCATGACGGGGGCGTTGTCTGCCATGTGGCGGAACCGCTCCTCGCTTTCCAATAGGGCTGTTTCTACTTGCTTGCGATCGCTAATGTCGGTCACAAAAATAGTGACACCTTCGGCAAAAGGATAAATCCGGTTCTCGAACCAACGCTGATAGGGTGGATAAAAAACCTCAAATCGAACCACTGTTTGTTCAGCAACTGCCCGACACACCTCAGTTCCGAATAGACTGTTGACCATGTCGGGAAACACATCCCAAACACGCTGACCTAGCAATTCTTCCTTACGTTTACCCGTCACTCGCAGGACTTGTTCATTGATGAAGCTGTAGCGCCACTCCCGGTCCAGCACAATAAACTGATCGTTAATGCCTGCCAAAACACTCTCTAAACGAACTCTAACTGCCTCTGCTTCAGCCCGTAGACCTTGCTCTCGCTGGGTAGCTTCTTGCCGCAATCGCGCCAGCTTTAAGGTCGCTTCTACCCGTGCCAGCAGTTCCCGAGCCGAAAATGGCTTAATCAAGTAGTCATCAGCTCCAGCTTCTAATCCCTCAACACGAGACTCTTCGCCCGCACGGGCTGATAGTAAGATGATGGGGATATCCTGAGTCTGAGGATCGGAACGAAGCGCTCGCAATAAGGCAAAGCCATCGAGCCCTGGCATCATGACATCTGTTAACACTAAGTCAGGAGAGTGGTAATGAATCGCAGCGAGGGCAGCAAGACCATCTGTAACGGTTTCTACTGCATATCGCTGACTTAAGAGCCGTTTCACATAATCGCGCATGTCGGCGTTGTCATCAGCCAAGAGGATACGAGCCGCAGGTTGAGGGAGCAAAGATGAAGAGTTTAAAGAAATATCTGCTCCCACGGTGATCCTTTCGCCGATCTCCTGAGGCGTTGTTTCACTAACATAAACATCCTTTTCAGGTAGCCAGCGCAAGGCTTCTGCCACAAAGGAGACCGAGCCTACCGCTGTTATAGGTGATATGCGAGTATCACTAATGCGCTCTGGAGGGAGATGAGCCGTTCCGGTGGGAATCGAGACGGTGAAGCAGGTGCCTTGCCCCTCTACACTTTCTACAGCGATCGCGCCTCCATGCAGCTTGACTAATTCTTGAACTAAGGAGAGACCAATCCCTGATCCCTCAAAACTACGTCCTTGGGCTCCCTTGACTCGATGAAACCGCTCGAACAAATGGGGAATTTCAGCCGCAGGGATACCAATACCAGTGTCTCGAATTGCTAGCTCAACGTGATCTTGCATCCACTGCAAGCGAGCTGAAATTTCGCCGTTAAAGGTGAATTTAAACGCATTGGAGAGTAGGTTAAGTACTATCTTTTCCCACATCTCTCGGTCTACATAAATAGCCTCAGGTAAGCGTTGGCAATCCACAACCAGGTGTAAATCAGCCCGCTCGATTGCAGAGCGAAAAACACTGGCTAGTTCTGTCGTCAAAGCTGCCAAATCAGTAGGTTCATATAAGGCTTGAACTCGCCCTGCCTCAATTCGGGAAAAGTCTAACAGTGTATTGACCAACTTCAGCAGTCGCAGTCCATTGCGCTGTACCGTCTCAATCCGCTCTCTCTGATTAGGCGGTAGTGGCTCGGTCTGGTCAGCTAGGGCATCATCGGTAGGACCCAACATTAAAGTGAGGGGGGTACGAAATTCGTGGCTGACATTGCTGAAAAAGACAGTTTTAGCGCGATCGAGTTCTGCCAAAGCTTCTGCTCGTTTCCGCTCTTCCTCGTAAGCTTGGGCATTAGCAATACTAGCGGCGATCTGCGCTGCCACAAGATCGAGAAATCCCTTATAGTTATCGTCCAACAGCCGGAACGGATTGAGACCCGCTACTAAGACACCCGCCTTACCAGTCTGTCCAGATGGGGAGATCGGCAGTGCGACTGCTTGATGGGGTAAGCGATCCCAAGACCCTGTGGGCAGGTCGTCAAAACGTTTCTCTAGGTCAGTGACTAAACAAAATTGACGGGTTTCTAGCACTTCTGCAAAGCACCAAGCACTATCATCCAGGGAGACTATTTCAGGAGCGATCGCGTGACCCCGCTCAATGCCACTAGTTCCCGCCAGAAACAGGTGCCCCTGATCTGGATCAACCAGATAAATCATGGCGAAAGGGAGATCGTAAAGATAGGTTTCTAGACAGGCCGCACTTAGGGTGCAAGCTTCATCAAACGTCCGGGCATCGGCGGTTCTAGCGGCTAGTTCCCGTAGCAGAGACAACTGCCGTTCACCAATGATGCGCTGCGTATCGTCTGTGTTGGCACAAAGGATGCCGCCTGTCCCACCCTCGTCATCGGGTACGGGGCTATAGGAGAATGTGTAGTAGGTTTCCTCCGGGTAGCCGTTGCGTTCCATGATCAGCAGCAGTGCTTCGTCATAGGTGCCTTCATTTTTACGCATTACCGAGGCCGCCCGGGGACCGACTTGGTCCCAAATCTCTCGCCAGACGACTGAAGCGGGCTGGCCTAAAACTCCTGGATGTTTACCGCCAAGAATAGCTTTGTAGGCGTCGTTGTAAAGGTTGATTAGCTCCTCGCCCCACCAGACAAACATCGGCTGTTGCGAGGTCAGCATAATGCGTACAGCAGTTTTGAGGCTCTGTGACCACTGCTCTACGGGGCCTAGCGATGTTTGCGACCAGTCTCGCGATCGCATCAGCGCCCCCATTTCACCTCCACCCGCGAGAATGGCTTCTCGGATAGCTGCCTCTCGTTCTGCATTCACAGTTGTCACTCTACCTCTGAAACATATCCGGACGAAGGTGGCGCACTAGGGTGCCGATAGTTAGTTGTTCTATCCCAACCATTGCTGACAGACCATTGCTGACAGATGGACAGAGTCATCACTATTGATAAAGTCCTTATCTCTGACTCTTAGGGATCAGACAGAAAATCTTCATCCTCCAAGAGGTAGACTTAGATTAACCTGAGTTCACATTTCTATAAAGAGTTGGTAATTTGACTCGGTATAAACTGCAACCCCGATTCTGAAAAGCATAAACTTAGCAAATCAAATTAGCGTGAAAGCTACTTTTTGTCGGCAATTTGTTACTTCAAGGTCAGCGATCGCACCGAGAATGTTTCAGAAATTTAAGTGTAGCTCGTTGAAGTCTAACTGAATGCTAATTGGGGCGCTGAGAGCTTGGAGTTGAGTAAAGACATGGCGAGACAAACGTTTACCGGGCTGGAGAGCCAAGATTTAAGGGATTGGGAAGCTACGCCGACCTTAGCCAATTCCGACTGGAGCGTCGTTGTATTCATCCTCGGTCTCAGCCTAGGTTGGCACCTAGCTGGCTACCGTCGTCGTGCTGCTGCCGATCCGCCCGCAACGGGTGACACAGCCAACCCAGATGCTGAACCAAATTTGGAACCCCAAGATTTAACCCAACTGCCTTTTACTCAAGCGATCCAGTGGTTAGCTTATGGCAAAGACTTAGAACAAGCAGATCAATATGAGCCAGCGATCGCTGTCTATAAGGAAGGATTGAAGCGCTTTCCTCGCAACTTCCGCCTCTGGCATGAACAAGGATTAGCGTTAGCCAAGCTACAACGATTTGAGGAAGCGATCGCCAGCTACGACCGAGCTTATGAGCTGCGACCCCGTGATCCAAGTTTGGCTCATGAACGTGGAGACACATTATTGCAGCTAGAGCGCTACGAGGAAGCGATTACTGCCTTTGATATCTATTTGAAATACACACCGGATAGTGAGCACATTCGCTCGGATCGGGGTTATGCACTCTATCAACTTGGATGCTACGAAGAAGCGCTGCAATGGCTTAACCCGATTGTGCAGAGCCAGTCAAGCGATCGCTATTCGGTGCGGCACGCTCATTTCTATCAAATTAACTGTTTATGGCAGTTGGGTGAACTAGAAACGGCTCTAAAGTCGTGCCGAGAAGCCATGAGACAATATCCTGATTCATGCTTTAAAGAACAGCAAGAAGCTCTGAGACAACGGATTGCTGACCTGACCAGTGACGCTGAGCCATCTGAGCCGACCCCAGAACCAACATTGGAATCAGCGGCAGCGGTAGCAACTAGTTCTGAAAACACCTGAAGTCGCATCTGGTCGGCCTCTGCGCTGAGCAAGTTGGGATTGCTATAGGATCGACTATTGGGCAGATTTCAACCTGCTTGAGACCGGTTTAGCCTTTGAAGGGTTTGCCCCGTTCGCAAAGCAATTCCAAGGAAAATAAGCAGATGGATCGATTGAACTTCAAAGTGTTTCAGCAGTTTTGGGCGATCGCCAAATCCTACTGGTTCGGGGATGAGAAATGGCAAGCTAGAGGCTTATTGCTGGGAGTGGTGCTGTTTTTGCTGGCCTATACGGGGCTGAGCGTAGTCCTCAATAACAAGCGAGGCGTGCTGATCTCCGCGCTCTCGGCTCGGGATGAACCTCGGTTTTGGCAAACAGTCACTATCTTTATTGCGGTGTTGGTCCTGTATGCCCCTCTGCTGGCAGGTTACCGATATTTGCGCGATCGCCTGAGTTTGCAATGGCGGCGTTGGCTGACCAATCGCTTTCTCGAAAATTACTTTAGCAATCGAGCCTACTACCATCTCAACACCTCCAACACAGAGATTGACAACCCAGATCAGCGGATTGCTGAGGATGTTCGCAGCTTTACCCAAGAATCTCTCACCTTTTTGTTGGTGTTAGTGGAGTCGGTGTTGTCGGTGATTGCCTTTAGTGGCGTGCTTTGGGGAATTTCTCAACCTTTGGTTTTTTTCCTAGTGCTTTACGCTCTAGTTGGCACGATCGTCACAACGGTTGTGTTTGGCAAACCATTGGTACGACTCAACTTTGAGCAACTCAAAAAAGAAGCTGACTTTCGCTTTAGTTTGGTGCGAATTCGGGAGAATGCTGAAGCGATCGCCTTTTATCGAGGTGAGGAGCGCGAGTCGCAGCAGATTCAACACCGATTTCTAGAGGTATTCGACAACGTCAAGCGGCTGCTGCTTTGGGAATTGAATCTGAACGTGTTAACCAATGCTTACGAATTTATCCCTTTTGTCCTGCCAGCTTTAGTTGTAGCGCCAGCGATCTTTGCAGGGGAGATGGAGGTAGGCAAAGTTACGGAAGCTCAGGGAGCCTTTGTGCGGGTCTTTTTCTCGCTGAATGTGGTAGTGGCTCGATTCCAAGCTCTGACGACATTTGGAGCTGGCATCAATCGCTTGTATACCTTTGCTGAGTTTCTAGAACAGCCGGAAAACAACCAAACTACTGATGCTCCTGACTCGCTGACTGAAGCAACCATTCAAACCGTTGCTGCCGATCGCGTCGCGGTAGAACATCTCACTTTAGAAACGCCTAACCACCAACGCACACTGATCGAAAACTTATCTGTCGAATTACAGGCTGGGCAAGGGCTTTTAGTAATGGGGCCGAGTGGTTGTGGTAAAAGTTCCCTACTACGGGCGATCGCTGGGTTATGGAATACGGGTCGTGGTACCATCTTGCGCCCTGAACCAGACCAGATTCTGTTTTTACCCCAACGTCCCTATATGGTAATGGGGACTCTACGGGACCAACTGCTCTATCCCAACACGCATATTCAGGTGGATGACCAACACTTAAAGCAAGTGCTGCAACAGGTGAACTTAGCAGATCTAGATGAACGCTTTGGTGGTTTTGAGGCTGAACGAGACTGGGCGGAAGTCTTATCGTTAGGAGAACAACAGCGTCTCACTTTTGCCCGCTTACTGGTCAACCAACCTAAGTACGCCATCTTGGATGAGGCGACGAGTGCTTTGGATCTCGACAATGAGGAAAAACTCTATCAACATCTACAAGCGATCGGTACTACTTTCTTGAGCGTGGGTCATCGCCCGAACCTAGCGAATCATCATCAGCAGGTATTGCAGCTCTCCCAAGACAAAACCTGGCAGATCCGGCAACCTTTGGTCTTCCGTCAAGAACAACTGGAGTTGATCGAGCTACCTTGAGTCGCGCTAGAATGACCTCTTTGGGAAAGTAAGTATGTCGTGGATCGAATTGAGCCTGGATACCACACCAGAGGCGGTGGACTGGGTTCAGACGCTGCTAGCAGGAACTGACTATCAAGGAGAAGTTCGAGTCACGACTTACAGTGAATTAGATTCTCGCTGCCCCAGGGAGCCAGGAATTCCCTTTTCCGACTGGGCATTCACGATTTGCTTATATCTCCCTTACGATATCCGGGTGCGCACTCGGATTGCTGAAATTGAGTCTGTGCTTTCTCCCCTACATCGCACTGGGCTAACTACTGAGCTACAAGCTTCGATCGTAGAACAGAAACCTGCTCTACCAGAGACGGTCAGTTCCCTAGTTCACCGCATCGGGCAGCGTTTTGTGGTTTTGCCCGGGGATATACCCTACCAACCTGAAACAGCCCATGAACTTACCTTAAGGATAAAGACAAGTCTGGCCTTCGGCAGCGGTTTTCATCCAGCCACTCGGCTCAGCCTTCTGTTATTGGAGCGTCATGTTAGACCTGAAATGCGGGCGCTCGATTTAGGCTCAGGCTCAGGAATTTTGAGTGTAGCGATCGCGAAGCTGGGGGCACAAGTCTTGGCTCTAGATAACGACAGGGTGGCTGTAGAGTCTACGCAAGATGCTGTGGCGCGTAATGGTGTGGCGCAACAAGTCAGGGTGATGGAAGGCAGTTTGGGGGGTGGCAGCGAGCTAGGGCACTGGATGGGCGGAGATATTAGCGATCAGGTGCCTACCGTGAAAGCGATCGCAGAGTTTGACCTAATCATGGCGAATATTTTAGCGCGGGTGCATGTTGCCCTCGCCGATGACTACCGCCAAGCCCTGCGACAGACTCAAGGCGCACGGTTGATTACGGCTGGCTTCACTACAGATCACGAAGCGGAAGTGACAGCGGCTCTCGCAGCAGCAGGCTTTATCATCATTGACTCAGAACGCTGTAACGAATGGGTGGCTTTGGCTTATCAACTGCAAGCCTGAGCGATCGCCCCACCTCGATCAGCTAAGCGTAGGAGATAATAAACGCTGTTGGGTTAGAAGACAGAGGACATGACGATGGAGCACGATTTTACGCAACTAGCCGAACTGTATAAAAATGCGCTCCTCAACGATGTCATTCCTTTTTGGGAACAGCACTCGATCGATTGGGAGCAAGGCGGCTATTTCACTTGTCTCGATCGCAGCGGCAAAGTTTATGAAACCGACAAGTTTATTTGGCTGCAAAATCGCCAAGTCTGGATCTTCTCGATGCTGTATAACCAACTGGAGCAGCGAGAGAACTGGCTGAAGATTGCCGCGCACGGAGCCAATTTTCTCGCACAACACGGTCGCGATGATGAGGGGAATTGGTACTTCGCGATCGATCGCGCTGGCAACCCTTTAGTGCAGCCCTACAACATCTTCTCGGACTGCTTTGCAGCGATGGCCTTTAGCAAATATGCGTTGGCTTCTGGGGAAGAGAGTGCTAAGGAGATCGCACTACAGGCTTACAACAACGTGTTGCGCCGGAAGGAGAACCCCAAGGGTAAGTACAACAAAACCTATCCGGGTACTCGTCCGCTAAAGTCGTTGGCAGTACCGATGATTTTGGCTAACCTCTCTTTGGAGATGGAATGGCTGTTGCCTCAGGAGAAACTAGAGCAAGTTCTGGAAGCTACAGTGCAGGAAGTAATGAGCGACTTCCTAGATCGCGATCGCGGCTTAATGTATGAGAATGTGGCTCCTGATGGCTCCCATGTGGATTCTTTTGAGGGGCGGCTGATTAACCCAGGTCATGGAATTGAGGCCATGTGGTTCATCATGGATATTGCCAATCGTCGCCAAGATACTGCCACAATTCACCAGGCAGTGGATGTGGTGCTGAATATCCTTAACTTTGCTTGGGATACAGAATATGGCGGGTTATATTACTTCATGGATGCTCAAGGCCATCCCCCGCAACAGCTGGAGTGGGACCAAAAACTTTGGTGGGTGCATGTGGAATCCTTGGTGGCGTTGGCAATGGGCTACCGCTTAACCGGGCGCGAGGATTGTTGGCAATGGTACCAAAAGCTGCACGATTATACCTGGTCTCATTTTGCTGACCCGGAATATGGTGAGTGGTTCGGCTATCTGAATCGTCGCGGAGAAGTGCTGCTGAACTTGAAAGGCGGCAAATGGAAAGGCTGCTTCCATGTTCCCAGAGCACTCTACCTCTGCTGGCAACAGTTTGAGGCGCTCAGTTGAGTTGACTCGGAATGTGGATTATAAACTGGGTTCCTTCACCGGAATGAGAGAGGCACTCTAGTTTGCCTCTATGTCTTTCTGTGATGATTTGGTAGCTGATTGACATCCCCATCCCCGTTCCTTTACCCACAGGTTTAGTGGTAAAGAAGGGATTAAAGATGCGGGCTTGAACATCTTTAGGGATGCCTGGGCCATTATCTGCGATCGCGATCTGTATCCACTTTTCATCCACCACCACAGTTGAAATTTCGATTTGGCTGGGGTTATTGATCTCAGGCAGTTCTTCTAAAGCATCGATCGCATTCACCAAAATATTCATGAATACTTGGTTAAGTTGTCCAGCGTAACACTCGACTAGCGGCAAATCTCCATAGTTTTTGATGACTTCAATCTCTGGGCGATGCGAGTGAGCCTTGAGGCGGTGCTGCAAAATGAGCAAGGTACTGTCAATTCCCTCATGGATGTTCACCCGTTTAATCTCCGCTTCGTCCATGCGCGAGAAGTTGCGGAGAGAGAGCACAATTTGACGAATGCGATCGGTGCCGACCTGCATCGACGACAATATTTTGGGCAGGTCTGCCTGCAAAAATTCTAAATCAATTGCTTCAGCAGCAGTTTTGACTTCAGGGACAGGATGAGGATCATGCTGTTGATAAAGCTGCAAGAATCCTAATAAATCTCGGATATATTTCTGGGCATAACCCAAGTTGCCATAAATGAAGTTAACTGGGTTATTAATTTCGTGGGCGATGCCAGCGACTAGTTGGCCTAGACTAGACATTTTTTCACTCTGAAGCATCTGCGCTTGGGTCCGCTGCAACTCAGTCAGAGCATTTTTGAGTTCGGTCGTGCGATCTTCTACGCGGTCTTCAAGTTCTTCATTGCTACTGGCTAGCGCCGTAAAGGATTCGCGTAGCTGTCCACTCATGTAATTGAAAGAGTTCGCTAATGCGTTGATCTCCTGAATCCCACTTTCTTCTACAGTTTGATCTAAGTTGCCAGATGCCATGGCTTGACTGGCTCGGTTCAGTCTGGAGATCGGACGCGTAATCCACTGGGAGGTAAAGATGCCCAGAATCGAAGCAACTCCCAGAGCTGCTAAACACAACCAGACTGTAGTGCGAGTGTTGGCATCAATTTGAGCCATAAATTCGCGTTCTGGCAGGCTCACCACAACCAGCCAATCTAGCCCGTAGGGATCGCGCCAAGGCGTAACTCGCACATAGTAGCGCTCTCCTTGTAAGTCAAGTTGTAGTTCTTGAGCTGTGGTAATGCTGGCAAAATTACTCAGGCGCTGTTGAAGCTGGATGGAAACGCCTTGAACAATAGAATTCGGACTGTTGATCGCTTTTAACCGCTGTGGCTTCTGGTTAACCAGTCTGGAGAGTGGCTCTGTCCCGGAGCTAGCAACTAGTAGACCATTGCGTTCTAGGATAAAGACTTGTCCAGAATCACTGATGTCTAAATCGCGGAGAAAGCTGCTGATTTGGCCTAGACGTTGCTCAACGGCGATCGCTCCAATGATCTTTTTATTCTTGTCATAAACTGGACTACTAATCGAAATCGCGAGAGGATTGGCGGCTTCACTTTGCCAGGTATAGACTGAAGACCACAAGGGTTTCCCTGTCTGCATTACCTCAGTGTACCAACTCTCCTTTTGAAACGGATAGCCTGAATCTTTGTCGAGCAGTCTACCTCGATTTCCCTGTGCATCTGGCTCATAGATATGGAGATTTTGATTGCCAAATTCGCTGGGGTCGATCCGCTCGGTAATTAGCTCGACTGGATAAGTCAGCGGGCGGCCCACGTCCACATATTTGCCATTGGTGGAGCCAAAAAGTATATAACCCACGTTGTAGAGCTTGGCTTGCTTCCAGAAAAAACGTCCTAACCCGTCTAGATCGTTGGGGTTGATTAAGCCAGAGCTGATGGTGGTTGCGTTCAGTTCATTGAGCTTACGGGTGCTAGATAGATAGTTTTCTAGGTGTTGATCAATCTGTTTGCCAACTTGACTCTCCAAGTTCAGCACCAATTCGTTGACTGCTCGTTGTCCATTCTTAAACGATAGATAGCCAACGATCGCGACTGCTCCAAAAACTTGTAAAACAAACGGCACAACCAGAACAAGTTGCAGTTTTTGTGCTGGAAATTTCCAAGTCTTACAGGAGCCTCGCTTTTTCATATAGTAGGCAATTAGGACTGATGGTCGTGCCTTTCACCCTAAGGTTTAAGCGATCGCAATGGATTGTGCAGTGGGAGAGCGAGTAGTGGTTTAGGAAATCGCAGGAATAGTAGCAAGGATAATAGCCCTAATTCCTGGAAAACGCACACCCATTCTCCACCAACAATAGTATTCCCGTAAGGCCAGTGTAATTTATCTAACACATCCTGCCTAGAGTGAACCAGCGATCGCTGGTTCCTGAGGAAGTTTTATCGCTTTCCTAACTGCAACCAAGCAAAAATTTGTGAGGCATTTAATGTCAGATCGACTCCTGCTAATACATGCAGTGGTTGATCTCCTCGGCTAACTTTGGGTTCTTGTTGAGGAGCAAATATTAGAACAGAATAATCATCTGGGTCAATCAACCAACCCAACTGACAACCGTTTTGGAGACAGTGTAAAAGATTGTCGATTACACGGTTGGCTTTTTGGTCAGGTGACAAAATCTCGATAGACCAATCAGGTGCTGTCAAGAAGTCATCCTCTGGTTCTCCAGTTTCTTTGAGCAGAATCCGATCCCAAGCGACAACTGCAACATCCGGTACGATAGAGCGACCGCCAAAGGTGCATCGCAGCTCTGGCAGGGCTGTGTAAGCATCACTATGGTTATCGATCGCAGCAACAAGGCGTTTTTGCAGGATGGAGTGTCGAGTTTTGGGCATGGGTTTCTGAATTGCCCGTCCCTCTATATATTCCCAAGCTGGAGATTCCTCAAGATTCGGCAACTTGAGAAATTCTTCCAGGGTGAGAGTTTGAGGCAGGGCAGGAGTCATCTGCGATCGCGGTTAGCAGGATATTGCCGGAAGAGAGCTAGGAGTAAGTCTATGATAGCGGCTGTGCCCATTGTTTTTAGAGAAGAGGCGATCGCTAGTAACTCTCATTATTCGAAGAGTTGCTGCTGAGTTTGTGCAAATGCAGTTTTAGGTGGATGATTCCAGCCGAAACGCTCAACGAACCAAATAACAGAGTTAACAGCATATTCTCGTGGATTAGCTATCAAATCTATGCTTGAGACAGACATTAGATGTTCTAGTGAGCTTTCGGTCACTTGATGAAATCCGCTAAATCCAAGCCAACTTCTCGGTTGAGCTAGAACAAAGCCTCGAATCCCTACAAGCTTTACTTGAAAGGTGACTGCTCCACGGTAGATGCCTGACTCACATAGCCGAGCTGCAAACTCATACATACCCGTCATATTAAAGATCATGTCTGGAATAGCAACATAACCAGGAATGCTCTCTTGCATACCATAGCTAGATTGCCGCCGAACAGACTGGTTTATTTCTTGCAGATCTTCGCTACTTTGACTCCAGAAAGTTAGGTAATGCACGAACTGACCACTCTGATAAATGCGCCAGTACTCTGCACGCCCCAAGTTCAAATCAACCCAACTTGATATCCAATTTGAGCCACGAGCTGACAAAGACGAGTTAAAGGTTAGGCAAGGATAAGACCATCCACTCAGTTTCACTCGTGCCCTTTCAACAAGCTGAGAGCAATTAGTAAGTGATGGGACCAATTCCCTTTCATAGTTTTCAGGCCGAACAACTATTTGCCAGTGAGGCTGCCTTGCAACAGGAACAGGTAAAGTTTGAACTAGACCACTAAGTTCTTGATCAAACTGTTCTTTTGCTGAGGTACCAGGAACTAAACCAATTCGATGAGAGAGTGTAATCAAACGACGTGCACGCTTTTCAGCCGCTAGTTCCAACAAATCATGTAATTGCTCAGCACGCATAATTCGAGTTGTCTCAGGCTTACCGTAAGAGCGAACGTAAATGGCTCCTTCCACTAAGTCCTTAGGGCTAGGTCCATTTTTTTTGCAGACTAGCGGCGTATCAAGAAACTCATCTACTGCAATAGCCAGAAAGCGTTGTTCAGTCGAGTAGTCAACAGTTACAAGCGTAATATCCACATAAGGAGAAATATAAGCGTTGACCTGATCTGTAAAGTCATCAACATCAAAAGAAGCTAAATGCTCTGAAGAAATACCATCTAGATTCCAAGTATCGTTACGTTGTGAAACGCCAAGAATAATGATGCCGCCACCTCGTAAATTACCCATTGAAATTACAGTTCTAATAATCTTCCACCGCAATTCTCCCCAAGAACCAGACTCCTTAAAATCAATATCCCGAAACTCCTGACATCGATCTAAGGCATTGCAGATCCTAGCTCGTAAGTTGCTATGGCCTGGCAGCCCTGAAGAGGTAATTAGTCCCATATGACCTCTATGCTCTAATTATTTGACTTTTGACTTCAAATTAGCAATCTTTAATAAATTTGAGTACTCGGCTTATCCTTGTTAAATCTAAATTAACCAAAGACTTTGTAAAGGCTTGTTAAACATGAGTAAGTTGGAGCTAACTTAGGTAATCTAGGTGAGAATTAGATTATTATCCAAGAGCTATAAAACATGAAGAAATGGGCCATATCTACATCTGTCATTCTAACTTCATTGCTTTTGAATACTCACGTGCAGGCGGGTACAGCAGCGTACTTTGCTAGATGTTCCTTCTTGGATCGTGGCACCAACAATGGTGGAAATGTATCTAATATGCCTTGCTACGCAGTTGAAGGAGGCAATATGTATAGCGTATTTTTTCATATTGCCTGGAAAGATGGAATCAAAACACAACTGAATGCAAAATCAACTAGCCCATTAAAAGATGCAATCACTGGTAGGGCTTACAAAAGGGTTGGACGCTATACCTTTGTTGCAGAAAAAGATGGTGATGTCATTACCCTAGACAACGTTCAATATACATCTGAGCGATACCGAGTGAACGACCCTACTTTAATGAGGTTACTGAAGTAGCTTGATTGTCAAAATAGTAATTGGTCAAACTAGAATTTCAACATATTATTTAGTGGCGTAATGTCATCAGCCTTGGTTTCTGGATTAGAGGTCGGCAACGCCGTACACTGTGTCATGGCGAGTAGTGAGCGGAGTTCCCATGTCAACCAGGGTAGATAAGACCAGCGATCGCACCCCCAGTAGTACTCTAGATCCCCTTGTGGCTATTGCTGACCAATTTGCCCACCAAGGCAACATCACTAGCGTCCAAGCTTTTGGTAATGGCAATATTAACGACACTTTCCTCGTCGCCTTGGATGATCTTGACCAAACCCGCTTTGTCCTGCAACGCATCAACACTCAAGTTTTTCGCCATCCCGAACTCGTGATGCAAAACATGCGAATCCTCACCGAGCATGTTTGCGATCGCCTACAACGTACCCCCCTCGACCGTCGTTGGGAAACTCCGCGTGTTCTCCTCACCCAAGACGGACAAGACCATTGCAGTGATGATCATGGTTCCTTCTGGCGAGCCATCAGCTTCATCGAAGGCTCTGAATCTTTCGATACTATGCAAGATGTGGCTCAGGCCCAAGAAGTTGGATATGCCTTGGGGATGTTCCATAGCCTGATTAGCGATCTCCCTGCCACCAAGCTAGCTGATACCCTAGAAGGCTTCCACATCACCCCCCGCTACTGGCAGCACTACGAGCAAGTTCTGGCTCAAACCAATGTTAACCCTACGCCAGAAGTCTCTTACTGTTTACAGTTCGTCCGCGATCGCCAAGCTTTAGTTCACGTCTTAGAAGATGCCAAAGCACAAGGCAAACTGCCCCTCCGCTTGATGCACGGAGATCCCAAAATCAATAATGTGATGTTTGACATTACGACCGGAAAAGCAGTCAGCGTGGTTGACCTAGATACCGTTAAGCCTGGTTTAGTGCATTACGACATTGGGGATTGCTTGCGATCGGGTTGCAATCCAGCGGGAGAAGAAAGCCAGCAGTGGGAAGCGGTGCAGTTTGACACGGATCTGTGTCGAGGCATTCTCAAAGGATATTTAGCGATCGCCAAAGACTTTTTGACTGAACCAGATTATACCTACCTGTACGACTCCATCCGTCTGATTGCTTTTGAGTTGGGGTTGCGATTCTTGACAGATCACCTGGCAGGCAATGTCTACTTCAAGGTCAAATACCCAGAACATAATCTAGCCAGAGCCTTGGTGCAGTTTAAGCTAACTGAAAGTATCGAATCTCAAGCCACGACTCTCCAAAATCTAATCTCTGATTTGCGATGAACAGCAAAGCTTTCTCTTTGCAACCCTTTCCTCATACCAATTCACCTGCAAACCTTCAGCTCACAGGTGATATTGCTCGACGAGCACAGACACTCCATATTCGTTATGTGCTCTCCGGCGATTTGTCTAAAATTGCGATCGCCGCTCCCTCAGACAGCCCCACTCGTAAGCATGAGCTGTGGCAGGAAACCTGTTTCGAGCTCTTTTTAGGGTTGCAGGACAGCGATCGCTACTGGGAATTCAACCTGTCCCCATCTGGTGATTGGAACGTCTATCGCTTTGATGGCTATCGACAGGGGATGCAAGAGGAAACAGCTTTTACTGTGCTGCCCTCTGCAGTAGAGACGCAACCGGAAGCACACACTCTCTCACTTGAGCTAAATTTGGCAGCGATCGCATCAGACGAGAAACCTCTAGACGTGGCGATTACCGCAGTGGTCAAAACCAAAGATAGTGAGGTCACTTACTGGGCTTTGGCTCACACGGGATCAGAAGCAGACTTTCACCGCCGGGATAGCTTTGTCCTAAACATTTAATTTTTCTACCTGCTTAGGTTTAACGGTCTCACTGGAAAGAGTAATTTTGGTACTTAATAGATCCACACAAACCTTTATATTCAGCAACGACTTGAATACTAAGCTTTTTGATTTTTGATTTTTGTCTAAAAAGCTCATTAGAACTTAATTTCAGCGATCGCCCTAGCCTAAGTTTTTGCCAATCAGTCCCGTTGTTGCTCAATCGAAAAATAGGCAGCGCTGGTTCACGGTATGAGATCCTAGAAAAGGTCAACAACGGTCAACTGAAGTCTGAACAGCATGGAACGAGATCAAAAACCAACCGTCGTGGTCACTGGTGCCTCCTCCGGAGTTGGTTTGTACGCTGCGAAAGCGCTTGCCAAAAAAGGGTGGCATGTAGTGATGGCCTGCCGCGATTTAATCAAGGCAGAAAACGCTGCTCAAGAGGTACAAATTCCTAAAGACAGCTATACCCTCTTGCCGATCGATCTGAGTTCTTTAGACAGCGTTCGGCAGTTCGTCGATAAATTCAGAGCCAGCGGCAGATCTTTAGATGCCCTGGTATGTAACGCCGCAGTTTATCTCCCTTTATTAAAAGAACCCTTACGCAGCACTGAAGGCTATGAGCTGAGTGTTGCAACCAATCACCTCGGCCATTTTCTGCTGTGCAACCTCATGCTGGAAGATTTGAAAAAGTCTTCCTACCCCGATCGCCGATTGGTGATTTTGGGCACTGTGACTGCCAATCCCAAAGAGTTGGGTGGCAAGATTCCCATCCCCGCTCCTCCGGACTTAGGAGATCTCCAGGGCTTTGAAGCAGGCTTTAAAGCGCCGATCACCATGATTAATGGCAAAAAGTTTAAGTCTGGCAAAGCTTACAAAGACAGCAAACTCTGTAACGTTTTGACCATGCGGGAACTGCATCGTCGCTATCACGAATCGACGGGGATCACGTTTAACTCCCTCTATCCCGGATGTGTGGCAGATACGCCTTTGTTCCGCAACCACTATCCGCTGTTCCGCAAAATCTTTCCCCTCTTCCAGAAAAACATCACTGGAGGATATGTCTCCCAGGAGCTAGCAGGTGAGCGAGTGGCCGCGATCGTCGCTGATCCTGAGTACAAAGAATCGGGGATGTATTGGAGCTGGGGCAATCGTCAGAAGCCAGGTCGTCAATCTTTTGTGCAAGAAGTTTCCGACGAAGCCAGTGACGACAACAAAGCCCAACGGCTGTGGGATTTGAGCACGAAACTGGTGGCCCTGGCGTAACGGCACAGCAACGTGCGGCATTGCCTACCCAAACACCCTCCCTGAACCTAAAACATAGGGGCATCTATAAAAGATGCCCCTACGATCAAAAATTATTCCTAAATATCTAGAGTATTTAGGCAGGAACGACCTGAACAATCAGCGACCGTTTATCAAGCGACTGTACTTTACCAACTTGACTTAGGTCTGCTGCAATGCGGTCTAGCAAGTCCCCAGCGCGATCGCGAAATTGATTTTCTCGACCCCGTAGACGAATCATAAACTTGACTGAATCGCCTTTGCCTAACCACTCGATCGCATTATCGATTCGGAGCTTGTAATCAGACAAGCCAACATTCGGGCGCAGCCTAACTTCTTTGACAGTTGGCCGTGAACCCTGACTCTGCCGCTTTTTCTGCTGATATTGCAGCTTGCCGTAATTTAGAATCTTTGCGACTGGAGCGTCCTTACCCTGCGAGACCACTACGAGGTCAAGCTCTACACTCTCAGCTATTCTTAAGGCTTCATTGGTATCGATCAAGCCACGATTATTGTTTTCATGGTCAATTAGAAAGACCTGAGGGGACGTGATTTGACGGTTAATGAGCTGTTTCTGGGCTACGATAATAAGCTCCTTTAAATTTTAAAGTAGGTCAATACTTGCTTAAACAAGTATCTTAAAGTTAACACAACACTCCCTCAGGCTGCATGCGATCGCTGATTCTTTTAAGCTTGATGCGGTTTTATCTAGAAACTTCGCTGAGTGGCTTGGTAGGCAACGCATACTTCATAGCGCCGTAGAGGGAAACTAAGGCCAAAAGCCCAGTAGCAATTCCTAATGGCGCAATTTTTAGCATCCACAAACTGACCAAAACTAAACCGATCGCGTCAGCGCCTAAAACCGGGAGCCGTTGAGGAATACCCCAAGCTTGAATCGCTATTTTTTCAGCCGAGTGGAGTTGAATTCCTGCCCATAGGTTGAACCAAACTTGGCTCAATAAAATCACAAGCGAACCCCACCCGAGCCACAGGGTGGCAGCATAAAAGCCCAACAGTTCCAGGGCAATGGTACTGACTGTAGCTTGGTAGAAACGCTTGAGGCGAGCATCTTGAATTTGTTGTCGCGCCTGAGCTACCTGTTCTAGATCCACCACTGCCATGCGAGCTTGATCTACACAAAGCAACAAAATACCAAGCGCCAGCAGTTGAGTAGATAATTCATCTCCCCCTATCACCTGCCACAATAGTGCTAGACAAGCAGGAAAGAAAAGCAAAAACATTATCCAAGCGATCGATAGCATGCAGCAATTCCTTGAGGCTGACGACGACACAAACAGTTAGCACAAGCAGCCAGTCAGCCTGACCTAATCAGTAGTCTATTCAGACCAAACTCACATTTTAAGCCCCGAATGAACCGAGAAGAGCATGTGGCCCGCTTACAGTCTGAAGCTTTTGATTTGCTAGTTATTGGGGGTGGCGCGACTGGAACCGGAATTGCCCTAGATGCTGCCACTCGAAACTTGAAAGTGGCTCTTGTAGAGCGAGACGATTTTGCGGCTGGAACCAGTAGCCGTAGCACCAAGTTAATTCATGGCGGTGTGCGTTATCTAGAGCAGGCAGTGTTGCGGCGCGATCGCAGTCAGTTTGATTTAGTCCGCGATGCGTTGAAGGAACGGGCAGTCTTATTAAAGATTGCGCCTCACCTCAGTCAACCCTTACCGATTGTCATGCCCCTGTACAACCCGTTGCAAATCCCCTACTTTTTCACAGGGCTGAAGTTGTATGACGCTCTCGCCGGAAAAGCAAATCTGGCTCCGAGTCAGTTTCTCAGTGCTAAGGAGATCCGCGATCGCTTACCCATGTTGAGATCAGCAGGATTGTGGGGCGGCGTTCTCTATTATGATGGGCAATTCAACGACGCTCGGATGAATGTGGCTTTAGCACTGACCGCTGCTGAAGCAGGAGTAGTAGTTGCGAATCACGTGGAAGTAGTGGCACTGAATAAAGCCAACGGTAAACTGTGCGGGGCCACTGTGCGCGATCGGCTCAGCGGAGACAGTTGGGAGATCGTTGCCAAAGTTGTGATCAACGCTACTGGCCCGTTTAGTGATACGATTCGCCAGCTGGATGAGCCGAGTGCTACGCCCATGCTGCGGTTGAGTTCTGGCTCGCATCTCGTTCTCGCTCAGCAGTTCTCGCTACCTACAACGGGGATATTAATTCCCAAAACAGAGGATGGTCGAGTTCTATTCATTTTGCCTTGGCTAGGACATACATTAGTGGGCACCACTGACAACTCCACGACCCTGTCAGCTGATCCCCAGGCTTCTCAGGAAGACATAGAGTATATTCTACGTCACTTGCAGAAGTACTTCTCTATTCCTGTTACACAGCAAGATGTCCGAGCTGCTTGGGCAGGACTACGCCCCCTAGTCTCTGATCCCAAAGCTGCCGATACCGCCAAACTGTCGCGAGACCATGTGATCAATGTCAGCAATTCAGGGTTGCTCACGATCACAGGCGGTAAGTGGACTACGTATCGCAAAATGGCTTTGGACACCGTTAATGCCGCTTTGACATTAGGCAACCTGAACTGCGATCGCCCCTCCCAAACCGAGAGCCTGAAACTAGCGGGGGCAGAGAACTACTCCGCTCAAGGAGACATACAGTTACAAACTACCTATGGTTTAACACCTGATGTCGCGACCCACCTCAATCAAGCTTATGGCGATCGCGCAATTCAGGTAGCAGAGTTAGCCCGAGAAGGATACGGTCAGCGTTTAGCAAAAAACTATCCTTACTTAGAAGCGGAGGTTGTTTACGGAGCCAAGCAGGAAGCAGCTCGGAGCAGCAGCGACATCCTAGCCCGTCGGACCCGCCTCAGTTTTTTGGATCACCAAGCCACTCAAAGCACTTTACCTCGTGTGGTCGAGCTACTAGGGAACACATTAGGTTGGAGTCAAGCCCAACAACAAGCTGATTTACAACGATCAGCTACTGCTCTGGAAGTTTCTGCCACCGCAACTTCAAATTTATCTACAGCCGTCTTAAATGATTTCTGAAATTGGCTCTAGATGTAAACATCTTGTGTACTAAAGGCAAGATACCTGCAATACGAATAGAGGCAATTTTGTGAATGATTTAAAGTTGCTATACCGTTCGTCAAAATTGATACAATTTGCTCTTTTGGTTGTACAACTGCTCAAAAATTATCATTCTGCTTTCGCTAAATTTGGCGATCGCCTAGCTCCAATTGAAACAGAACTTAATTAACTTCTAATTATTTCCAGAAGATTTACAACTCAACCTTCTACATGACTGTGTTATAGTCACAGCGTAAGGATTATTTTCGGCTTTGAAACCCCATTTCGTTTTACCGACAAGTGTTTCTCCGGATCTAACTTCTCTACACTCTTTGATTTTGGAGATAATTCATGTCGATTTACGTTGGTAATCTGTCCTACCAGGTTACCCAAGAAGACCTCAAGCACGCGTTTGCAGAATACGGAACCGTCAATCGGGTTCAGCTACCCACTGACCGAGAAACAGGTCGGGTGCGGGGATTTGCTTTTGTGGAAATGGGAACAGAAGCAGAAGAAGCAGCTGCAATTGAAGCGCTTGACGGTGCAGAGTGGATGGGACGTGACCTTAAAGTGAATAAAGCCAAACCCCGTGAAGACCGAGGTTCGTCCGGCGGTGGCGGCGGTGGCGGTGGTTGGAGTAATAATCGCCGTAGCGATCGCCGCTATTAAGCCTTTGTTTCAGGTTTAAAATTTAGAGTCTCTGGCAGACAAAAGCAAGTGCTCTATTCTGCTAGAGACTTTTTTGCTTACTTTCCAGGCAGTACGGTTCATATGGGAGAAAACAGGATGACTCAAGTGGTTTTAGGTGAGAACGAAGGCATTGAATCTGCTTTGCGTCGGTTTAAGCGACAGGTTTCTAAAGCTGGCATCTTTCAAGATATGAAGAAGAAGCGGCACTTTGAGACCCCCTTGGAAAAGGAAAAGCGGAAAGCTTTAGCCAAACACAAACAGCGTAAACAACGTTCTCACCAAAGATAACCAGTTGACGATGTCGTAAATAGCCAAAAGCAACTAGTCAATAGAGGTAAATCAACTGTGACGCCAGAAACAATACGAATCATTTCTAACTTAAGGCAGGAATTCTACTCTCTATTTGTTGCTGAAATGGCTGTCCCTGTCAAAATCAGCGGCAGTTCTTACAACAGTAGTTCTTTAGTGGCCTCTTGGACGGATGCAAGCCAATACTTGAACTACGTCAACATTTACGCCTATTCAGCCCCAGATGCTTTTCAGTCTGAACGGCCTTTTATTCTGCGGCTGGCTATTAATAAAGGCGCAGGGGACATCGCAGTGGCTCGCAAAGGCCCTTTATGTAGGGGGTTGAATCGGAAGTGGTGCTTTGAGTTAACTATCTTGCCAGAAGAAATTTTAGAGTTTCTACCTTGGGTAGTCAGCTTAGTAGAAGCAAAAGCCAAAGGTTCACTTTCCTCAATTGAGGAACCTCCTTATCCTGTAACTTTCAGCGATACCAATAGCTCATTTACCACCGAAGCTTGGACTCAAAGAGCGAGACAAAGAATAGATCAAGAATTATGTGTCAATCATTAAAGCTAGATTCAGGAATTTTCTAGCAGGGAATCAGCCGCTCTATTCTGCTTCAACACTATCAGGCTTGAAGTAGAGCGATGACTGATACAGCACAGATTCCTGATGAGTCTGCAAGGTGCAATCAGCCATAGGGTAAGTAACACAAGTAACTACGTACCCTGATTGCACCTCTTCAGGCCGTAAAAATTTCTGCTCGCTTTGATCCACTTCACCACTCACCAGCTTGGCGACACAAGCAGAGCATTCTCCTTGCTTGCACCCAGATGGTAAGTGAATTCCAGCCTCTTCCGCGATATCTAGAATGTACTGATCATCAGGCACGGCGATCGCACAATTGAGGTTAAGCTTTGGGTTGATGAGTCGTACTTGATACACAGCCATAGTTTTTAAGCTGACTCCAAAAGTTTTTATATCTCGCTACTCCTTAAGTTAACCCTTAAAGAACCTAGGATTTCAGAGGTTTCCCCTACTCATTACATAAGGTTAAGCCCTACAATAGGGCAGCTATGGGCAGATGCTGAATGTGACTCAAGTCAAATCATTCATGCAGCTGCCCTATATTTTGCTATCTCATTCAAAACTACGAAAACGTGACCTCCAACTTAACTACTCGTCCTCCTACGCGTGAGTTTCTACCCTTCACGCTTCAAGATGTCCGATCGGCTATCCCAGGCCACTGTTTTCAATCAAACCTTTGGCGATCGCTCTCCTACTTTGTCCTAGACCTTGGCATTGTCGCAGGCCTCTATTGGCTCGCAGCTCGCATTGATAGCGCCTGGTTTTTCCCGCTTTTCTGGTTGATGCAAGGCACCATGTTTTGGGCCTTGTTTGTGATTGGACACGACTGCGGCCACGGTTCGTTCTCGCGCTACCGCTGGTTAAACAATTTGGTGGGCCACCTCAGCCACACCCCCATTTTGGTGCCCTATCATGGTTGGCGCATCAGCCACCGCACCCACCATGCCAACACTGGCAACATCGAGACCGATGAGAGCTGGTATCCCGTGACCGAGGGCTATTACGACAACATGCCTTGGTACGAGAGGTTAGCTCGATTTCACTTGATTTTGTTCGTCTACCCGTTGTATCTGTTTCGGCGATCGCCCGGAAAGCAGGGGTCGCACTTTCTGCCGGACAGCCCATTGTTTCGGCCTCATGAAAGACGTGCAGTCCTCACCAGCACCGTGTGTTTGTCACTGATGCTCACCTTTTTGGTGGGTTTGGGTGTGCATTATGGCTTTGGGTTTCTGTTTAAGTACTACCTCATGCCATACGTGGTCTTTGTGGTCTGGTTAGATTTAGTCACCTTTCTCCACCACACTGATGCTGATATTCCCTGGTATCGCGGCAAAGATTGGTACTTCCTCAAAGGCGCTCTCTCCACCATCGATCGCGACTACGGCATTTTCAATCCCATTCATCACAACATTGGCACTCACGTTGCCCATCATATCTTTATCACAATTCCCCACTACCATCTAAAGGAGGCTACAGAAGCGATTAAACCTGTTCTAGGAGAACATTATCGATCTTCCCAAGAACCCATTTGGAAATCGTTATGGCGCTCCTACCAAACCTGCTACTTTGTTCCAGATCAAGGCAGTAAGGTCTACTACCAAACCCCTTCTAAGAAGATCTAAAATCGAATCACCGAAAAATTTTTGTCACCAGTCAAGCGGTTGTTTTTCGCAACGCTAGCTGGTGATTTTTATTGTTTGTCAAAACGTATTCCAGGCAACTTATTTTTGCTGATTTAAGCCAGTACCTTAACAACAAACTCCATCAGTAGGAGATTTGGTTTTATGCAGTACACAACTTTGGGTAAAACAGGTCTGGTTGTCTCGCGGCTGGCTTTTGGAGCGATGACCTTTGGCACCGGGCAACTGGTCCCGGGGGTGACTAATAGCATTGACCAAGCGCTTGCCGACCAGATGGTGGGTCGAGTCTTAGATGCGGGCATTAATTTATTTGATACTGCTGATGCCTACACCAACGGCGAATCCGAAATTATGTTAGGCAAGGCGCTGGGCGGTCGCCGCAACCAAGTGGTGATTGCCACAAAAGTGGGGTTTCGCCTGGGCGATGCCATTACAGATACGGGGTTATCCTATCGTCACATTATCCAATCAGCAGAAGGTAGCCTGAAGCGACTAAACACCGACTATATTGATCTCTACCAACTTCATATCCCTGACCCGCTCACGCCCCTGGAAGAAACCCTACAAGCCTTGGATGATTTAGTCCGCCGGGGATTAGTGCGTTATGTCGGTTTTTCTAATTTCCCTGCCTGGAAAGCAGCTCGGATGGTAGGAATTCAGGAGCGGTACGGCTATGCACGATTCATTGCCGCGCAGATGTATTACTCCTTGGTGGGGCGAGATTTGGAGCATGAGTTTGTTCCTTTTTCCGAAGATTCAGGGATAGGGATTTTAGTCTGGAGTCCGCTGGCGAGTGGGTTCCTCAGCGGCAAATATACTCGCGCCAACCCTGCGCCTGAAGATGCCCGTCGCACTAAATTTCAGCTACCACCCGTAGATGTCGAGGCAGGATATGAAGTGGTCGATCGCCTGAAGCAAATTGCTCAGAACCACAGTGCTTCTCCTGCCCAAGTTGCGATCGCCTGGATTTTGACCAAGTCCTTTATCTCTTCAGTGATTATTGGAGCTAACAAACTATCTCAACTGGAAGACAATTTAGCATCTGTTGATCTAAAGCTATCTTCTGAGGAAATCACTCAACTTGATACCCTAACAGCTCCACCGTCCCTTTATCCAGGATGGATGCAGCCCCTTGGATGGGATGCCAAAGTTAAATCTGCTTTGGGCATCACTTAAAGCACTAAATCTTATCAGCCTGGGTTATGCCGCTGCACTTAAAACCGTGTTGTTGATGAGTCGGCCATCTTCCATGTGCACAATGCGATCGGCGACATCCAAAATCCGATTGTCATGAGTGACGAGAAGAATAGTGCAGCCTTGCTCCTTGGCCAAGGTTTGCATCAAGGTGACGACATCTCTGCCTGATTTACTATCTAAGGCAGCGGTGGGTTCATCTGCTAGAACAATCTTAGGATGACTGACTAAGGCACGGGCGATCGCAACTCGTTGTTTTTGGCCGCCAGAGAGATCGTCAGGGTAGTAGTGGAGCCGTTCGCCTAAGCCAACCTGCTTTAGCATTTGCGCGGCTCGTGCTTCCATCTCTGGTAGGGATAAATGGGAATGAAGTTCTAAGCCCATTTTGACGTTTTGTAGTGCTGTCAGACTGCCATGTAGATTGTGAGCTTGGAAGATATAGCCGTGCTGTCGTCGTGCGATCGTTAGTTCTTTGTCTTTGGCTCCACAGAGTTCTCGGCCTAATACTTGCAAACTACCAAACTGAGCTGATCGCAGACCACCGACTAAAGTTAGCAGCGTGGTTTTTCCCGATCCCGATGGCCCTGTCATGATCACGATCTCGCCTGCATTAATTTGCAAGTTGATGTCAAACAGAACTTGCTTGCGGAGTTGACCCTGACCGAAGTGATGATTCAAATTCTGGATGGAGATGACAGGTTGAAACATGACAAACCCCTAAAACATATCGGCAGGATCAGCAGATTGCAGCTTACGAGTGGCGATCGCACCGGAAATACTGCACATGGCAACTGTGAGCAACAACACAGTTAAGGCGCGCGACAGTTTCATTACGATCGGCAAAGCGGTGGCATTCGCTGCCAACTGGTAAAGTCCCAGCGGCAACACCATCCCTGGGATAAAGCCCAAACATGCCAGAATCAAAGCTTCTTCAAACACCACGGCTAGGAGATATTGATTGCGATATCCCATCGCTTTGAAGGTGGCGTACTCCTTCATATGCGCGTTGACATCGGTGGAGAGCACTTGATAGACAATCACCACGCCCACCACAAAGGCCATGCCTGTGCCTAAACCAAAGATGAAGCCAATTGGGCTTTCCTTTTTCCAGTAGCTTTCCTCAAACTCGATGTATTCTGCGTGGGTCAGGACTCGGACATCGTCAGGGAGATGCGTTTTGAGAGCCGTCGCTACTTGTTCGGGATTGGCATTGGGTTCTACACGAATCAAGCCTAGATTGACACTTCCTGCATCTCGGCGCGGAAACAGACGCAGAAACGTTTGGTCACTGGCAATCAAGATGCCATCGGCTCCAAAGGAAGCTCCGAGGGAGAATAAACCTGCGATCGCGATCGTGCGTCGTTCTACTTCGGTGGTAACGGTTTGGAGCTGTTCAGTCTGGTTCTGCTCAGTTTGGTTTTGTTCAATTTGAGCGATCGCCTGTTGGTAATCTCCTCTAGAGTTGCGATCGAACAGCACTTGATCGGGTAGCTGAATCTTGTCTAGCTGTTGGTTGACTTCTGGCAAATTGAGAATCGGTTCGTCAGGATTCAGCCCTAGCACTTGAATCGAGGCTTCCTTGCGGGTGTCGGGATGTTTCCAAGTAATAATGTTGGAGTAAAAAGCTTCCGCTGACTCCACCCCAACCACATCTCTGGCCTGGAAGAGGCGACGGCGAGAAAAGGTAGACAAGTTTTGGGTGTTCCGAGCTTGGGGACTCACCAAGACAATATCTGCATTTAAGCTGCGGCTGAGCTTGGTATTGCTGTCGTACAGAGCGCTTTGGAAACCCAGTTGCATGAACATCAAGACATCCGCAAAGGCAATGCCCGACAGTGCTACCAGCAATCGACTTTTTTCGTGACTGAGTTGCAACCAGCCGAGAGGCGTGCGCCGCTGCAATTGTTTAATCAAGCCGATCATTGTTCAATTACCGCTGTCACTTGCAAATTGGTCAGCTTGGCTGCTTTTTGGCTCGATGCTGCATCCAAAGCCACATGCACTTCAATCACCCTGCCGTCGATGTTGGCGCTAGGGTCTGTATTGACAATGGTTTGGCGCTGGATTTGCGAGTCAATCCGCTCCACAGTCCCCAACAATTCCCCAGGGATAGAATCGCTGCTGATTTTGACTCGCTGCCCCACTCGCACTTTGCTGATGTCGCTTTGATAAATTTCAGCGATCGCCTTCATCCGTTGGGTTTGACCAATGTCAGCAATGCCCTCATTCGAGACCACCTCACCGGGATAGGCATGAATCGCTAAAATCTCAAAAGCTTGTGGCTCTCCGGCAGTTCCTCGTGCAGGCACTCGCACATAAGCTTGCTCTAAATTGGCTTTAGCCTGTTTCATCGCCGCGATCGCCTGGTTCACTTCCACCTGCTTCGCTTGCACATCAACCGGACGTACCTCCGCAATCCGCTCGAGGTTGGCTCTGGCTTGGTTTACTTCGGCAGGGCTGGTCGATTGAATTCTAGTTAATACCGCTTGGGCTTCTTGCCAACTTCTTTGCGCCGTTTCTAGGGTTAAGCGTTTGCTGTCGAGGGCCGAAGCCGCGATCGCTCCTTCTTGGTAAAGAGATTGATAACGATTAAATTCGGTTTGGGCGTTTTGCACTTCTGACTGTAAACGCGCGATCGTGGCGTTCTGAGCTTGGATATCTCCCTGACGTTTCGCTTCCAGCCGTACAATTTCTGCCTGCTGAGCTGAGATTTCTCCCTGTTTGGCTCCTGCTTGGGTGATGGCTAGCTGCGCTTGGGCCACTTCTACCTCGGCTTGGGCTTGCTCAAAAGCGGCTTGTAAACGATCGCGACTGTCCAGCACGGCAATCACTTGGCCTGCCTGCACGCGATCGCCCACGTTCACCAACAATTGCTCGACGCGATTGCCGTTATTGGAGGTAGGGGCGGATAGTTTGATCACTTCTCCCTGCGGTTCCAGTCGCCCTAAAGCGGTTACTGTTTTGACGCGCGGCGGAGTTACCACAGCGATTTCAGCTTTTGATGTGGCTGGAGCTTGGAGCCGCCAAACCTGATAGGCAGACACGCCACCCAAGGCAAACAGAGTCGCGATCGCTAACGGAGCCCAGCGTTGAGTTTTAGGGGTGGAAAGGCCAGCAGGCGCATTTGGCAACATGATCAGGCTCCAGAAAAATTAGTTGCACCTGAACTAAACTGTTTAGTTCTATAAACCACACTAAACTAAACAGTTTAGTATCGTCAAGAGGTATGCTTAAAACAAGCAGTCGCCTTAAATCGGTGATGATTGAGGGTGCTATGTCTGTTTCTAGCTTGAATATCTATGAGAAAAACTAAAAGCGTAGACCGCGACCTATCCCCTGAGAAAACCGCAGCCATTCTAGATGGAGCGATCCAAGAGTTTTTGGTCAAAGGTTATGCTGCGACCAGCATGGATCGCGTGGCAGCCGCCGCTGGCGTTTCTAAAGCGACGGTTTATAGCCACTTTCAAGATAAAGAAGCTTTATTCACAGCTTTAATTCAACGCTTAGCTTGCCAAAAAGAACTGTTTAACTCAGAAAAGCTGCAAGCTATTCAAGATGATCCAGCGTTGGTACTTAGGGCTTTTGCTCTGGAAATGCTCGATAAGATTCAAGCCGATCCGCACCTGTTGACATTTGTCCGCTTAATCATTGGTGAGTCATCCCGCTTTCCGGCGCTAGCCAGAGCCTTTGTGCAAAACGTCGAAAAGCCCAGCATCGAACTTTTGACTCAATATCTCGCCTCTCGCCCCGAACTCCGGTTACCTGACCCAGAAGTGGCAGCGCGGGCTTTTATCGGCACGATTGTGCATTATGTGATTCTGAAGGACCTGCTGCACAGTGGGGATCTGGTGCCGATGGAGCGCGATCGCCTGCTCGACAATTTGCTGCATTTGATTATCCGTCCAGCAAGCTAGGCCAAGCTAGGCGAGGGCTGTACCATAGAGCTATCAGTTGCCTCGCGTTCCTTAGCATCTCAAAGTTTTGTCTATGTCACCCCTAGACTTCGTCCAGCAACAAGCTCAGCAAGCTCTGACAGAAGCCAAATTAGCCGATTTGCGGGCATGGATGGCAGCCTATCAACTGGATGGCTACCTGATTCCCTCGGCAGATGAGCATTTGAACGAGTATTTGCCAGAAGCCAAACAGCGTCGGACTTGGATCAGCGATTTTACAGGGTCAGCAGGAGACTTCTTAGTTGGGACCGAGCAAAGCTGGTTGTTTGTGGACTCTCGTTACTATGAACAAGCTGATTTACAGGTAGATCCTGCAGCCATCCAAGTGTTTAAGTTGGGCTTGGAAGGTCACAAAACTCTAGTCGAAACTCTGGAAGCTCTCGGACAAGCTGCGATCGCAGCCCAGCAGACTTTTCGCTTAGGCGTTGACCCCTTCACGGTGACGGTGGATCAATGCCGTGAGTTACAAAAACGACTGGCTCCAGCGGGCGTGGTGCTGGTCAGCCTTCCCGAAAATTTAGTCGATCGCGTGCGAGAATCAGCAGCTTGGGCAGATGGTCAAGCCCCAGCTAGTTATGCCGCTTCTCGGCTATTTGCAGTACCCGAAGCCTTAACAGGAGAAACAGTCGCGCAAAAGCTAGAGAGAGTTAGGCAAGCCATGGAAAAGGCCCAAGCGGATATCCTGCCACTCACCAAGCTCGATCAAATTGCTTGGTTGTTGAACCTCCGAGGTTGGGATGTGCCTTACAATCCGGTGTTTATTGCCTACACCATTGTCACGGCTGATCAAGCGTTCCTCTTCACCAATCTGGAGCGCATTGAAACCGAGATCCAGCAAGCGCTACAACCTCATATCACCTTGCTGCCCTACGAGCAGTACGCTGACACGTTCCAAACTTTGCTTAATCAGCCACAGCTTCTGCGAGTTTGGATCGATGGCAAACACACGACAATGGGCACCTACGAGCTGGTTCAGGAAAGCGCTAAGACTGGCAGAGTTCAGATTGTAGAAGCGCCCAACCCTGTGGAGGGCATGAAAGCTCGTAAAAATGCAATCGAAATCGAGCAGATGCAACAAGCCAACCTCAAAGCCAGTCGAGCCAAAGTCCGAGCCTGGAAGTGGTTCTCCGATCGCTGGGCCGCAGGCGATCGCGTCACTGAGTTTGATGTGGCAGAGGCGATCGCTCGGTTCTATCAAGCTGAACCAGGATTCCAAGGACTGAGCTTCAACACCATCTCCGGTGCGGGAGCCAACAGCTCCATTGTCCACTACGGCACTCCCAACCCTGATGTAGACCTGCAATCGGGTCAGTTGTTACTGCTCGATTCAGGGGCGCAGTTCCTCTCTGGCACTACCGACGACACCCGTACCTTTGTGGTCGGCGAACCCACCCCAGAGCAAATTGCTCGCTATACGGAAGTCTTGAAAGCCCATATCAACTGTGCCATGCAGCGCTTTCCTAAAGGCACACCGGGATGCCAACTAGATGGCATTGCGCGATCGGCCATGTGGCAAGCGGGACTTGATTACGGACATGGCACAGGCCATGGCGTGGGAGCCTTTTTGAATGTGCATGAAGGGCCGAATGGCATTAATAAGCGATCGCAAGAACCCCTAGAACCAGGCATGGTGACGAGTGTCGAACCTGGCTACTATGAACCTGGTTGGGGCGGCATCCGGATTGAGAATCTCTATGTGGTTAAAGAAGTAGCGACAGAAAATAAGGGTGCAGCCCCCAAAGGCACTTGGTACGAGTTCGAGTCATTGACCTACATTCCGTTTGACAAGCGCTTAATTGATTGCGATCGCCTCAGCCCGCAGCAACGAGAGTGGCTAGAGCATTATCACGTCCAAGTTGTGGAGAAACTGGCCCCCACTCTTACTCCAGATGAAGCTGAGTGGCTCAAGGCAGCTTGCCAACTTTAAGCTATTTGCTTTAACTCCTAACTAGCTATAGGTTGCCGAGCTTCTAATTGCTGTTCCAAAATCGCTACCACCGCCATTTCTTCGGGGTTCAATGCGTAAGCAGAATCTGAGGCGGGCTGCTGCATCGCTTTTTCCAAAGTGGACATGAGTGATCCGTCTAGATAAGCATCCAGAATAGCGGGATGCACATAATACTTGCGACATGTAGCAGGTCGATTACCAAGATGTGCTGCTACGTTTTTAATCGCCTGATTGATATTTTTCTTGGCCTGAGTTTGCGACTGAAACGGACCCATTGCATCTAACTCTAAAGCCGCCATAACTGTACCCGACCAAGTTCGAAAATCCTTAGCAGTAAAGTCTTGCTTGGTTATTTCTTGCAAATAAGTATTGACCGCACCAGAATCAATGCACTGGCTTTGGCCTGCGTCATCGAGATATTGAAACAACTCGTAGCCCGGAATTTCTTGGCAACGTTTGATGATGCGAGCCAAACGGCGATCGCTAATTTGAATATCGTGATCAACGCCACTCTTGCCTCGAAACTTAAATCGCAGCGTAGTGCCAGAAATATCTACATGCTGGCAGCGCATAGTTGTGAGGCCAAAAGAGCGATTAGTCCGGGCATAAGTTTCATTGCCCACCCGGATGCAAGTTGTTTCTAAAAGCCGCACCACTGTAGCCAGAACCTTTTCACGAGACAATCCGCGCAACCCCAGGTCATGGTCTACCCGCTCTCGAAGGGTGGGTAAGGCATCGCTAAAGGCAATCAATCGGGTAAATTTGGTTTGATCTCGTACCTGCCGCCACAACGAATGATAGCGATACTGTTTGCGTCCTTTAGCATCTCGACCTGTGGCCTGAATATGACCGTTGGCAAACGGACAGATCCAGACATCTTTGTAAGCAGGTGGAATGGCTAATGACTCAATCCGCTGAATCTCCTGGCGATCGCGGATGAGCTTACCGTCTATGTTCAGATAAACAAACCCTTTTCCTCTAGGTTGGCGTTGAATACCTGGGCTGTCGTCATTGACGTAGCGTAAACCAGCTACTTGAGCCGACTGGACAGGATCGGTAATGAGCGAGGCTAAAAATTTTCGCCGCTGCGATCGCTTGGAACGCTGACGTTGCAGTTGCATGAGTGGTTTAACTGATTTTGCTAGAAGGAAAAGAGTTTTACGTATTGGTCACTCTAGCGAATTGGTTAAGTTCCTCACTCTGTAAAAAAGTATAGGCATATAGTTCACCCAACGAGCAAATCGTCGCCAGAGAAATAAGCCCTCAGGGGAGTAGTAAAGGGGCAAAGCAAAATCAGAAAATATCAATTGTGTAATTAATAACCCGTGAAAAAACATGGTCCTCAAACTTAATGTCCCAACCATCTCTGGCCCTGATTCGGTAGAAGATATCAAGAGAACCATCAAAACTACTGAGCCCGATGCCAAAGTTGAAGTAGATGTAGAAGCCAAAACGGTCACGGTAGAATCTGGCGCATCAGAAGAAACCATCAAGCAGTTAATTTCTGCAACTGGTCATCAAATTGCCTAATTAGACCTGTGATGGCTCACTGCTAATCGAATCTTGTATTAGTAGGGTATGGCATGATGATCAAGGCTGTTCCATCTTGTAAACGCTGACACCTGATTAAAGCAATGAGCCATCCCAAAAATTCTTTATCTCAAACTCCGATTGAAGAGTTGCAGCTTTCAATGCAAGCTTACGGTTTTTTGAAGCGCACTCAAATCCATTCGATCGCCGACTTGATCAACTACACCGAAGAAGACTTGAGAATTTTAGATACTACTGCTGCTGAAGAGGTCATCGCAGCCCTTCAAAGCCGCTTGGGCATTACCCTGCAAAATGTGGATGCTCAAATAATTTAAGCCATTTCTAATTAGGCGATCGCCTAGCATTTAGTTAAGAGCATTGAGTGCTCGTGTGCTAGCTGAAGGCTGAACTTTTGCTGAATTGTATGGTGCTATACCGCCTTACGTGAAGCGATCGCTAAGGATGAAGCTCCAATATCAGCCAAAACTTAGACTCCTGGAGAATTTCAAGCAGGTTACTAAACCGAAGTTTTCTAAAAGCTGAGTCTGCTTAAATTAAAAAGTGTCCACTTACTTGGATAGAAAGTAGTAGAAAAATAGTCTCAACTTGAGGTAGAGGGTAGCTCAAGTTGAGAGGTGTTAGCTTAAGAATTAAGCGCACAACTTAATTTCTAGATGAATAATTTTCGCAGGTTTGCTGCCATTAAAAATAACAATTAGTATCTTATCTTACGGTTTTAATTGTTGTTCAAATTGTATCATTCAACCTCTGACTTTATTTCATCTAGCTGATAAAGCTTTACAAGCAAGTTTGCGTGCTCTGCGACATTAAAACTCTCTCTTGCTTGAAGTTATCGCCATGTCTGAATCTCTCTCTCTTAAAGACCCAATCAGTATCCTGACAAACGGTAAAACGACAGAATTCTCATTGGTTTTAGCCAACGTCAGGCATGGTGTTTGGCTTTTTGGTATCCCTGCTTGGTTATTTGCAATTATTGATAGAAGCTTTTCTGCCTTAGCGGATAGTTGCTTTTCGGCAGTTGAAATTCTCCACTTGAGCATGGCCTCTTTGTTTTTTGTCAGCTGGTTATGTCTCAAGCCAGAAGAGTCCTCCCAGAGCGATACTGTCGGGGCTGTCTGGGAACCTGCACCCGGTTCTGAGTTGTCTGAGCATGAACTCTTTCTTCAGATGGCCCAAGCGAGAATGACAGAGCTAGAAGAGCAGCATATGATTCGGCAGGAATATGACCTACCGTTTCCTCAACTATGCCAGATTTACCACTTGCTAAACCTGAAGCATTTAGAAAATGTGCACAGTTTTAGCTTAAATAACTTGAGAATCGTTAAGGTTAGTCAAGTAAACGCTACTTCTATTGGTGGCTACATCAAGTTTCAAACCATTTTAGAATCTCCATTTAACGTTTTAAGAATTTGGCGGCAGCCAATTGTAGAAGTTGATTTGATCTTGCACAGTCCTTACACTGTTGAGTTGAGCATTCCTGTTTATAACGAAAAACGAATTACGGTTTTGTTCAATGCCATTCCGCTGAGCGAGACAGAACATAAATTTCTCATCGATATCTATAGCGATCTGCCTTGGCCGAAACCACTCTTGCAAGCTGTGTTGCATGTTTCTGCTTGTTTAACTTTGTTTGAAGATTTACCTTATTTGCACAAACTGGCTCAGAGAAACCTCGATCGCTTGGTTAACTCTAGCCGCCTTCCCAGTCATGAGACGATGTGGCTATTTGGACGGTTTGTGTCCCTCTATGGCTCAAGCGCTCAATCTTTACCCGCTGCTAGAGCGATCGCCTAAACGCTTAACCTGAGAGCCATTATCCCCAGATTAAACGAAACTACAAATCACAAAACCAATGGCAAGATTAAACCACAAGTCTTGCCATTGTATTTTTTTACACAACATATTTCGTAGCATCACCAGACCAAGTTGAAGCGTAGGATTTTGGTTGATTCAAAATTTGATTTAGAGAGATCTGGCTTTTAGTTGAGCGATCGCCCTCAGTCTGTATCAAGCTCTACCAAACTGATTAGGCAGATCAGCTAAATCTCTACATGTAACTTAGGCTACATGATTATGCGCCTGGAACAGTTGCAAGCTTTTTTGGCCGTTGCTGAGACCACCAGTTTTCAGCAGGCGGCCCGTCGATGTGGAGTCACTCAATCTACCATCAGCCGCCAAATTCAGGCGCTGGAGGGAGATTTGGGCTTGTTACTGTTTCACCGCACAGCTCAAGCTCGTCTGACTTTAGGAGGGGAGCGGCTGTTGCCACGGGCTCGCAAAATTTGCCAGGAGTGGGAATTAGCTGCGACCGAATTAGCTGATTTGATGGCAGGAAAGCAGCCAGAGTTGTGTATCGCCGCCATCCATTCGGTCTGTGCCCATTACCTACCACCCGTTTTACAGCATTTTTGTCAAGATTACCCAGACATTCAGTTGCGTGTGACTGCCTTGGGTAGCGATCGCGCCCTTAAAGTTTTGAAAGACGGCTTAGTTGACTTAGCCATTGTGATGAACAATCGTTTGCTGACGACGGGGCCAGAAGTAGTCGTTGACCCGCTCTATAACGAATCCATCGAAATTTTGATGGGAGCAAACCACCCCTTGACCCAATACGACCGAGTGCCTTGGGCAGAATTGGTGCGGTATCCTCAAGTGGTGTTTAAGGATGGCTATGGTATGCAGCGTCTCGTCCAAGAGCAGTTTCAACGTCAAGGGGCAACCTTAAACGCCGCCTTAGAATTAAACACACTAGATGCATTTCGAGGCATTGTTCGCCAAGGTAAGCTAATTGCCTTACTACCCAAAGCAGCAATTTTTGATGCTCATATTGACCCCACCTTGGCGATACGACCCACCGATGAACCTTTGTTGTTGCGTCAAGTGGTGTTAGTCACGACCCGCGATCGCCTGCAAATTCCTCCGATTCAGCGATTTCGCGAGTTAGTTTATCAATTGATTCGAGATCAAATTTCTGGACTTTCTGAGAGCACTTTGGCTCTAGATGCCACAGGCTCACTGCAGGCTGTATGATCCTTTAGCGGTGTTTCTGCCCAATTTCGAGCCAAACACCTGAGAAAACATCTAAAGACCGTTTTACTTGAGCTGCGACCATGAGCGATGCATTTAGAGAACTACTGCGGAAAGTTGGCAGTGGCCCCCATACGGGGAAGAATTTGGATCGCTTAGAAGCAGCCGCAGCCACCCGCATGATGTTGCTCCAAGAGGCGACTCCAGCCCAAATTGGAGCCTTTATGATCGCTCACCGCATCAAGCGACCGACCGGAGAAGAATTGGCAGGCATGCTCGATGCCTATGCGGAACTAGGCCCCCAGTTGCAGCCTTTAGGCTCAGAGCAGACTGTACTCGTGCTTAGCTCCCCTTACGACGGGCGATCGCGCACTGCTCCCATTAGCCCCCTCACCGCGTTGATCGTGGCGGCAGCAGGCTACCCTGTGATTATGCATGGGGGCGATCGCATGCCCACCAAGCAAGGATTGCCACTGGTTGAGGTTTGGCAAGGGTTAGGAATTGATTGGACTCGGTTGACCCTAGAGCAAGTGCAGCAAGTGTTAGCTACTACTCAACTCGGTTTTGTTTACCTGCCCCAACATTTTCCTCAGGCTCATGGTCTGGTGCCTTACCGCGACCAGATTGGCAAACGCCCGCCCTTCGCTACGCTAGAGCTACTTTGGGGGCCTTATGCTGGAAGCGCCAATATTGTGTCTGGTTTTGTCCATCCGCCCACTGAAGTCATGCTCCAAGATGCCTTTCAGTTGCGAGGGTTTCCTGCTTATTTCACGACAGTCAAAGGATTAGAAGGCAGTTGTGACTTACCGCGCGATCGCACAGCGATCATCGGTTTGGGACAGGGCGGCGTTGATTTCTCCTTAGAGCGCTTGCTGCTGGCTCCCCGCGATTACGATTTTGCTGGCATAGATGTGCCTCTAGGGGAAACGACTCAGCTCATAGCTGAGATGCAGGCAGTTTTGCAAGGCGATCGCTCTGAACTGGCGCGATCGGCAATTTGGAATGGGGGATTTTATCTCTGGCGCTGTGGCGCTTGTGCAGACTTAGCCACAGGCTTAACCCAAGCCGAAGCACTACTCACCCAAGGACAAGCAGCAGCTCAACTACAAAAAGTGCAACAGGCAATAGCAGGGCTAGCATCAGATCTCCAGGATCATGCCTTCGCGGGCTAATAATCCGCTGGGAAATACTGCTTTTAGTTGCTCACCCACTTGGTCTAAAAAGTTATCGTCATGAGTGGGGTCATGGTGAAACATCGCAACACGCTTTACATCCGCTGCTTGGGCCACCGCGACTCCAGCCTGCCAAGTAGAATGCCCCCAGCCTACCTTGGGAGTCTTAGCGTCGTGATACTCTTGGTCGGTGTAGCAAGCATCGTAAATTAATAAATCAGCATCACGAGCCAAGTGGAGCAGACTTTCATCTAGGTGATCGGGGAAATGCTCCGTATCAGTGGCATAAACCACTGTTCGACCTTGCCAAGTCACTCGATAACCCATTGCGGTATTCGGATGATTCAACGAACCTGTTTCGATCGTGATGTCATCTAGCGTGAATGCATCTCCAGGGGTTAAGTCATAAAACTTGAGGTCTGACTGCATTACCTGAATTGGCACCGGAAAGTTAGGGTGCAGCATTTGATCGCTCAGACGCTGCTTCATCGTCGCCCCGTTCGGCGCGATCGCCCCGTAGATGTGAAAGCAATTACCGGGAACGAAAGCGGGGGTAAAGAAAGGAAACCCTTGAATATGATCCCAGTGAGAGTGAGTAAACAGCATGTAAGCTTCTACTGGCATCTCCTTGAGCAGTTCCCGACCTAAAACCCTTAGGCCAGTGCCACCATCAAAGATTAGCCGCTTACCGCCCACCCGCATTTCAACACAGGACGTGTTGCCGCCATAGCGAACCGTTTCAGCTCCAGGAGCTGGGATGCTGCCACGGACACCCCAGAATTGCACTAGAAACTCCTGAGAGCCAACGCTTGGAGTCTGGGCGTCTGACTCGTAGGCAGACGATGAGTTCTGAGGGACTGAATTAGACTCTGACATCTTCGATCAAACCAGGCCTTGGTAGCATGTGATTGTATCGGAGCACTTCCGCTAGCCGATTGTGCTCGTCCACCAAAATCACCGTAGGACAGTGAGTTTGGGCTTCGGCAGCATCAAACTGTGCGTAAGTCATAATAATGACGCGATCGCCTTTCATACCCAGACGAGCAGCGGCACCATTTAGTTCAACTGCTCCAGAATTAGCTGGGGCTGGAATTGCATAGGTAATGAGTCGCTCGCCGTTAGCCACGTTGACCACTTGCACTTGCTCATAAGGGAAAATTCCCGCTGCATCCAATAAAACCTCATCAATACTGATGCTACCCACATAATTGAGGTTGGCAGCAGTGAGTGTGCAACTGTGAATTTTGGCTAAGAGGAGCGTCCGATGCATAGTAGAGGAAAGTCTTCTAAAGGAAAGAGTTTAAAGCCTCAGGTCACCCAAACACCTTAATTAATTATGAACACTCTCGTTTCGTCTATACTGGCACAAGTTATTAAGGTCGGGAAGACTTTGGGATTAACTAAGTAAATACTAGTAGGCAAATATTAAGAGTTGGCACTTCACTGGCTTTACTGGCTGAGCTAATATCCCTCGTAATTGTGTTCACAGTTCAAACCTTATTTACCTACGGCACCCCTCTCCTGTAGGAGAGGGGCGAGGAAGAGATTAGCTCAAGTTAATATCTCAGCCTTAGCTCCATGACTCTTAATAAGTACTAGAGCCTCAGTAAGTGCTAGAGCCAGAATCTTAGCCTTTTTCACTTCCAGCTTTGATGCACTCCTCAACTAGAGGCATCACTTGGTCTACGTCTTTCCAGCCCAAGATTTCGGTGACTTTTTTCTCCAGATTCTTGTAGGTTCTGAAGAACTCCGCAATCTCGTCTAGGCGGTGTTGAGCAATGTCTTTGAGAGATTTCACATGAGCGTAACGTGGGTCTTTGTCAGGAACGCAAAGAATTTTTTCGTCGCGATCGCCCCCATCAATCATTTCTAACATCCCGATCGGACGAGCAGTAATGACGCACCCTGGAAAAGTGGGCTGATCCATGATCACCATGCCATCGAGAGGGTCGCCATCATCTGCCAAGGTATTGGGCACAAAGCCGTAGTCGTATGGATACTGGACAGAGGCGTAGAGGACGCGATCGAGCGCCATGGCTTGCAGGTCTTTATCGAACTCGTACTTGTTTTTGCTGCCCGCAGGAATTTCAATTAGGACGTTGATCAAACCTGCTTTAGGTTGTGCAGGAATGCGCGATAAGTCCACAGTATTTCTCCAAGTTAACAAGATGACGGTCAATTGAAAGCAGATGTCAGCAGACATCTTGGCATTGACTGAATTAGCCAAACCAAACAAATGCAGGCAGAGCGAAAAGTTTTGCTAGAAAACTCTTCACTTTACTGCGACTTAACTAAGTACCCTAGACTTGGCTCAGCCACCACAATGTAGTGTCTAGCCAGTCCGTACTAGTTACTAGCATTTTAGGGGAATACGGTTAACGCCGAACTGACAATCCGGCACTCACAGCCATAATGGCTACAGCTAGGACAGAGAACCGTTGCTGAATCGGAAATTAAGGGCATGACTCTCGGCTCGATCTGGTTCAAGCTCACCATGATGTCTGCGGCTTAAAACTGTCCCAATTTGGGCTTCTATTACTTACATTAGTTCTCCTAATCCCTTGGCCCCGGTAATGAGTAGGTCTGCTGCGGCTGCAAGGGTTCTGTTCTGTTAGGCGAATAATGAGCAATCACGTAAATTGGTAAAGTCAAGGTCAACAAGGCAATTGCAGTGCCAACAACATCTGCCAATCTATGACTAGATCGGCCAGGAGGGTTGGCGGATTGGCCACCTGATTCCATAAAGGGCTTAGTTTTTAACTAACTCTGATAGGTTAACTTGGGTGAGGGCTGGGTCGTCAGCCCCTCTAGATATAATTTTAGCTATTCCCACAGAGTGGACTGTCTTGCAGCCTACAGTCTCAAGAATTTACGTTAGAGCTTTGAGATTTCAACAACTGATGGATACTCTTGAGTTCTGCTAAGATTGCCCGCAAGACTTCAAGACTAGCGTTTTGGGCTGACTCTTGCACCTCAATGGTAACCTGCCGAATTCCTAAAACATCTTTGGCAAACCGAGCCACTTCGTTGGGGTGAAACAAGAGTGGATCGTTAGGATTTAAGCGCAATTCTGGATTGAGACGCTTGGGATCGTAAGGAGAGTTCAATTCCTGTGGATCAGTATTGGCATATCGATACACAGAGGCTCGTGATCGATTCAACGCTTTCTGTACTGCTTCCACATCCATCAACTCAGGCTGAGCCATTCCAACTTCGAGTTCCATGCGTCAATTTCTAATGGATGAACTACTGGATTAACTTAAGGCTTGTATTAACTTAAGATTGACAATCTCAATCTTACGCTCTTAAGCCCGTCTGGACGCGCCACAAGCTAGCGTAAATGCCTGAGCGGTCTAGCAATTGTTCGTGTCGCCCTTTTTCAACTAAGCGACCTTGCTCCATGACGTAAATGCAGTCAGCATTCCGCACTGTTGAGAGACGATGGGCGATCGCGATAGTAGTGCGGTTTTGAGTAATTGTTTCTAGGGATTTCTGGATCGCGGCTTCGGTTTCGTTGTCCACCGCAGAGGTGGCTTCGTCCAGAATCAAAATGGGTGGGTCTTTGAGCACAGCACGAGCGATCGCGAGACGTTGCCGCTGGCCTCCAGATAACTTTTGGCCGCGTTCACCCACAATCGTGTCGTAACCCTGAGGTAATTGCATGATGAAGTCGTGAGCTTCGGCGACTCTGGCTGCTGCAATAATTTCGTCCCAATTGGCTTCGGGGCTGCCATAGGCAATGTTTTCTCTAACCGTACCGTGAAAGAGAAATACGTCTTGGCTCACTAAGCCGATCGCGCCTCGCAAGTCCTGTAGTTGCAAATCCTGTAGAGGAATTCCATCCAGCGTGATTGTCCCCGATTGAATTTCGTACAGGCGCAGCAGCAATTTAACTAGGGTACTTTTCCCAGACCCTGTAGAACCGACAATGGCGATGGTTTTTCCGGCGGGGATGTGTAGGGACAAATCCTCAATTACAGGTTGGCGATCGCGATAAGCAAACGTGACGTGTTGCAAATCCACTTCGCCGCGCACCGATTTCACAGGCAGAGATAAATGGCCCGAATGAATTTCAATTGGGGTATCGAGAAGATTCATCACGCGGTTGGTCGAAGCCATTGCCCGCTGGTATTGGTCCAGGGTTTCACCCAAGCGAGTCAGCGGCCAGAGTAAGCGTTGCGTCAAAAATACCATGACGCTGTAACTCCCCACTGAGAGTCTGCCAGCCACCGCCTCCATGCCACCCAACAGAAGAATGGCAATAAAGCCAAACAAGATGATGATGCGAATCAGCGGCACAAAGGCGGCACTGAGCCGAATGGCCCGGTAGTTGCTGCAACGATAGCCTTCACTTTCCGTTGCAATGCGCGATCGCTCATACTGCTCGGTCGTAAAGCTTTTAATCGTCGTAATACCGCTGAGGTTGTTAGAAAGCTGACCGTTGAGCAAGCCAACTTTCTCACGCACCTCGGCATAGCGGGGGGCCAAACGTTTCTGAAAGGCGATCGATCCCCACAGAATAAACGGCATGGGCAACATGGCGAGCCAAGCCACACTAGGAGCCAGGATAAAAAAGGCTCCTCCAATAATCACAACTGTGGTAGCAACTTGGAGCACTTCGTTAGCGCCAAAATCCAAGAACCGCTCTAGTTGGTTAACGTCATCGCTGAGAATCGACATTAAGCCGCCAGTGCTACGTTCCTCAAAAAAGGCTAGCTCTAGGTTCTGGAGGTGGCCGTAGGCATCTAAGCGCAGGTCATGTTGAATGTTTTGCGCCAAGTTGCGCCACAGCCGAGCATAGGCATACTCAAACGCTGATTCCAAACCCCAAATCACAGCGCTGAGAACCGATAAAATTACTAACTGCCCAAAGACATCTCGGACGCCAAACTGGGCCAGCCAAGAATTTTGTTTTTGTACCACCACATCAACCGCCGCCCCGATCAGAGCAGGCGGAGCTAAATCAAAGATTTTGTTCAGGATGGAGCAGGCGATCGCCCAGCGGATTTGTGAGTGATACCGATGCCCATACTGAATCAGGCGCTGTAGCGGGTGCTGTGAGTGGGATTGTCTGGGTTGCTGAGGCATGCGGTGTTGCGATCGCAAAGAAAAAAACAGCGACAAGCCGTAGAGGTCGCTGCAAGTTTCTCAGACCCTGGAACCCAACAGCAAAATAGCTCAGATGGCAGTCGCTGACAAAAACTAAGATAACGAATTGGCAGAGCTGGTAACAGCTTAGCCCCGGGGCGCGATGGGGCGATTAACGGCATCGCGGTACTGTTGCACTTCGTTGGTGTACCCGATGGGTAGCACTGCTTCCACGTTTTCATGAGGGCGAGGAATAATCACCCAAGTCTCTAAGGCACCGCCATAAACAGTTTCTACGGCTTCAATACCAGCTGCCATAGCAGTTTTAACTTCTGATACATCCCCACGAATGTTAACAGTGAAACGAGCACTACCCGCTCGGATGTAGCCCACTAATGTCACGCGGCCTGCTTTGACCATCGCATCGGCGGCAGCCAACACCGCCGGAAAACCTTTCGTCTCAATTGAGCCAACAGCTTGTGCTGAACTACCCGCCTGTGGAGGCATTGCCAATCTCCTGAATTAAAAAGTTAAGTAAGAGAGCTAAAAACCGCTATGGAAATAGTTGAGCCTGATCCCTGTCCTGATTAAAACATGCGGAACGGTTCATCTTGCTCGGTGTAGTGGATGGGGAGCACCTGTTCTACATTCTCCGGAGGATTGGGAATAATGTAGTGGCTAACAACCTCAGCCCCAAATACCTGTTCTACGGATACAATGCCAGCCTCTACAGACCGCTTGACTTCTGAAACTGGCCCCCGGACAGCCACCAGAAACTCACCTCTTTCGGCCAGACCGTAATACACCAGAGTGACTGATGCCGCCTTGACCATGGCATCTGCTGCTGCCAGCACCCCTGGAAACCCTAGTGTTTGAATAACGCCAACTGCCGCTGGCATGGCTAAGCTCCTGAGTCACAGAATACGTGCAATCAATTGTACGAGGCTTCGTCACCAATTGGCATAAATGGACAGCTCCTTTTGCCTGACTTTGGCTTTAGAGGCAGTACTTCTCCGAGTGATTACTAAAGGTGAACTTGCTAAGAAGTTGCTCCGAAGCTATTGATATAGCCGCTAACTCATAGCTAGTCTCGGCCAGGCGATCGTCAACCGAACTTTCACTGATAAAAACTAAAATGCTCGCAAAGACAAGTTGATATTCCAGGTATTTCTCAGGTACACCCTAACCAACCATCTGTTAGATGAATAGATCACTATTAAAGTTTTGATTACTTAATTCCATTAAGAAAATTAATTAGATTCATCAAGATTGGTTACCTACCGTAACGTACTTTTTTGAAGGACCCGAGAAATCTCGCAACTTTATCTACTAGCCAAACCATATACCTTATTTCAGAGCTCAAATCATACAAATGCCTCAGCTTATGACTCAGCGAAAGTCTAGAAAAGACTCCATTGCGAGTTCCCCCATAGCAGAGGGTATTCTGGCTAAGCTGCCCTTAGAAGCACAAAAATGGGCGGAGAGCTTACCCTGGGAACAACGCCGTTATGTCCTATCTTTATGCCATTTGATCTGTGCTACGCCTCCGGAAAAGCAAGCTGAGTTTTTGGATGATTACACCGCTGATGGCTTAGTTTCTAGGGTTTTGCAGGATCGAGACAACAAAGAAAGAGTAAAAGGGTATCTAAACGGGTTTCATATTCATACAGAACTGAGCGAATTAGTTTTAAGAAATTATATTAGGCAATTCTATATTCATTCTGCTCAAGATGCTCATCGCCAACCAGATCTCTATCTAGAATCTGCTCTTAAGTTGGTCACCAATATAGAAGAAAGAAATAACGTCTTCAACTATATCTTGGGCTTTGAGCTCCTTAAAATGATGTTTCGTATGAGTTGGTGGGAGCACGAGAAGCTATATCGACTGCAACGCAACCAAGAAGCATTCATCAAAACCTATATCAAGCCGATTCAAAGAGCGCACGAAATTAACGGCATTATTGTCCCTAGAGATATAGATGTTTTCTTTGCCAAGCGCGATCACTTTATTCAAAAGCCCAAGGTTTCTGACAGGAAGCTCATTGAGTTGGTAATGGCTACTTTCACAACCGACGTGGTGACTAACTTTGGCTTCTCGATTATTCGCCACCTGAAATCTTTCTGTTTCGATTACGAATACATATTTGAACCTGAGCCTGAAGCAATTTTTCAATAGCTCAGCGATCACCTTTCATCCGCACTTTTCATCTATGCGTTTTATCTGCGCTTTCAATCGGCGATCGCACCTTATTGGCTTAAGCAACTAACTCCGCTAACTCCATCCAGCGCTCAGTCGCCTGATCGATCGCCTGGGTCAGTTCTGCTAAGCGTTCCGAGAGTTGTTGCACCTCACTAAAACCAGAAGGTGGGTTATTGTAGAGCGTTTTTTCAATCAATTCTTTCTCCGCTTCCATCTCAGGAATTTTAGTTTCTAGCAGCTCAAATTCACGCTTTTCTTTATAAGAGATTTTTCGTGATTTATCGCTATTTGTCGATTTAGCAGTTGGCTCTGAGGTAGTTGACGCTGCTGGCTGGTCTGGCTTTGCAGCCGCAACTTGCTTGGCTTCCTCTTCTTCTTCCTTTTTCTTGAAGTCTAGATAAACTGAGTAGTTACCGGGGTATTGACGTAGATTTCCGCCCGGTTCTAAGGCAAAAATTGTGTCTATGGCGCGATCGAGAAAATAGCGATCGTGAGAAACAGCAATCACACAACCATTAAAGTCCTCTAAATATTCTTCCAAAACTGCCAATGTTTGTACATCCAAGTCATTGGTTGGTTCATCCAAGATCAGCACATTGGGCGCACTCATCAATATCCGCAGGAGAAATAACCGACGTTTTTCTCCCCCAGAAAGTTTGTGAATCGGAGCATATTGTTGATTGCCAGGAAACAGAAAGCGCTCCAGCATCTGGGAGGCGCTAATTTGGCTGCCATCAGCGACTTTAACGAACTCTCCCACTTCCTTGATGTAGTCGATTACCCGCTGATCTTCGTTGAGAGCGGTCAACAACTCTTCTGAGTGTTGGTCAAAATAGCCAATGTGAATGGTAGAACCGATTTCGACGGTACCTACGTCTGGCTGCACCCGCCCAGTGATGATGTTCATCAGCGTAGACTTTCCTGCCCCATTGCCGCCAATGATGCCCACGCGGTCTTCAGGGTTGAAGTTGTAGGTGAAGTCCTTAATTAAGGTGCGGTCATCGTAGGCTTTAGAGATATTAACTAAGTCAATCACTTTTTTGCCAATGCGACGGCCTGGGGTGGATATTTCCACTTTGCCTGGGCCTTGCTTGAATTCCTGCGATCGCATGTCTTGAATGCGCTGAATCCGAGCTTTTTGCTTTGTACTGCGAGCTTTGGGACCACGCTTCAACCACTCTAGTTCTCGACGCAAAACTCCTTGGTGCTTCCGCTGAGTGCTAACGGCAGATTCCTCAGCTAGGGCTTTTTTCTCTAGGTAGTAGGAATAATTACCGGAGTAACTATAAAGATCCCCTCGATCAATCTCGATGATGCGATTAGTCACGCGATCGAGAAAGTAGCGATCGTGAGTAATCAAGAGCAACGCACCCCGAAAGCGATTGAGATAGCTTTGCAACCATTCCACAGAGAGCGCATCTAAGTGGTTGGTAGGCTCATCCATCAGCAACACATCGGGACCAGCCATCAAAGCAGCCGCTAGGGCAATTCGCTTCCGGTAGCCGCCCGAAAGCGAGCCAATTCTAGCTTCAAAATCTTCAATTCCCAGTTTGGTCAAAATAATTTTGGCTTGGGTCTCTAGTTCCCAAGCGCCTACAGTATCCATGCGCTGCGAAACAACGGATAACTGAGCCATCAACTGATTCGCATCACCGTGGCCATGCGCTAGTTTGTCCGAAAGCTCCTCATACTCTCGCACCAGCGCCATTCCTTCTCCGCTGTCAGCAAAAACTTGCTCTAGAACGGTGTACTCTTCATTCAGGTCAGGCTGCTGGGGTAAGTAAACAATTTTGATACTAGAATTGACCAGAATTTGTCCAGCATCAATCGGTTCTAGCCCTGCAATCATCTTTAGGAGAGTAGATTTGCCAGAGCCATTGGTGCCAATCAGACCAACTTTATCGTCAGCATTAAGGCTGAAGCTGGCATCTTTGAGGATTTCCTTAATGCCAAAGTCTTTCTGAACCGACTGTAGTGTGAAGATACTCATGGAGCTGCTGGACCAAGCAAAATTGAAGACTAGGTGGAGCAATTAAATCTTACCGACAAAACTTTTGGCAAGAATTGAATTGCCCCAGCTTCAATAGTAAACGTTGCAACCTAGAGAATTTGTTTTTTCATGAGCTCCCCAGCTAATGCTACTTTCGTCAGGCTTCTGACTTGTGCGCGTAGTAGCTGGAAATATGCTCATAGACATGCTCTGGAAACTCTAGCTCCTTATACACATTGCAAGCGTCGGGATCATTGGCATCTGGGCAAATGGGGAAGTCTTGCTGCTGTTGCCATTCCAAAATGCGATCGCGCTTGGGCGGATTGTAGTCTTTACCCTGCACTTGCTGAAACAACGCCTTGGCATCGGTTTCGCTGCAATCAGGCGCTTTTTGCAAATAACTGATCAGTTCGTCTTCTTCCATAAAATGACGCGCGATCATGGCGAATGTCAACTTGCCATAGTGACCAATATCTTGGCCTGCATCTAAAGCATCTAAGAGATGCACCATCATCTTGCTTTTACGGAGTTCTTCAACTGGCATAAATTCAAATTTCCTGGGAGATCAATTTTGGTTGAGATCGCTACTTGGTGCCTCGGCTAAAGCTCACCTAGCGACTTGGCCACTTCTTTTATAAAGGGTTTAAGAAGAACAGCCGTCTTCCAGAAGAAGGTGATCTTGATAGTACAAAAATACTGCTTAAGATGGGGGTAAAATGACTTGCAACTCTGGCCAGCGATCGCGTAGAACTCCAGCCAACGCTTGCAATCCCCACTCTTCACTACGACGATGCCCTACCACAATGACATTGATCCCCGTTTCTAAAACAGCAGAGCGGGCTGGCTGGCGAAATTGCCCTGTAATGTAAATCTCTGCGCCACGTGTTTTGGCATCTCGCACTAAAGTCTCTGTCATAGCTCCCACAACCGCGACTTTTGTGACTGTCTGGGATAAACCTCTTTCTACTGCTTCGCAACCGCTAAATACTTGTTGTACGCGATCGCAAAAACTCTCAAAACATTGAGATGAAGCACTACCTAGCATGCCGATCGGTCGTCCAGCTTTTTGGCCCAAGACTTCTAGATCAAAGAGGCCCAAAGTGTTGGCGAGCAAAGGATTGAAGCCAAGAGTCATCTGCTCATCGAAGGCTAAGTGGTAGGCTACTACTCCTACATGCGCCGGGACTTGATCTCCTTCAAGCTTCCAAGGCCGATGCAAAAATAACGCATCTATCTCTGTTTCAGTTGTCCATTCTGCCAAATCGGACCAAGGCTCTAAAGCTAAGCCTAAGCGCTGAATGGGGCGAGTTGAAGGTCGATAAATACCACCGGGATCAAGCTCAAATTGATGAACTCGCAAGAATTGATCTAGAAATTCAGCTAGTTGCGCTAGATAAATCATAAAGAAGACATATAGTAGCGATCGCAGTTGTACCCCAAGCAACGCCTAATTTCTACCAAATCACGGCTGCGGCGATAAAGTTGCAGTACACAGATCCACTGGCTGTCATAATTGGCTAGCTAGTGTAAAGAGTCGCTATAGTTCAGTATTTTGAAGTTCTCCAAAACTGCTAAATGCGATACCATGTACCCGACGGCAGAAATAAAGTTGAAGGAGATCTCTTTTGGTGTCCGTCTTGCTAACCGCTTCAAGGTGGACAATTGCTCAAAATTAGCCAGCACAGCAGTTTGAGGCTTAAATAAAGAGCGATCGCGCTGCAAATCCTCCGGAAAACACATTAATGCAGGTGTGGATTTAATCAAGGCCTTACTCAGGTATCTCTAAAGATGAGGGCGTAAAACTACCGAATTCTACACAAAGAGACTAGAGACTTACTGCTTACCAGGGTAGAAATACAGTAGAGGTTCCAGCCAGATCGTTTTAATCTCAAGACAGTTAAGGAACCGCGCAGCAATCGCTTCTAGAGCCAAGAAAAAGAACCGCAACACTCTATAACCAGGCTGCCCTCGCTATCCAAGTATCTCAGCCGCAACAACTGGATTTACCTAATCCGCAGGAGAAACCAATGAGAGATTTTGTTTTGGACGCTCCCAACCAAGAACGCTACACCTACTTCATTGCGTTATATGGCCGGGACTACCAACAACGGACAGGTTTGCTGCACATCAAGCATGATTTCGGTGATTCGATTCGTGACCTACATGCTCTAATCAGAAGCAGACTAAACGAAGTTTTAGGTGAAGAAACTCCTTCTTGCTATCACATCTTGGCGTTAGCTGCCCCAGAACCGATTCCCTGCCCAGCTCCCACTAACTAAACGGCCCTTAGTGCACATTTGAATCTGTAATCGCTACATGCAAACTCGGCCTTTGAGCTTTTAAGCTCTATACCACTCTCAAACTCTTAATTCGTCTGAAATTTACCAAAATTGACCAGGTTGCGAGGTAAACTGGAGCTTATGCTCACCAGTTTTCTTCCGCCTTCAGTTAAAAACCTGACTGAACCCGCTTCGATTGCTCTAGCCCAAAGCATCGAATGCCAAGGTATTCCTACCCCCCTATGCTCACAGGCGATCGCGACAGCCTATGTTCATCAGGGCAGTGGTGGCACTCCAATTTTGTTACTGCACGGCTTTGACAGCTCTGTTTTTGAGTTTCGTCGGCTTCTGCCCCTTCTAGCGGCTCAATCTGAAACCTGGGCTGTAGATTTATTAGGATTTGGATTTACCGATCGCACGGCAGGACATCCCTTTAGCCCCACGGCAATTAAGACTCACCTCTATTCCTTCTGGAAAACTCTGATCAATCAGCCTGTGATTCTAGTCGGCGCTTCGATGGGAGGAGCCGCCGCTATAGATTTCACGCTCGCCTACCCCGAATGCGTGCAAAAACTAGTACTGATTGATAGTGCAGGCTTTAGAAGTGGGCCAGCCTTGAGCAAGTTTTTAGTAGCACCCATAGCCCATCTGGCCGCAGGAATTCTTCGCAGTCCCAAAGTTCGCGATCGCATTAGCCGCACCGCCTACTACGACCCCACCTTTGCTTCTCCAGACGCTCAACTCTGTGCAGCTTTACACCTCGAAGTACCTGGTTGGCGTGAGGCACTTGCTGCTTTTACTCAAAGTGGCGGTTATGGTTCTTTCAGCAACAAAATAGCGCACATTCAGCAGCAGACGCTGATTTTGTGGGGAGAGGCTGACAAGATTCTCGGAACTAAGGACGCTACTCAATTCCAGCAGGCGATCGCCAACAGTCAGCTCATTTGGATTCCCGAATGTGGTCATGTGCCGCATTTAGAAAAGCCTCAGCTCACTGCCCAATATATTCTTGAGTTCGGTCACGTTGAGTCTGGCCAGATCTAATTTGGGCAGGCGTAAAGTGCGATCGCGTCAGTACTAATCTAGCGACCTGATCATCTCCAAGAGACTTCAGACAGGCGCACTAGCTAGCCAGTCAAAAACTTGTTCTAGTTGCTCCAGGGAAATGAGGCCGTATTGCCAAAGGATAATGGGCAGCGAACCAGATTCCTGCTCACATCGTCGTAGAGCCAACGACATGGAAGCAGCGGAAACTGCGAGTTCGTCTTGCAGAAAGTTAATGAGTTGAGCTTTACTGCGTCCGGTTTCAATCATGGAATATTCACCTCCTTTCCTGACAACAGTTTCGGTTGAGCAATTTTGAATCAAGTTGTATTTAGGCGCTTGCTGTTAGGACAAGTTATCACTTTTGGTGCCAAACAGATCACTTGTCTTTAAACTCTGTGTCGAAGCTTTATAGGAATGAGCAATCTTGATGAAATACCGATTACTGATTGAGCGATCGCAAGTTGATATCTTAAAACAGGTGAAGACAATAGAACAGTAAGCCGACTATTCTCTACTAAAATTTTACAGTTTGAAAAATTATCTTAAAAGTTAATGATCTAGCGCGGTAGTTCCTCAAAAAATAATTGTGGCCATTATCCTACAAATGGACAACAAATGGTGCCTCATCCGACTGAATTACCTGACTAGGTGATTTTGGAGAGCATCAAACCGATTGGCACTAGGCATACAGCAGCTTTAAATGATTTATGAAGTTGGTGGGTTATGCGAGGCACACCGCATTTAAGAATCGCTATATTATATTTCCAGCTAACAGAGAGTTTTGGCTGGAGAAACTTAATCAATTGCGCCAGTGTAGGATAAGTAGCTGTACTCAGTGGCGACAGCAGTGAGAGAACGCCTGATTATTTTTACGCGTTATCCTGAACCTGGCAAAACGAAAACGCGACTGATTCCTGCGCTAGGGCCAGAGAGGGCGGCGATTTTGCAACAGCGCATGACAGAACATACATTGGCGCAAGCCCGAATACTCCAGTCAAGTTCACCCATTGATTTAGAGGTGCGATTCACAGGTGGTAATGTCGGCCTGATGCGATCCTGGTTAGGACACGATTTGACTTACCGATCGCAAGGTGAAGGAGACTTAGGACAACGGATGGCCCAGGCTTTCCAATCTGCTTTTCGAGCCGGGATGCTGCGCGTGGTGATTGTGGGAATTGATTGCCCCGATTTAAATATGGTCATTCTCGGCAAAGCATTTCAGGAATTACAGCAGCATGATCTAGTATTAGGCCCTGCTACCGATGGCGGCTATTACTTGATTGGTTTGCGCCTATTTGTCCCAAAATTATTTCAAGGTATTACCTGGAGCACCGATCGCGTCTGGGAGCAAACGATCGCGATCGCCCAACAGCACAGTTTATCTATTGGCTCTTTACCGCCCTTAGATGATATTGATCGTCCTGAAGATTTAGCGATTTGGAAGCGAGTTAGCCAATCATCTATTACTCAGCTCGGTAACGAGAAAATCTCAATTATTATTCCGGTACTCAACGAAGCTGCCGCGATCGCCCAAACTTTAACGGCGGCTCAGCGGGCGACAAATGCAGAAATTATTGTGGTGGATGGTGGGAGTCAAGATGAGACAGTGGCGATCGCGCAATCACTGGGAGCCAAGGTAATCACGACTGCCCCAGGCCGCGCTCAGCAGATGAATGCTGGGGCAAAGGTTGCAACAGGAGAAGTGTTGCTGTTTCTGCATGGAGACACGCTTTTACCTGCTGATTCTGCTACTCAAATTCAGCAAGCTTTAATTTCCCCAGGAGTGATGGCTGGAGCGTTTGCCCTCAGTATTAATAGTGCATTACCAGGAATACGGCTGATTGAGCGGTTAGTGAATTGGCGATCGCGCTACGGGCAAATGCCCTACGGTGACCAAGCTATGTTTCTCCGAGCCAAAACCTTTCAGCAAATGGGTGGCTTTGCTGATTTGCCAATTATGGAAGATTTTGATCTGATGCAACGGTTGAAGCAAAAGGGGGCAATCGCGATCGTTCCTGAGCCAGTTATCACCTCTGGTCGCCGTTGGGCAAGACTCGGCGTGCTCCGAACCACACTGCTCAATCAATTGATCATCTTGGCTTACTTTTTGGGAGTACCGCGCGATCGCTTAGCTCGGTGGTATCGCTCCCATTAAGTCAAAGCATAAAGCTAATCTAACCGCACGCTAAACGTATTTCTGACGTTACACTGACCAGAAGTAGTCATTCACCACAGCGAATTTGTGGGTTCGGGTAGGGCTGAGAAAGTCCATCTAACCAACAAAATTAACCGGGTGAAATCGTAGCCATGAGCTACTGAGGTCAGATCACGAGAGAGGGTTTCTGTGAGTTATCTTGAATCAGTTGCACAGTTTTATAGTGAAGTTGCAGAAACGCCACAGGTGGGGCTTTGCTGTGTGCAAAGTAGCCCCTTGCAACTGCCTGGTCTAAACATTCCTGGCAAGATGCAGGAGATGAACTACGGTTGTGGGACCACCGTACATGCAACAGAACTAGCCGGTAACCCCACTGTTCTTTATGTCGGAGTGGGGGGCGGTTTAGAGGCACTGCAATTTGCCTACTTCTCTCGCCAGCCCGGAGCGGTGATCGCGGTCGATCCGGTTGAGATGATGCGGGAAGCGGCTCGCCAAAATCTACAGATGGCTGCCCAAGAAAATGACTGGTTTGACCCTAGCTTCGTGGAAATTCGGGAAGGAGATGCTTTTCATCTACCCGTTGCCGATGCTTCTGTAGATGTAGTGGCCCAAAACTGTCTGTTTAATATTTTTGAACCTGCCGATCTAGCTAAAGCACTTCAAGAAGTTTATCGAGTCCTGAAACCGGGTGGTCGTCTCTTGATGAGTGATCCGATCGCCACGCGGCCCATTCCAGAGCATCTGCAGCAAGATGAGCGTCTACGGGCTATGTGCTTATCTGGAGCCTTAACTTATGAACGCTATGTTCAGCATCTTGTCCAGGCTGGCTTTGGGCAGGTAGAAATTCGGGCGCGTCGTCCTTACCGTCTGCTCGATCGCCAAAGCTATGGCTTAGAGGAACATCTCTTATTAGAAAGTCTCGATTCAGTTTCCTTTAAAGTGTCAATTCCGGATGATGGAGCCTGCATTTTTACAGGGAAAACCGCCATCTATACGGGGTTAGAACCCTTTTTTGACGACCAAGCAGGGCACGTATTACAACGCGGTCTCCCCGCAGCCGTATGCGACAAAACCGCTGCCAAACTTGCAGCCACCATTCCGGATGTGATTGTGACTTCATCCACTTGGCATTATGACGGTGGTGGTTGCTGTTAGGTGGATCGTTAGAGACAAGCCTCATGCTTTTGTTTGTGCTATTTCTAGCTACTTGCTTTCTTGCATATTCCAATGGAGCCAATGACAACTTCAAAGGAGTTGCTACTCTATTTGGCAGCAAAACCACCAGCTACAAAGTCGCGATCGCTTGGGCTACCCTAACGACATTTTTAGGGTCAATCTGTTCAATTTTTTTAGCGGCAACCCTACTCAAGAACTTTTCTGGTAAGGGGCTAGTGCCTGATGCGATCGCCAGTGCTGCTGACTTTCAATTGTCTATAGCTTTAGGGGCAGGAATCACGGTCATCCTAGCCACCTTCACCGGATTTCCCATTTCTACCACTCATGGCTTAACGGGTGCCTTAGTAGGTGCTGGGTTAGTCGCGATCGGTAGCCAGGTAAATTTTGGTGCTCTAGGAAGCTCGTTTTTGCTGCCTTTATTGGTCAGTCCTGTCCTGGCGATCGTGCTGGGAAGCTTATTGTATGGGCTGTTTCGGACTTTGCGAGTAACCCTTGGCATTAAAAAAGAATGGTGTTTGTGCGTGGGAGAGACTCAGCAGGTGATTCCGATTCCGCAACCAGATGCCACAAATCTGCTCAAGTGTGTGACAACCACCGACCTTGCTGTAGATTCTTTGGACCGTTGTACGCAGCGTTATACAGGTAAGTTTCTAGGGATAAGAAGTCAACAACTGATTAATGCCCTCCACTTTGTCAGTGCTGGGACGGTTAGCTTTGCTAGGGGCTTGAATGATACACCTAAAATCGTCTCCTTGCTGTTGGTCGGGCAAGCCTTCTCTGTGCAATGGGGCATGCTGGCAGTTGGCTTAGGAATGGCGATCGGTGGCTTAATCAACGCTAAAAAAGTTGCCATCACAATGAGCCAAAAAATCACCAACATGAATGCGGGACAAGGTTTTTCGGCCAACTTGGTCACAGCCGCCCTAGTGATTGCTGCGAGTCGCTATGGCTTACCTGTATCAACGACGCATGTTTCAGTGGGTTCGATTTTTGGTGGTGGTTTAATTTCTCGCCAAGCGAACTGGCAGGTGTTTTATCAAATTCTGCTGTCTTGGATTTTAACTTTACCGATCGCAGCCTCCATTAGTGCAGGAAGTTATTTGCTGCTCCATCGCTAGCTTAACGAATCACTCCCTAAACTATGGGTTGTGATTATGTCTACTGTTGCGATCGCTTAGCTCAGGAAACTCTAAAGGAAGAGAGGATGATTCAATCACAATCAAGTTCTAAAACCGTGACTCCTTTCGCGCAAAAGCTGGGTGCTCCCCTCACCAAGCAATCCATTAGCGTTCTCCAAATTAATTTAGGCAGGCGTTGCAATTTAGCTTGTAGCCATTGTCATGTTGAGGCGGGGCCAAAACGCACAGAAGAACTCACGCCCGAAGTGTGTCAGCAATTGATTGAAGTAATTCACCGCTTTTCTCAAATTAAAACCGTTGACCTGACGGGTGGGGCTCCAGAGATGAACTATGGCTTTCGGCCTCTAGTCGAAGCGGCGAGAGCGACGGGCAAAGAAGTGATTGTGCGCTCCAACCTGACCATCTGTTTTGAGCCAGGATTTGAAGATTTGCCTGAATATTTTGCTCAACATCAAGTCAGAATAGTGGCTTCCCTGCCCTGCTATCAAGCAGATAACGTAGATAAAATGCGCGGCAATGGGGTGTTCGATCGCTCTATTCAAGCTCTACAAAAGCTCAATCAATTGGGATATGGCGACAACCCCAACTTAATTCTGGATTTAGTTTATAACCCGCCAATTCCGACCACTGAGAAGTTCTCACTCACACCTAATCAACAGAAACTAGAGCAGGATTATAAAACCTATCTCAAAGAGCAGTTTGGAATTCAATTCAACCAACTATTCACAATTACCAACCTTCCCATTGGTCGAACCAAGTTTCACCTAGATCATCGTCATCTGCATCAGCCTTATTTACAGTTTTTAGAAGACAACTTCAATCCTGCTACTTTAGCCAATTTAATGTGTCGTAACGAACTCTCAATTGATTATTTAGGCAATATTTACGACTGCGATTTTAACCAAATGGAAAACCTGCCCGTTAGAACTGGCACTGGAGAAACACTGACCGTCGCAAAGCTACTGGAAGCTGGGACTCTAGATGTAATTGAAGCTGTTCGTACTGCCAATTTCTGTTATGGTTGTACCGCTGGAAGTGGATCTAGCTGTGGCGGAGCCTTAGTGTAACTGATTCAAAAGCCGAGTTATAGTTGAAAACCGTAGGAATAAATAGCTATAGGCCCAACAGTTAAATAGGAGTCCAGACCTTGAGCCGTTCTATGGTAAAGCCTATCTTTAGCTTGATCCAACGCCGCCCTTGGCCACTAATTCCTGTGCTAGGTATGGTGCCGCTCGTGAGCATTTTGTTGATCAGCCAAAGTCGCCAAAGTGCCCCAGTTGCTCAAGAAACTTCAACAGTCGTTTCGGCTTCACCGACTGCCAATCTCGCAGTTCCGTCTCCCACCACAACGCCAACTGTTGCTAAGAGTGTCGTAAAAACGCCGACTGCCTCTCCCAAAAAATCTGCTCAGAAATCTGGAAGTCCTGCCAAGCCAGCCGCCAACACTAGTCCTGCCTCTGCCGCTAAAAATCCCAAACCACAAGCTAAAGCTAAGTCTACGGCTCCTGCCAAGCAACAAAAAACTTCTAGCCAGGCTAGTGCAGCACCCATCAGTGCTAGTGCCGCAGAGAGATTAGCAGCCGCTAAGTCCTCCACAGCAATCGATAGTGTGCTGGAGATCCAGGTGGCGATCGCGGTAGAAGCTAACTCTTTAGCTGTCGGCACCTCAACACCTGGAGTTATTCTAGACACCAATGGTCAAGTGCTCCGGGAGCTACCTGCCGAATCTGCTTATACTGCTCAGCTCGATGGATCAGGCATCACCTTAAATTCATGGCAGCTTCCCAGTGCGGTCTATATTGAACCCACAGAAGGAGGTTTGGTTTATGTTGGCGATCGCTGGTACCGGGGCCGTTTGCTGCTGATGGTACGACCCAGCGGTTTGTTAGCGGTGAACCATGTTCTATTGCGAGATTATCTCTATAGTGTGGTTGGCGCTGAGGTTTCTCCGAGTTGGCCGATGGCGGCTCTGAAGGCTCAGGCGATCGCGGCTCGCTCCTATGCCTTGACTTATTATTTCAAACCTGCAACCGACTTCTATCACATAGGAGATGATGAACAGTACCAAGTCTATGCGGGTGCCGAAAAAGAAGCAGACAGAACTTATCAAGCGGTAAATGAAACTGCGGGAGAATTTATTAGTTATCGCGGTGGGATTGTAGAGTCGCTCTACGCCGCTTCTGATGACATTGTGATTGATGCGCATGGGGGCCGAGGAATGAGCCAATTAGGAGCCTTGAAGTTGGCGGAGGAAGGATATGATTATCGCCAAATTTTAGGCACCTACTACCCAGGCACAGGACTTGCCCGCATTGAAGTAGATCAAGAATAAAGTATCTACAGCTCCCCTTCTCTTGTACAGGAGGAGAGCAATACGGGAAGGAACCAAAACTCAAAATCCCCCTCCGCAACGGAGAGGGATGGGAGAGATCAACTCAAGTTGGAAACTTTGATAAGTATTTGCTTCGTTCTCTTTAAGAATTAGCGGGTAAAGAGTTGTCCGTTGTTTGGGTAGCAGCGGCAGCTAGCTTCTCCTCGTTTTTGCGGCGGATCTTGGCATAAAGCTGGATTGTCGCAGCCATTGTAATCACTAAGCCGACTACTACCCAGGCTGTAGCATCGGTGGGCAAGCTGTTTTTGAACACTGCCAGCATCACAATCACGACTAACAGCAGCGTTGGGGCTTCATTTAAGGCTCGCAACTGCCGACTGTTCCACTTGCATTCCCCCTTACCCAATTGTTTGAGCAAGCGACCACAGTAATGGTGATAGACCAGCAGAATGGCGACGAATCCCAACTTGAAGTGCAACCAGCGATCGTGTAACAGATCCGGTTGGGTATAGAGCATGCCGATCGCCATTGCCACTGTCACCGCCATTCCGGGCGTGGTGATGATGTTATATAGGCGCTTTTCCATCAGGGCATACTGCTCTTGCAAGATGGAACGGGCGGGTTCTGGCTTTTCTTCGGCTTCTACGTGGTAGATAAATAAACGCACTAAATAGAAAAGTCCGGCGAACCAAACTACGACGCCGATGATATGAAATGCTTTAAACCAGAAATAAGCCATGAATACAATTCTCCCAAACAGCCTCATAACCAGAGTATCCGTTACAGTATGCCACTGGCCGAGCTGCTGACAAGTTGTTTGGCAAGTAAATTAACGAGCTGTAGTAGTGGAGGCAAAACCCACAACCATCAAAATCATTACCAATTTAATGATGGTAAAACTGCCGAAAGTCTTCGTCTTCGCTGCTGAGTTGCACCCATTCCAGCCCTAGTACCCGCAATTTTTCGACTAATCGAGCACAGGCGGGGCGTTCGGTGGCGTAGTGCCCAGCGTCAATCAAAATTAGGCCGCGATCGCGACTTTCTTGAAACTGGTGAAATTTGCAATCCGAGGTGAGGTAGGCTTGCGCTCCCGTCTTGACCACAGCGGAAATATAGCTCGCGCCAGAGCCTCCTAAAACGGCTACCTTTTGAATTGATTGATGCAGATCCGCCGTGGGCGAAAAAATCAACTCAGGGGGTGCAAGCTGAGTTTGAATCCGGGCTAGCAAATTTTGTAAGGAAAGGGCTGGTTCAAGCAAGCCGACTCGTCCGTAACCAAAGCCATTTTGCGTTGGCACAATCGGGGCAACCTGAGCCAAATCCAAAACTTCGGCTAGGACATCTGCTGTGCCGTGATTCACCTGGTCAAAGTTAGTATGGGCCGTGTAAATACCAATTTGGTGAGTGAAGGCTAAGCGGGCCATATCCCCAATGGGGTCGCCTTTTTTCAGCGATTTCAGGGGGCCAAAGATTAACGGATGGTGGGCAAAGATTAAGCTGACTGGAATTCCGGCATGTTGGAGGGCGATCGCCTCATGCATGACGCTGAGCGTGGGAGTGAGGCAGACTAAAACGTAGGCGGGTTGATCGAGAACTCCTGGCTCTACTTGCCAGCCACAGTTATCCCAACTTTCCTGCCAACTTGGATTGGCCCAAGCTTCAAACCAGGTAATTAAATCTGCAACTTTCATCCCACTTCAGCCACCGACATTCTGCACCCAACCTAGCACGAGACCGCTTGGATATTAATTCAGGCGAAGCTCTACCCAAACTAATCTAGACCACGGTTCTAGCTAGATTCCCTTTTGCAGCCAATCTTCTCCGATGCGAATAGTGAGGTCAGATTCTAAATCCCCGGTGGAAGTGGCTTCAATATTACCGAGTCCGATCGCTTTTTTGAGAACTGCTGCTCCTTCTAAGTCACCTTGCTGCACGATGATTTGGGTTTGGCGTTGATGGTCAGGCCAGTCTTGCACAATGTAGACGTTTGGAAAACCTTGGTTCTCTAACAGTTGAGCCACGCGGCTACCTAGGTCAGGCTGCCCAGAGGCATTTTGAATGGCAATTCTTAGCCCTTGGGGAGCGCTATCGGAAGCCAAGCGATATTGGTTGTCTAGGGCTAACCCGCTGGAGTCGATTTTGAAAAACTCTCGCATGACGCGATCGCGCCCCCGATCGTCCATGAGCCAATAGCTGGCAATGTATTCATCGGCTTGGCTAAAGCGACCGGGTAGCATCACCATCTTGAGTTGGTCGCGCTCTAAGTTGAGACCAAAACCAATGAGAGATAGCATTTCCTCTAGGCTGAGGTTGGTGTCAATGTACTTCCGCATGATGCGAATTGCCTTGGGGAGGCGCGGCAGCACACTAGGACTGGTGAGGCGATCGCGTAGAGCTTTGATTAAGGCCTGCTGGCGTTGAACCCGGCCAATGTCACCATATGCATCGTTGCGAAAACGAGCAAAGCCCTCGGCTTGTTCCCCGTTTAGGGTTTGCCAGCCTTGCGCCAAGTCGATTTTTAGTTTTTGGGTTTGGTCTACATAAGCCATTGGCGTGGGCACGAAGACATCAACACCGCCCAGCAAATCCACAATCTCGCGGAAAGCATCGGTGCTGACGCGAACGTAGCGATCAATTGGGACATCATTTAAGGTGCGACTAACCACCCGCGCAGTTAGAGCAGGTCCACCACTAGCATTGGCTTGGTTAACTTTGGTGATCCCAATCCCCGGAATCTCCACCTGGGTATCTCTGGGAATCGAGAGCATGCTGACTGATTGAGCTTTGGGGTCAACATGCAGCAGCAGCATGGTGTCGCTACGACCGTCAAACACTTCTGAGGAATTACCCGTCACCCCAGGAACGCGATCGACCCCCATCACCAAGATGTTGACTGGCCGAGACACTTTGTACTGTAGCCCTTTCTGCCACAGGTTATTCAGAGATACGTTTTGCTCTTCTGGAGACGAAGACGGCGCTAAAGGAGTCAGCAAAGCCACACTTGCACCAATCGACGCAGAGACGGTGGTCGTTAAAACGAAGGCAAAACTCCAAAAGAGGCGTTTGGCCAGGGTAGTACGTTGGGACAAAGGTGCAGTTACGACCGGGTTGGACATGGGCGATTCAAATGGAGTGACTGGCGGAGAGAAACCTACCGATTCTTCCGTGCCATCGGGTTGTTGCAATTTGGAATTGCTGGTAGATTGTTCCACTCCTTCTATCACCTTTCCTTCACCCGAACAACCGGATTTTACGTGTGTAGTTTTGTTAATTTAACGCGATTATACCCCTACTACTGTTATTTCTCGGTAACAAAATAGGTATTTATCACAATTCTCAACTACGTGAGAGCCCCGAAGTATTGGGTGGAATCTACGCCAGGTGCCTCGCCCAAAGCTCTTACCAACCCCAACTTACTCCGCTGCGTCGTGGGGAAATAGAGAGTTTATGCCCTAGGCGATCGCCTAGAAGCAGATTCATCAATTTTAGGTAATTACTTTTATTTATTTGTAGAAAATTTAACACATCTCCCTAGCCTTTGAAGCGTCAGGCTGATGGAGAGGATTTATTTGAGCAGTCACCCTACCGCTTAGAGAAAAACTATTAGAGCGAAACTATACAACCTTAGGATCTTCTTCCTCTTCAACTTGGGCGATCGGCCAAGGGGTAGGCAAGGTGTCAAACGAATCTGTTTCAGACAAGTTGGCTCGACCAAGAGGTTGACGTTTGGTCATACCAAGCCGTTTCTTAAGGAAGTTGATTAAACGTGCGAGCATTTAGCTCTCCGCAGTTGAGTATGTGCCATCTTAATGATTATCTGCCGTCTACTCGTCTACTCAGCGGTAGAGGCTAACCCTAGATCTGGGGAGGTAGATTGGTAGAATTAAGACTCAGGGGTGGAATCCCTACTTAGGTAGTCGTACTCTCTGGCTGATAAAAAGTGGGACGATCGCCACAATGTTAGATGAGATGGCAAGCAGGTTTTACTAACTCTTTTATTTGCGTCTAGCAACGCTGACATAGAAGCATGCAAACTACAGATGATCTCCAGAAACTGTTAAATATTTTGCCTTCGGAGATTCAACAGGTTTTAGAACAACATTCAGAGTGCGATCGCTTAGTTGAAGTCGTTTTAGATTTAGGGCGGCGACCAGAAGCTCGTTTTCCGCACCAAGCCGAGTATCTTTCTGAGCAGGTAGTGACTCGGGCTCAAATTCAGGACTGTATTGATCGCGTAGGCGACTTCGGGGGAGATAACCGCGCCGGAATTGAGCAAACCTTGCACCGGATTAGCGCTATCAGAAACCGCTCCGGTGAGATTGTTGGCCTCACTTGTCGGGTAGGTCGTGCCATTTTCGGTACGATCGCGATGATTCGAGATCTGGTGGAAACAGGCCAGTCAATTTTGATGTTGGGTCGTCCAGGAGTCGGTAAAACCACAGCCTTGCGAGAAATTGCGCGGGTCCTGGCAGACGACTTGAATAAGCGGGTGGTGATCATTGATAGCTCCAATGAGATTGCTGGAGACGGAGATATTCCTCACCCTGCGATCGGTCGCGCTAGACGAATGCAGGTGGCTCGTCCTGAACTGCAACATCAAGTAATGATCGAGGCGGTGGAAAACCACATGCCAGAGGTAATCGTCATTGATGAAATTGGTACAGAACTCGAAGCTTTGGCTGCTCGCACGATCGCGGAAAGAGGCGTGCAACTCGTAGGGACCGCTCACGGTAATCAGATTGAAAACTTGATTAAAAACCCAACCCTTTCTGATCTGGTTGGCGGAATTCAGTCTGTGACGCTGGGAGATGAAGAAGCCAGACGGCGAGGTAGTCAAAAGAGCGTCCTGGAACGCAAAGCTCCCCCGACTTTCGACATTGCTGTGGAGATGCTAGAGCGGCAGCGTTGGGTTGTGCATGAAACGGTGGCAGATACGGTAGATGCTTTGCTCAGAGGTCGTCAACCTAGCCCGCAAGTCAGAACTATCAATGACGAAGGCCAGGTCACCATTACTCGAGAAGTGCCCAGCCTATCGCCTGTAAGACGACCCAATGCGCCTGCGGCAAATGACTCATTTAGCAAAACCAGTAGTCAAAGCACAGGACAGCTTCTGCCTTTTCCACAAAATCTATCTAGAAGCAGGAGCTTAGCAGAAGTTGATCGTGAGTTGTCGCCAACAGAGGCTCTAGAGCTATCGGGCCATCAACCGCTACGGCTTTACCTTTACGGGACAGGTCGTCAGCAGTTGGAACAGGTGATCAGCATGCTGAACTTACCAGTTGTCCTGGTTGAAGGGTTGGCAGAAGCTGAAGCGATCTTGGCGTTGCGATCGCACCTGAGAAAGCATGCCAACCTACGGCACCTAGCCCAAGCGCATGACATCCCAATCTATGCCATTAAGTCCAACACGACTCCTCAAATTACCCGCACGTTACGTCAGGTGTTGGGGATGCCAGGGCTAGAAGCGATCGCTGAACCTGATTTTGATCTAGCGGCTGACAGAAATGATGAGGGTGATGAAATGGATGCGCTGGAGGAAGCCAGATTAGCAGTAGAGCAAATTGTGCTACCTAAAGGCCAGCCTGTGGAGTTGCTGCCTCGCGCAGCCCATATCCGTAAGATGCAACATGAACTGGTGGAGCATTACCAACTCCAGTCCAGCAGCTTTGGCTCAGAACCGCATCGTCGCTTACGCATTTATCCCGCCTAATACCAACGTAACCCGGGAGTCATAGAAATGGGTGGTCCTTAGCGATCGCCCATTTTTTTGTGAATTTATTTCTTCTGGTATAGACCTATCTATTTCTTCAGGAGTAATCGTATGCCGACCATAGCAAGAGCAGGGGAGGCTGAAGCCAAATAGTGATGGGCAAGACACTGTATACCCCTTAAGTTTCAGCCTGTAGGCTATTGGCAAGCTAGGGATAGACTCTCTACCTTATTACAGTGGCGATAGGGAATTGAACTGTGGAAAAGATGCAACGTTCAGTGATCAAAGATGAACCTTTATGGTTTAAGAACGCGATCATCTATGAGGTGCCAGTTCGGGCTTTTGCTGACAGTAACGGGGATGGCATCGGGGACTTTCGAGGTCTGACGGAGAAATTAGACTATCTACAGGATTTGGGCACTACTGCCCTTTGGGTGCTGCCGTTCTTTCCCTCGCCACTCAAAGACGATGGCTACGATATTGCCGACTACACCAACGTCAATCCGATTTATGGCACGCTAGAAGACTTTCAGGAGTTTCTGGCCGCAGCCCATCAGCGGGGCATTCGGGTCATTATTGAGCTAATTGTTAATCATACTTCTGATCAGCATCCTTGGTTTCAGCGGGCGCGTCGCTCTCCAAAAGGTAGCGTAGAGCGAGACTTCTATGTGTGGAGCGATACCCCCGAAAAATACCAGGAAGCTCGAATTATTTTTCAGGATTTTGAAACTTCCAACTGGGCTTGGGACCCGATCGCGAAATCTTACTATTGGCATCGTTTCTACTCCCACCAGCCTGACTTAAACTACGACAATCCAGCAGTACGGCAAGCCGTTTTCGAGGTGCTGGATTTCTGGCTCAGTATGGGTGTGGATGGCCTCCGAATGGATGCGGTGCCTTATCTGTACGAGCGTGAAGGTACCAACTGTGAGAATTTGCCAGAAACCCATGACTTTCTGAAGCAAATGCGGCAGTATGTGGACGAAAGACATCCGAACCGGATGCTGCTAGCGGAAGCCAATCAATGGCCAGAAGATGCGGCGGCTTACTATGGCGACGGGGACGAGTGCCATATGAACTTCCACTTCCCCCTGATGCCGCGCCTGTTTATGTCATTGCGGATGGAAGATAGCTTCCCAATTATCGACATCTTGCATCAGACACCGCCGATTCCGGATAACTGTCAGTGGGGATTGTTTCTCCGTAACCATGATGAATTAACCCTAGAAATGGTGACGGATGAAGACCGCGACTATATGTATCGCGTCTATGCCCAAGATCGAGATATGCGGGTGAACTTAGGAATTCGGCGGCGGTTAGCTCCTTTGCTAGGGAACGATCGCCGTCAAATCGAATTGCTCAACAGCTTGCTACTAGCCCTCCCAGGAACTCCGGTGCTGTATTACGGAGACGAAATTGGCATGGGGGATAACGTCTATGTAGGCGATCGCAATGGCGTGCGAACTCCAATGCAATGGAGCGCCGATCGCAATGCTGGTTTTAGCCGTGCCAATCCGCATCGGATGTATTTGCCGATTATTGTCGAATCGGAGTACCACTACGAAGCCATCAACGTTGAGGCACAGCGGGCTAACCCCAATTCCCTCTGGCATTGGATGAAGCGCTTAATTGCCACCCGTAAGCGCTACCAAGCCTTAGGACGGGGCAGTTTTGAGCTGCTGCACCCAGATAACCGAAAGGTGTTGGCTTTCATTCGTACCTACGAAGACGAATCGATTCTAGTCATCGCCAATTTATCCCGCTTTGTGCAAACTGTAGAAATCGATCTCTCTGCCTTTCAAGGCATGATGCCTGTAGAGATCTTTGGTCGCACACAGTTCCCCCCAATTACGGAGTCCTCCTACTTCCTCAGCGTCGGGCCTTACGCTTTCTACTGGTTCACCTTGCAACCCCAACCCAGTGCCTTACAAGCACCAAAATCTCAAGCTGATCTACCGACATTGACGGTTCAGGGTGAGTGGCGGATGGTGTTATCCCAACGCGACTCACGGGATTATTTGGAATCGGTGCTAGCAAATTATCTCTATACCTGCCGCTGGTTTGTTGGTAAAGCACAAACGGTGCAATCGGTTCACATTAAAGAGGCGATCGCGATTCCTTTCCAAGACCGAGAAGCCCATCTCCTTTGCTTGCAAGTGCAGTATATCCAAGGAGAGTCAGAAACCTACTTACTTCCTCTGGGCTATGCAGAAGGAGACCAAGCAATCCATTTATTGGCCGATAATCCGCCACTAGTGGTAGCCCGCCTGCATATTACTGGCAAAGACGACATTGGCGTTTTATTTGATGCCACAGCCGACAAAAACTTCCTCACGGCTCTCTTAGATGCAGTAGCAAAAAATCACCGCTATCAGGGGACAGCAGGAGAACTGGCGGCTACACCAACCGATATCTTTTCTCCTTTAACGGCTGATGCTGCTCCTCTAGAGCCAACGCTGATGAAAGGAGAGCACAACAATACCTCGATCATTTATGGCGATCGCTTGATTCTGAAGCTATTCCGTAAAGTTGAGGAGGGTATTAACCCGGATTTAGAAATTGGGATCTTTTTGGAAGAAAAGAAATGTTTAGAGCATTTTGCTTCGGTTGCAGGCGCTCTAGAGTATCGCCAACCCAATAAAGAACCCATGACTCTGGGTAGGTTGCAAGAATTTGTTCTGGATACCAGAAGCGGTTGGGATTACACTCTCGATAGTTTACGGGATTATTTCGATCATGCTCTGATTCAGCCAGAAGCAATCACGGAAATTTCAATTCCTTCAGGAACGCTGTTTGATTGGCAAAAAGCTACAGTGCCTGATTCTCACCTCAGTAAGATTGGTTCTTATCTGGCTAATGTCCAGCTCTTGGCTCAGCGGACCGCGGAACTGCACAGTGCTTTAGCTTCCGATCTAGAGAATGCCAGTTTTGCACCAGAACCCTTCTCCACATTCTATCAGCGCTCTATTTATCAATATGCGCGCAATTTGACCGGGAAAGTGTTCCGGTTGCTGAAGCAGAACCTAGGCACTTTATCCGCTGATGTTCAACCGCTGGCTCAGTCTGTTTGTGATCTTCAGGAGAAAGCGCTGGATAGCTTCCAACTCATTCTGAACCAGAAAATTACCGCGATGCGGACCCGCTGTCACGGGGATTATCATCTGGGGCAAGTGCTGTATACCGGGAAGGATTTCATCATTATTGATTTTGAGGGAGAACCGAATCGAACTCTGAGCGAACGCCGGATGAAGCGATCGCCTTTGCGAGATGTGGCAGGGATACTCCAGTCCTTCTATTACGCCGCTAACCAAGCTCTGCGTAATGAAATCGAAGGTGGCTTGATTCATGCCGACAACCTAGCTCTTATGGAGCAATGGACAGAGTTTTGGCATGGTTCTGTCAGTGCTACATTCCTCAACACCTACCTTGAGACTGCGGCCCATCATCCTTTCGTGCCTCAAACCGAGCAGGAGCTACAGGTGCTGCTGAATGCCTATCTTTTGGAGAAAGCAATCTACAGCCTCGGCCATGACCTCAACCACTATCCTGCCCAAGTAGAGATCTCCTTACAGCGATTGCTCCAGTTGATTAACGCTAGCTAGCAACTCATAGGGGCGAATGGCCGTTCGCCCCTACAGGGTTTCATGTAAAAAAAGAGGGCGATCGCTCTTCTGTTAATCAGAGGCGACCGCCCTCTTTTTTATCTGATCTCTAACAAAGAAATTGAACCCGAATTAGCGCTTATTAGAACGCTCTTTCTCGCGTAAAGCATCCCCTGCAGAGTGCAGTAGCTCACTGAGAATTTGCCGAATTTGGCGCTCTTTTTTCGCTACGGCTGTCCCTGCATCTCCCAAGCGCTCCTCTAGCTGCGATCGCTTCTGTTCTACTTGTCCAGCCAACGCTTCCGCTTGGGGCCGAGAGCGGTCATACCAGTTTTTGGCTTCGTCCAAATATCCCTGGATATCTTCGGTGCGTCCACCATAGCGAGCCGCTAAGTTAGCTCGGAGAATTGCTAGTTGTGCTTGGAGTTGAGCATAGCGTTTTTTCATCAAGGAGACTTCATCGCTATCTCGCAAGCTATCGACTGCGGATGTAATGGCTGTCTTAACCTTAGGTGAAGTCTCACCATGGTCTGCTTCACCCACATCAACTAAGAGGCGATCGATTTCTTGTTGCAGTTCTGCCTCTTCGCTGTCTAATCTGGTTTCCAATTGCTTCATCTCCGATTGGGTTTGAGCGATCGAGCGGCGTCTTATCTCACTCACACCCTCAATAGCGCCTTCCAGCGAAGCAGTCACTTCTTCCTTTAGTTCACCGCCTTTTTCTTGAAAGGTTTCCACAACTGCAGAAATGGCATCTCTGACAATATCTCGGAGTTCACCAGAACCTTGCTTTACTTCAGAGCTAACCTGGGAAACTGCCGACTTGACAATGTCTCGGATGCGGTCCGATCGCACCTGTCCAGTAGATTTGACTTGTTGCAAATCTTGGGTAATTTTCTCTTTGATATTGCTAGGCATATTAAGCACTCATGTTGTAGGTAGGGGCTGTTTCAAGCTCACACTTGAAGCCAATAAAACTCGCACTGTAACAATCAAATAAGCTGGAGTATTGTTTGATCTTGTCGCAGCCGAGCTTAGATTGTTCACCCTCCTTAGACATAACCTGAACAGAACCTGAGTTGCCTCAGCGCCATTGCTCTGCCTAATTTACTTCACTGTAATTAACACTCCAGCACTTTCGTTGGCTAATCTATCGACAGCACAGAGAGCGTAGGTGCCAGTTGTAAGGGTGACAGTTTTTGTGTCAGCAGGTAGGATTCGCTGCAATGTCCAAGTTTCTCCTGACTGTTGATAGAGAGTCCAAGATCGCACTGTGCTATTAGCTGTGGTGCTCCAAGTGAGGGTACCGTTTTGCAATTTTAGGTTAATCGGGAGAGAGGGGCGATCGCTACTCAACCAAGTCATTGCAGGTGCTAAGGCAAGCTTGGTATAGAGGACATTCTTGAAAGTGTCTGTAATGCCTAAACGATTATCAAGTAGAGGTTTGGCGCTGAAAAAGATATTGCCCAAGGCTAATTGAGCTGCCATGCTGCGAGTGATGGCGATTTGCTGCTCCACCTCTGCAACAGGCCACTTGATGCTATCTAACTTACTTAAGTGGTTGCCGACATAAATGTGCCGACGCTGGGAGTTTTGCTCGGTCCACCACTGCAACAACATCGGGTAACTCTGGGCGGGAGCATCAATGCGCCAATACAGTTGGGGGGCAAGATAGTCGGCCCAACCTTGTTGCATCCACTTTAAGGCATCGGCGTACAGGCGATCGTAGGCATCTAATCCTTGAGCCTTGGGAGGCTGTCCAGGGCGATAAATCCCAAAAGGGCTGATGCCAAATTTGACATGACGTTTCGTGGCTCGAATCTCGGTGGCAAGGCGCTGAATCAGTTGATTGACATTTTCCCGTCGCCAGTCTCCCAAGGAGAGTGTACCGCCTTTTGCTTGGTACGCCTGATAGGTTTTCTCGTCTGGAAATGGCTGGTTTGCGATCGGATAAGGATAAAAATAATCATCCAAATGTATCCCATCTACGTCATAGCGGCGAACTACGTCCAAAATCACGTTGTAAGACAAATCTTGGACTACTTTTGCTCCTGGGTCCATCCACAGCTCATCTCCATACGGTAGAACGGCTTCTGGATGCGTTACCGCAATATGGGGTGCAGCTAAAGATTTGTCTTGTCTATCGGTTCTAGCGCGGTAGGGATTGAACCAAGCATGAAACTCCATATTGCGCTGATGGCATTGCGCGATCGCAAACTCCAAAGGATCGTAGAACGGCTCTGGAGCTTTTCCTTGCGTCCCCGTTAACCAGCTACTCCAAGGCTCTAGCGGTGAAGCATACAAGGCATCTCCTTCTGGTCGCACTTGCAGAATCACCGCATTGATGTTCAACGCTTGGAACTGATCCAATAATCTGACAAACTCTGCCTTTTGTTGCTCTACAGATAGCTTTGAAGAAGAGGGCCAATCGCGGTTCCAGACCGATGTTACCCACACGCCGCGAAATTCTCTGGTATGAGATACGGCGGCAGTGCGCTGATAATTCACAATGTAGTTGGATGAAATGACGGGTGCTTGTCCCAAATACACCAGGGTCTGATAGAGCAAGGCGGCAACTTCTGCTCTGGTGGCAGCTTGGGCAGGATTCAGCCGCTTCAGGTCTGGGTAGTTGACGATCATCCCCGCACTGGTAGCCGCTGCGATCGCCTCAGTCGCATAGGCAGGAATTTGAGCCACATCCTGATACACCGTTGGTAGAGCCGCTTTGAGATCGGCCACAACCATTTTGTTGATGCCTAAGCCATTCACTAGGGAAACCAAAACCTGAGCCCGAATAATCTTTTCGTTCGGTTGAAACTGATTATTGGGATAGCCAGACAGAAACCCCGTTTCGTAAGTTTTCTGGATGGCTGCTCGCGCCCAGTGGGTAGTAGGCACATCAACAAACGGCACATAGGGACGAATGGCGGGCTTGGGAAAGGTCGCTTGCATCAATGCGGCAAACTCGGCCCGCGTGATGGATTGGTTGGGCCGAAAGGTACCATCCTCAAACCCTTTAATAATGTTACGCTGCGCCAAATTCTCAATAAAAGCGCGGGCCCAATGGGTTTGGATATCTGGGAAGCGAGCCGCTGTGGAAACCATTAGTAAACCTCAATGTAGATGCAGCAATATACATAACTCTGCGCTACATCTGGAATCACTTTAATTTGCCCCTGTTCCTGAGAATAATATCGAACCAGGGGAGCAGGTTTGGTTCAGCCCCGTAGGGTGTACAGCATCACCGCTAAGGCTCCTACCCCTAAAATAATCATTAGACCTGCAGGCATGAACTTGCGAGTTTTGGTCCAGCGTCCCACAAACACAATGATGAGTAGAGCAGTAATTGCAGCGGCTAAAGGTAAGCCCCAAGCGTATCCTTGCAGTTGTAGCACTGCCGCACCGATTAGCAACAGGCCACTGATGCTACCAGAAATGAGGGATGCTTTACTTTGAACTTGGAGGAAGCCCACGATTCCCCCGATAATAGCTAAAGTTCCGTAGGCGATCGCGGCCAAAATACCTGGGTTGATGACAACTGATTCCATAAGGTCACTTCCCTGGCTATCAGGGCTGAAGTTTGTACACTTAGTCCAGAGATTAACGGACGATCGCGCATTCCTCAAGTAAACTACCTGATTCATTCATGGATGCCCAAACTGTTGCTTCAGTTCAATTTATTCAACGTCAAGCCGCGTCCCTCCTGCTCTATCAATTTTTATTTGAGGAGGAAGTCGGTCGGCGGTTTGTGGAACTGTTGCAAGCCCTACGCCACACGGACGTAGACGGGTTGGCTTGCGTGCAAGCTTATGGGCGCTGGTTTCAATCTTTGGCCGCGAGCAATCAAGGCTGGCAAGAATACCTGCTGATGCAACTCCTCAAGGCCGATAACCCCTTCTCGCGGCGCGTGCAGCAAACGGAATTAACCGAATTACCTCCGGCTTTAGTCACAGCGGCGCGGCATGACTTGCGGGTGTTGCAAACGCTGTATGGCTGCACGAGCTATCGCTTGAGCCAATGGGTGCAAGTAATAGCCCAACTGCCTGCGGCTCCAGTTTCCTGGGTGGATGACTTGACCTGCTTTAGCCCCGCGATCGCGCTGCATACGGATGAAACCATGCAGGAGCAACTGCTGATTACCAAACTGCAAACGATGGATGATTGGTCGGATGCCTTAGAAGATTTGGCGGCCTATTACCAACGTTTTGGCACTGGCTTCTTTGCAGAATATTGCGCCTGTCGCTGGCAATCTGGAAAGTTAGTGGGAATTGCTCACCCTGACCCAATTCGGCTCACTGATCTAGTGGGCTATGAGGCAGCACGGGAAGCTTTAATGAAAAACACAGCCTTTTTGCTGTCTGGTTACCCAGCGTTGCATGTGTTGCTCTATGGCAGTCGTGGCTCTGGGAAGTCGTCTCTAGTAAAGGCGTTGTTGAATGAGTACAGTGACTTAGGGTTGCGCTTGATTGAAGTCGCTAAGTCTGACCTGAAAGAGCTGCCTGTGATCGTGGAGCAACTGCGGAATTTGCCTCAGAAGTTCATTGTTTTTGTGGATGATCTGTCGTTTGAAGAAGATGATGATGCTTTCAAATCCTTAAAGGTCGTACTGGAAGGTAACTTGACGGCTCGAGCGCAAAATGTTGTCGTTTATGCCACATCCAACCGACGGCATTTGGTACGCGAGTTCTTTGGCGATCGCCCCCGACCGAAGGATAGTGACGAAATCCACAATTGGGATACGGTGCAGGAGAAGCTATCTTTTAGCGATCGCTTTGGCCTAACCTTAACCTTTGAGCCTGCTAACCAGGATGTGTATTTGCAGATGGTGCGACACCTCGCGGTTCAGGCAGGAATTGCCATCAGTTGCGAAGAGTTGGAGTTTCAAGCCTTGCAATGGGCCACGCGCCATAATGGTCGCTCTGGACGTACCGCTCGGCAATTTATCGACTTCTTGCAAGCAGATTTAGCGCTATCTAGCTGACTTGAGAGACCCCTCCCCGACGCGGAGAGGGATTTCATGCTCTAAAAACGATAACCCGCTCCTACCTGCACTCTCACAGGAGGATTGGTATCGGCGCGATCGCGGTTGAGCCTCAATTTGGCATCTCCGTAAATCACAATGCCATCACTCACGGCTGCTTCTACGCCTGTAGTCAGGACGACGCCATTGCGATCGCCTAGCGGTGTGGCTTGTTCTGGCGTTTTGACGAAGGTATATCCTGCTCCTGCATAAATGTTGGTGTTGCCGCTCACAGCGAGGTCGTAGGAGAGCATTGGCATCACGGCCTTGACTTCTTTATCCACTAAAAAGACGGACCCTCTTGCCGAGATTTTGCTGTTGGGCAAATCCAAGCGGCCTTGAAACTGATTTTCGACCCCGACGCTGGATGTTTCGGTCGGTTCTTGCCAAAGCTCTGCTGGCGACCAAGTAGGGCTACCATCCCAGGTTCCTGGTTCTATGAAGGATTGCAGCATTTCATTAGTTTTGCTGCTATCAACGGTCACACCAACGTAGCTACCCTGCATCCCTTGGGGCTGAGCGCTGGCGGGCTGGGCCAACAACATACTGGGGGCGATCGCTAAACCAAAGCCAATCAGGGAAGGGAGGGGCAAACCTAAAACTGATTTCATAAGGTTTCGACTAAAAGCTACGTCATGTTATGTCATCCCTTACAGGGTAGCGCTGATTTCTTCAGGAAAGTTATTGAGGGGGCGATCGCACGTACAATCAATGGGCATAGGGTTTGAAGGACTATCGAGACATTGCCTCCATGTGCCAACTGTTGGGAATGAACTGCAACGTACCCACCGACATCTGCTTTTCATTTGAAGGCTTCTCGGCACGGGGTGGCAAAACGGATGAACACCAAGATGGCTGGGGAATTGCCTTCTTTGAGGGGTTAGGATGCCGTTTATTTCTTGATGAAAAACCCTCCTCCACCTCCCCCATAGCTGAGCTAGTGCGGCAATATCCGATCAAATCTACTCATGTGATTGCCCATATCCGTAAAGCAACGTTTGGGGGAGTGGCGCTAGAAAACTGTCATCCCTTCCGCCGGGAACTATGGGGGCGTTATTGGATCTTTGCTCACAATGGCGACTTGCCCGACTTTTATCCAGAAAGCAATGGCTTTTACCGTCCGGTAGGACAGACCGACAGTGAACGAGCTTTTTGCCTGATCATGAATACTTTGCGGCAAGCCTTCCCAGAAGATAAACCGCCCCTAGAGCAACTTTATCCAGTCTTGGACGAAGTCACTCGCGCGATCGCCCAGCAAGGCAGCTTCAACTACTTGCTCTCCGACGGTGAACACTTCTTTGCCCACTGTTCTACCAAGCTTTGCTACATTGTGCGTCAGGCTCCCTTTGCCGCAGCCCATCTAATTGATGCTGACCTCACCGTCGATTTTCAGGAGCTGACTACCCCCCGCGATCGCGTTGCCATTATTGCCACTGTGCCGCTCACCGATAACGAAGTTTGGACATCTTTTCAACCCGGAGAGCTACTTGTCTTTCGCGATGGCTTACCGCTGAAACCAGAGACAGCTACCAACTCAACTGGCGATCGCCCAAGTTAACCCAGCCCAGGTTAGCCCTGTTTTAAGAGTGTATAATTGCGCGATCGTAAACTTTGGTTTCAATGTCATGAAACCGATAAAATCCGAGTATTCTGTTAATAGAAGCTAATTAGCTTCTAAGACGAGTAAATCGTTACGTTGCACGTCAAGAGGAGGTTAAAAATTAATTCCTCATCCTGTTTACTGGACCAAATTACCGCTGCATTTAAACTGGTTCTTGGTATTTCCTCTCCACTTTAATCGGGAGCTCTGTTGCTGATAGTTTCACTGAAATTTACGCTTCAATGAAGTCTTGCATCAGCCCAACTCCAAGTAACCTCAACCTATTTGGGGAAGTCAATCACAAGAATCGTTCTGGGTCGTAAGTAGTCCAGTTTCCGATCGATGCAGATAACAAGTAAGTTCCTTTGTGAATTTATCGACCGAAATTACAACAGCATCCAATTCTGTTTCTCATATCTCCCTTCTGGATTAAAAGAGAGCCTTGTTGCTGATACCTTTGTCAGAAAGATTTAAACTAAATCTTTTTCAGCACAACTCTAGGCAAGCTCATCGTATTGGAGGAGATTATTGTAAGGAACGATTCTGGGTGCTGTTGTTGTTTGACTTAAAAAATGGAATTGAGTGCTTTATTAGCTAATTCCCTAGTTCGAGATATTGCAGCTACGGCAATCACCTTTGCGATCGCCCTCAGTTGGCTCAAGCTAGTAAATACGCTGGCGCAACGAGGCTGGCTAGAACAGAAACTCAGCCGCAAAATTATTCATATTGGGACAGGGCCGTTGTTTGTCCTCTGCTGGCATCTCTACAGCGAGCAGGCGATCGCGCGGTATTTTGCAGCCCTGGTACCCCTCGCAATCACCCTTCAGTTTTTAGCGATCGGCACCGAACTTATTGCCGATCCTGCTGCTGTTCAAGCCATGACCCGTGAAGGCAAGCCCGCCGAAATTTTGCGAGGACCACTGTATTACGGCATTGCCTTTATTCTCTGCACAGTGTTGTTCTGGCGCAACTCCCCTATCGGAATTTTGGCTTTAATGCTGATGTGTGGCGGTGATGGCTTGGCAGATATTGTGGGACGCCGACTAGGCAAACACAAGTTACCCTTCAGCTCCCATAAAAGCTGGGCAGGCTCAACAGCTATGTTTTTGGGCAGTTTCGGATTTGGCCTAGGATTTCTAACGCTCTTTAATCACCTGGGCCACTTTCAACCACCTCTCAACCTTGCGAATACCACAGGTGCAGTAGCAGCGATCGCATTCGTGGCAACTCTCGTAGAAGCTCTACCATTTCCAGACATCGACAACATCACGTTGGTAGGGGTGGCGATCGCAATGGGGTTGTGGCTGTTGTAGCATTCTGCTATTTGCGTTTTGGCTTCATGGCCCTCGATTCTATGGTCAAGGTCGGGATGTCATGCAGCTCTGCATCACTGAGGCTGTATTGTTCGCAGACTAAGCTCAGCCGCGTTCCAGTTGTTTTCACCGCATTAACAGAATGGGTCAAATCCCCTTGAAAGTACACCAACGTATTGGCTTGAGGTTTCACCTGCCCAACCTGCTGCTTTTGGCGACGTAGCACCAGTTCTCCGCCCTCCAAGTTGGCTGGCACCTGTACATAGAGCACACTCACTGCCATTGGTGGCTCAACGGTTTTGCAGTAGGACCGCAACGAGCGATCGATATGGGGGTCAACGCGGGAGCCTGCGCCCAATAACAAGGGGTTGAGGTAAAAGGCGTTGCAGTTGGGCAGTAAGGCTCGATCGAGATAAGGCTTAAAGAAGGGGAATTGCTGCTCTACCTTCCCTAGTTCTGAGCGTTGAAACACGACCGAAAATCCTTTGGTTCCCACGAAGTCACGGTTGAGATTATTCACCGCTAAATAAGAGCAAGCGAGAATCTGACCTCGGAGGTCGCTAAGGTACTGAGTAGGGAAAACATCCCGTTCTTGAGAATAGTATTTCAAGCGCCTGAACTAATTTAGGTTGAAAGGTTGAGCGTTTACTATGTTACCCCTCCCTCTTGGCGCTCAACCACTTAGGGCTGCAATTCCTACTCTGTTACTGCCCGCGCCACTGGCGATTGGAAAAGCGCCTGAAAATTCGCTTGCCGTTCTGCTGCGGGTTCGGGGGTATGCTCCCAGAGGCTTTCGTAGTAGAAGAAGGATACGCCCAAACCGCGATCGCGAGCGGCTCTGACTTTTGACTGAATCAGCGACATCGGCATGGGTTTGTTTCTCAAGCCTGTTAGCACCCCGACTCCTGTGGGAATTTTTTGGCTGGCTTCTTGAAGTTCCGAGCGGGCGATTTGTCCTAGAAAACTCTGCATATCAGGACGATACACCTGCACGATCAGCTCATCCACGATATCCTTCCGTACCCAACTCAACCAGTCTTGCAGATAGCCGCTATAGGCTGAATCATAGGGGTTAGGAGACACAGAGAAGATCGCATTTGGCTTTCTCTCCTTGACTGCTTTATTTAACTGAGCCATGAAGGCCGTAATTTTGTCAGCCCGCCAGCGTACCCACTCTGGATCACGAGCATTGGCTGGAGCGTCTTTCTTGGTTTCCTTTTTGTATAAAGCTAAGGTATGGCGGTCGTAACCGAACTCAACAGGCAAGCTCATGTGGTCATCAAACTGGATGCCATCGACATCGTATTGAGTCACCGCTTCTAGCACCAGATCGCTAATGAACTGCTGCACCTCTGGCAAAAACGGATTCAACCACATCACTTCGCCAGCATCAATCTCTGTGGTTAGGCTGCCGTCGCGGCGGTGGGTGAACCACTCAGGACGATTGGCGGCTAACTCCGAAACCGCAGGTGCCATGAAGCCGAACTCAAACCAAGGGATCACGAGCAATCCTTTTTGATGAGCCTGAGTTGCTAGATCAGCAAGGATATCCTGTCCCTGCAAGCCTTTGCGTACAAAAGGTTGAATCTCATGGCGTTGAGCCACAGCACTGGGATACAGCACATACCCTGAATTCCAAATTACTGGGTAAAGTGTGTTGAAGTTCAATCGAGCCAGTTGACCTACAGCATCTTGAAGCTTAGCCTGATCTCTCAGGATGTCATTATCATTCTCGGTTAACCAAACTCCCCGAATTTCCTGGTGGGGCTTCGGCGTAGGTTGTGGAACGCTGACCTCTGGCAGCGGCACCTCTGGAAAAGGCATTTCTGGAATTGGACTTTGCGCGATCGCTTTGGTGGGCTGACCCGCTAGTAAGATAGTCAGGGAAGCTGCTAAGCAGAATAGGAAGCAGGACTGGAGCGACTGCCGCCAGCTTTTAGATAGAAAGCGTAGTGGTCGTTTCATTGGTTTGAATGAGTGCTCTACCCAGTTGTGCGATCGCATGCTTTCGTAGTGAAATCCAAGTCAACTATTGTATAGGTATTTGTAGTTACAGCAAAATTGCTCCGCAAACCGGACTTACCCAATAAATAATTGTGGATGGTTGAGCACTAAAGCCATTGCGTCTCAAATTTGTCCAGGCCATTGCCATAAACGAAATCCCCATACTGTCGCCAGTGAACTAGCTCTGGAGAAGTCAGGGATGCAGTTTGTAAGACGCTAAGATTTGCAGTCAGTTCCGTCAAGTTGGCAGGTGAAGTCAAAACAACTGGAATCGCCGAGGGTTGCAGGGAGAAGCGATAGCAATCAGTGGCGCTAGGAGGATCATGAGGCCAATCGGCTGGCGATCGCAATAGAGTGCCCCAGCGGGTCGCAGTGAATGCCACTACTGGGATACCTGTTTGAACTGCCGTTGGCAAAACATCTACTTCTGCTTTACGGTGTGCCATGTTATAGCGATGCATCAAGACATCACAGCGCTGATTTTGGATCATATCCAGAGCGATCGCTCGGTCATGGGTACTGACGCCAACATAGCGAACATATCCTTGTGCTTTCCATTCGTATAGCTCCTCTAGCGCTGCTGCAACCTCGGTAGGGTTGTCACCAGGAGACACATATTGCGCAAAAAAGATATCTACTACATCAACCGCTAATGTTTTTCTTACTTGATCTAGATACTCTCGAAGGGTAGTAGAGCTGCGTTGTTCACTGCCTGTGGCGATACATAAATTTTCTCGTTGAGCGCTCGCCAGTAATTTTAATGCCTCTAAAAAACGCTCAGAACCCAAGTTATAGAAGAAAAAGTAGTTAACCCCAGCCTCAAATGCTTGAGCTATACAAGCCGATTCTTGTACTCGTCGGCTAGCTAAACCCAAGCAACTAATGGGATTTCCAGCGATCGTCTTTAGTTCCATATCTATGTCAAAAAAGTCTGCGCTCGCTGCGTGAAGGGACTGAGGGCTCACAATATCTTCACAAAAATCACGTATCTGTTTACCTAAAGATTATTCGCTAGTTTTGCAATTAAGCAGATCAAAGCTAGCGACAACTCTTTAGATGTCGAACCCAGCCAGTTAAATGAGATTTCTAGCGAGGTTGACGTTCAACCCAACTAATAGATTTTCAAATTTTTAGTTGTTTTGCCTGAGCTAAATCGTACCAGCTAGGACCACGAATTCTAATTTGTGTGAGTTTCTGTTACTTCTTTGGAGTCTGCTGCGGGTGGTTCATCTGGCTGGGCATGGGAAGCAACGTTAGCCTTGAGAGTCACAGCGCGAACGCCTTTAATCTGTTTTGCTAAAGGTTCGATTTTTCTCAGTTGTTGATCATCTACGACCGTCCCAGCGATCGTGACTGTTCCCTCTTCCGCAGTGATAGTTAATTCACTTTGAGGCAGATTAGCTTCTAACTTTGAGCGCACTTCGCTTTGTAGATCACCATCGGCTCTAATAGCGTCATCGCCAGTAGCATCATTGCGCTGCTCACGGGCACGAATGTCAGAATTTAATTGCCTTCTTCGTAGTTCGGAAGTAGCATCATTTTGGTTTTTCTGGGCAACAGGCTCTTTTAAGTTGCTCTCTGGCTGTGTCGCTGTATCCGGTGAACTGTTACTGGTTCTGGCAGTATCACAAGCTGCTAAGCCCAGTAGCAAAACACTACTCAGAAACAATGGAGTTAACTTCTTCATGATTTTCTTTGCAAAAGCTAATTATTCATCAAATTATTATCTAAGGGCGATCGCTGATCTAAGCCTCAAAGCTAATCCTGGAGAGGCGATCGCTACCAGTGAAGATAAAGCTTAGATCCGATCCTGAGGCAGGCGATCGCGGTCTGCATTCACAGCGGGATGCCCTTCTGTCTCGACCCGAATTTCTTCGCGACGTACTGTATCTTCAAGGTTGACCACCTCTCGGGTAACTTCCTTCCGTAGGCTGACTTCTTCGCGAACAAACACCTCTTTTTGAATGTTTGGTGTCTCCTCATACACTGCCATGCGGAAGATTTCTCCGGCTCGAAAGCTAGTCTCATCAAGCGCTACAGGTCGGTCAGCGTTCTCTATCTTAATCCGCTCCACAATAACGCGCTCTCGCTCAATTGGAGTTGAAACACTTTGGGTTTCTATGGCAACGTGCTTACCAACGGAGACTTCCCCTGTCTTTTGCCGAGTCTTATCTGGCACCAGCCGTTCTGAATACAAGTCAATAGATTGGATATTTTCTGACTCAACTGCGGCGACTGTGGCGGCGGAGTTAGCTATTTCAGGTGACTTAACAGGTGACTCAACAATGGCGGTGGAGCCAGATCCCTTGGAGTGCTGGGTGTCATAGATGCCCCACTCCTCAACACCTCGATGCTGGAGGATCGCTTCAGCACGACGCAGGTCTGCATCTGTGCCTTCCACTATGACCATGTATTGTCCTTGAGCCACGCGATCGCTATAGACTTTAGCCCGATCTTCAGGGATGCCTAGCCCTACTAGCCCGCCCAGCAAGCCGCCTGTAGCAGCGCCAATGGCCGTACCTGAGAGCGCTGTAGCTAAGACAGTGGCTCCTGCTCCCGCTAGCATTACTGGCCCAATTCCTGGGATTGCTAAGATACCAAGACCAACTAGCAGACCTGCCAAGCCACCCAACGCACCGCCCGTAATCGCGCCTGTCTTTGCACCTTCATCAGCTTTGTTACCGACTTTGTTGCCGACTTGATGTGTGACTTCAGTGCCTGCCAGCCGCTCATCGTTGTGATTTGAGTCTTGCGCTACAACAGAAACTTTGTCCATCGGAAAGCCGCTGTCACGCAATTCTCCCAATGCGTGTTCTGCCTGCTCACGACTGGGAAATATACCGATCGCTCTTCTATGTTGTTCTAAAGGTTGTCCTAAAGCCATTTCTCTCTCCTGATTCGTATGTTTTCTGAAAAAATTTATTTTTTAGAAGTATCTTCAGCAAGGTTATTAAGACTTAAAAAAAGAATTTAGGCGATCGCTTAAACCCAAGATTTTACTTTTCTAACCGTATGTTTATAAAACTGTTTTAATGACTACAGCCCCTTAATCTTGCTCTACTAAAGTCTTTTGGGCATTCATCCATAGATGTAATCTCCTACTCCTCGGTCACTCATTTGGTAGAGATACTGACTTCGCTGAACTACAAAATAGTTGAGTTTGGTGGAGCTATTTTTGGGGTTAAAGCTGCCTATCTGGGAACTTTAGGCTCAACCCATCCATAGCGTGCTGCAAACAGCAGTTGAGCTTGTGTTTCTAGTAATCATCTCCCTAATCTCTTTTTTGCCAGGTATCTTTACAGGTCAAACCTTAGCTCGGCGGGGTTTCACCGCTGCCAACGCCCTACAGCACCGTCAGAAACAAGTGTATGTGATTAGCCTATTGTCACTAGGTGTTGGCACCCTGCTGAGTATCGTACTAGTAGCAGGACGCAGCAGCCCTTGGGTGCCCAACTTTCTTTTGCTATATGTGGGAGCCTACCTTTGGGATGCTGTTTTGGCGGTTTGCTGCTTCTGCATTGGGCTGATCCTATCGTTAGAGTTACCTGGTTGGAAAGATATACAGCGCCTACAACAATTAGTTTTGTTTTTGGTGGTGAGTTTGTCGGCTACCTGCTTCTTGGCGTACTACTAGTTGCCAATTGACAACTTGGTCCAAGCCGCTAGAGTTTCAGAGGAAGTTGTGCTGCAAACCACTCCTTACACATGTGCTGCTGCATCTATTGCCACCATCGCTCAAATAATCAAACCTGAGTCATCCATCACTGAGCTAGATGTGACGAAGCTAGCTGGGACTGACCGCACGGGTACCAGTACGATCGCGGAGATTTATGCCATGCGGGTTTTAGGGCTAGATCCTCAATACGAGCGTAATTTAAGTATTCAAGATCTAGTGAATCGTCAGCAACTAGCAATTTTGCATGTCATGGAGCCTGTAGGAGAGAGTAAGATCTCTCATGCGATCGCTCTATTAGCAATTGATCCTGCAAAACAGACTCTATTGCTGGGCAATCCCCTCTACGGTAGGCAAGTCAAAACCTTTGATGAGATGCAAGACTATTGGCTGAAAGAGGCTGTGTTCGTCTCTGGTGAGCTAATTCAGCCAAGCTAGCCCAGTTCCTTTAGCCAGGTTTGAGCAACCTGGGGCGATCGCAAATGGATGATTTTTAGATGAGCATACTCTGGTTGTTGTAGCAGGACGGGATATTCGCGTCGGCGCTTGTGGTAGGTGCGAAATAGCCACAACAGGATTGAGTCTTGGCTCAGCGCTTTGGTGAGCGTCTCCCGGTTGCCACTCCATAGTTCTTCTTGAGTCACTACTCGTCGCACCGTGCGTCGCAATAGTCGCCCAAAGGTAGTAGAAAAGGGTAGATCTAGCCAAACTAAAGTATCCGCACTGGACCAAGTTAGATTTCGTACTTCGCTGTAATTTCCATCTACCACCCAGCGATCGCCACTCAAAGCTTCAGCCACTCGCGAGCAAAAAACATCGGTTGCACTTTCCGACCAATTAGGGTTCCAGTGCAAAGCATCCAACTCAACGTGCGGGATGTTTAGACGTTGAGAAATGTGCCGAGCCAGAGTTGTTTTGCCAGAACCCGTGGTTCCAACTACTGAAATACGCTGCATGCGACCCTTAGTTCTATGAAATCATTATTCAATCTCTACAAGCTTGTGAGAATCAATTCCCTGAGCCTGCTGAAGTTAGGTTGAGACCGCGATCGCCCTTGATTAAACTTTCAGGGTTTTAGCAATGCCCTGCAATTTCGTCAATTTTGATACAACTGCTCCTGTTAGCAACTGGCTATATATAGTCTGGGTCATTCATTATTCTTGAAAAAAGCTTTCTAGAGAAGTTAAAAAAACTGAAAACTGTTACAGCTTCTAGGGTTCCGACGTATCCATCGAGATAAGTGCCTGGTCCGAGAGAAGCGAATCTATTAACTTTTATAGAGTTTTATAGGTTACACGGCGGGATAAAAGCCCGGGAGAGTTTACTGCTACAGCAGTTGCTTCTCTCCTGGGCTTTTTTGTTCTATTTCCTACAGTTGAGTTTGCATATGGCAACTATTGTTATCGGAAAGTCTAAAGAATTTGTAGAGGTTCAATCTGCCTCGGTTCTTCGGAGCAGCACCGTAATCCTTCCCGCCTCAGGAGCTTTTTGCAATGCTAAGTACTGATTCAAAATCTCGTAAGTTGCTAGACCGCGCTGCTCAACCCCAACCAACACATCCAATACCTTCTCCCACAGGTGCAAAACTAGAGGTTCACAATGTCTGCAAATCCTACGGTCTCAAGGGTAAGCAATTAAGAGTACTGGACGATATTAACTTACAGATTCACTCTAGAGAATTTGTCTGTTTGGTTGGTGCCTCTGGTTGCGGCAAGTCCACGTTACTCAATATTGTGGCTGGGCTGGCTGCCCCTTCCTCTGGTGCGGTCTTTGTCGATAGTCAGTTGGTGACAGGTCGCCCTGGTTCCGATCGCGGCATGGTATTTCAGGGATATACCCTCTATCCTTGGCTGACCGTAGCTCAGAATGTGGCGTTTGGGTTACAACTCCGCCAAATGTCAAAAGCAGAACAGCGCGATCGCGTGGGTTACTTCCTGAATGTGGTGGGGTTATCAAAGTTTGCCAACAGCTACCCCAAACAGTTATCGGGTGGGATGAAGCAACGGGTGGCGATCGCCCGGGCTTTAGCCAATGAGCCCGCTGTGTTACTGATGGACGAACCCTTCGGCGCTTTGGATGCTCAGACCAAAGAACAAATGCAACAGTTCTTACTAGAGCTATGGGCGCAAACCCATGTCACCGTGATGATGATTACTCATGACATTGAGGAAGCCATCTACTTATCGCAACGGGTTTATGTCATGAGTGCCCATCCGGGTCAAATCAAAGCCGAGATTACGATTCAATTGCCAGAACGTCGAGAATTGGATATTAAACTTTCTCCCACCTTTGTCGATATCAAACGGCAAATTATTCATACCCTCCGTCACGATGTTGCCCCAGTTTCTCTTTAGTTAATTAAATTCAATCAGACTCCATGCGTAAGTTCCCTTCTTTGATTCGGTTGCTGGGTTTAGCGTTCCTGTCTTTAGTTCTTAGCATTGCCTGCTCTCAGCAACCCAATGCCAATGCACCTCAATCTCAATCGTTGGTTTCTGCTACCAATAACTGGGTTGGCTATTCTGGTCATCACGTAGCGGTAGGCAAAAATCTTTTCTCCCAAGCAGGGCTAAAAGTTCAAGATCTGTTTTTCCAGAGTGCTACAGAAGAGATGACCGCGTTCCTAGCAGGAAAGGTAGATATTGGTTGGTTTACCTCTGGGGATGCCATTCAAATGGCGGCTAAAGATCCTTCGATCAAAATGATCTACTTGGTGGACTACTCTAACGGTTCCGATGGCATTATTGGCCGTGGGATTAAATCTCCTCAAGATGTCAAAGGCAAAACGATCGCCCGCGAAAATATTTTATTTGAGAAAGTTTTGCTCCGAGCCTATTTAGAAAAAGGAGGGCTGACTGAAGCAGATGCGATCATTAAAGATCTAGCAGCGGCTGATGCGGCAACCGCTTTCGCAGCCAAACAAGTGGATGTTGCCGTTTCTTATGAACCTTACTTGAGTAAAGCCGCACAGCAAGGAGGAGGAGAAATCATTTTCTCCACCAAGGATACCAACTTAATCGCTGATGTGATTGCGGTGCATGACAAGTTGCTGCAAACCCGTCAGGCAGATCTACAAACTTATCTCAAAGCAGTCGATCAAGCTGTGAAGCTTTTGAATGCAAACGATGCCGAATCTCTCAAGCTTGCAGGTAGAAGGCTAGGGGTGAGCGCTGAGGAAATCAAAACGCAATTGGAAGGCGTGAAACTATTTGATTTAGAAGGCAATAAATCCGTCGGTTTCAACGCCAGTAATGCCAACAGTTTGATTGGCAATTTGGACATGACTGCCAAAGCCGCTTATGACTTTAAGTTTGTGCCTCAGGCTCTCAAGGTTGATTCTTTGTATGACGCTTCCATCGTGAAAGCAGCATAATCATCCATTGCTTATCTGTTCGCTATCATCATGTGCAACAAACCTGTCTGTGAGCATTGGTTTTCTACCCAGCGGCTGCGAGACGACCTATATCTGATTACAGAGCCTCACTATTACGCCTATAATCGCGCCAATCTTTGGCTAATCAAAGGCCAAACCCAAGATCTACTGGTTGATACCGGGTTAGGAGTAGCGAGTCTGCGGCAACATATTGCTGCTTTGATCGATAAACCTTTGCTAGCGATCGCCTCTCACATTCATTTCGACCATGCAGGTGGCCTGTATGAGTTCGATCAGCGAGCCATCCATGCGGCAGAAGCAGAGGCTCTGCGGCGAGGCGATGATTATGAGGCGCTGTGTTTACCAGAGCAGGGTTGGGTGCAACCAGATCATTTCGATCTGCTACCTCACGCTGGGTTTACAGTCGAGCAATACACCCTCCGAGAAACTGAGCCTACTAGAGTCCTACAAGAAGGAGATGTGCTGGACTTGGGCGATCGCGCCTTGGAAGTGTTGCATCTACCCGGACATTCGGCTGGCTGTATTGCTTTGTATGATCCTGGCTCTCAAGAGCTGTTCTCTGGCGATGTGATTTACGACGGTGAGTTGCTAGATGAACTGCATTGCAGCCATATTCCCACCTACACAGCGACCTACGAGCGATTGCAAAAGCTACCTGTAGAAACAGTCTATCCCGGTCACTACACTATTTTCGGCCAAGAACGGTATCACCAAATTATGCAGGACTATCTAGAGCGCCGCCGCCAACCGGGATGTCCGATCGAGTCTCTGCCAGGAAGTGTGAGACCATGACTCGCTCAGACAACCCAACCAACCAACCTGTACTTTGGGAAGAACTAACTTGGGAGCAGATTACCCAAGTGCGAGACAGTGGGATCAACATGGTGATCCTCCCAATTGGAGCAACTGAGCAACATGGTTTGCATTTGCCCGTTGGTGTAGATACTTTCTCCGCGATCGCCGTGGCTCATGGAGTCTCAGCTCAAACAGGCATCCCCGTGTTACCTGCTTTAGCTTACGGTTGCTCTCTAGGTCATTCCAAAAAATGGCCTGGAACGATCTCCCTACGCCCAGAAACCTTGGCTAAGTTAATTTTGGAAATTGCTGAGTGGGTTTATAGCGCCGGATTCCAGCGTCTGCTTCTGTTGAATGGTCACGTGACCAATTGGGCACCACTGCGTTGCGGCCTGGAGAAGGTGCGGCATACCTACCCTGACTTCCGGATTGCCTTGCGATCGCTTTGGGAAATCACCCCCCAGATTCATCAGTTCTATCACCAAGATGCGGCTAATTTTCATGCCAACTGTGCCGAGACTTCCATGATGTTGGCGCTACGGCCAGATTTGGTGCAGATGGATAAGGCACTAGATGAACCCGATCGCTCGGCTGGTTGCTTTTTCGCCTACACAGTCAACAAGGAGAGCGTTCATGGAGCAGTGGGAACCCCTAGCCAAGCAGATTTTAATTTCGGCAAACAAATCTTAGAAAGCTGTGTGGCAGAGCTAAGCGCCCAATTGCAACGAGCCATGTCGGAAGGAACCCCGCTCGAAGAGATGCCTCCCACCATTCAGTAACGCCCGAACTTGAAGGATAAGAAGATGACTGAAACCCTAATTCCAGAATCACAAGCACTCAAGGAATCGCTACAAGATCAAGGCGTAAAGTATGCCCTAGCCAGTTTTGTCGATATCCACGGCATGTGCAAGGCTAAATCCGTACCACTGAACCACTGGGGCCAAATGATGACAGGGTCAGAGCTATTTACTGGGGCTGCTCTCGATGGTGTGCCACAAGATGTCAGCGACGAAGAAGTGTCAGCTCGTCCCGACCCCAACTCAGCGGCTATCTTACCCTGGAATTCAGAACTGGTTTGGCTGGCCAGCGATCTTTATCTCAAAGGAGAACCCTTTGAAGCTTGCTCTCGTGGCATCCTCAAGCGAGTTCTAGCCGAAGCCGCTGCGCTGGGGTTTACCTTCAACTTAGGGATAGAAACCGAGTTTTTTCTTCTCAAAGAAGGAGAAGATGGCAAAGTCGTTCCGGTGAGCGATCGCGACACCTTATCCAAACCTTGCTACGACCTACAAGGACTGCTAGATAACTACACCTGGGTCACAGAAATTGTCGAAGCCATGAATAGCCTGGGATGGGATGTCTACTCCTTTGACCACGAAGATGGCAATGGCCAGTTTGAAACCGATTTCGCTTACTGTGATGCCCTAAAAATGGCCGATCGCTTTACCTTTTTTCGGCTTATGGTGAAAGAGATCGCTCGTAAGCATGGCTTTTTTGCCACCTTCATGCCCAAACCCTTTGCCAATCGGACAGGGAGCGGTGCCCACTACAATATGTCTTTGGCAGACATTCAGACAGGAGAGAATCTGTTTTATGAGCCTGATGATACGCGGGGTTGTAAACTCTCAAAATTGGGCTATCAGTTCATTGCAGGCATCCTTAAACATGCTCCTGCCATTTGCGCCGTCATTGCCCCCACAGTCAATAGCTACAAGCGATTGGTGGCCAGAGGTAGTATGTCAGGTTTTACTTGGGCACCCATCTATGTCTGCTACGGCAACAATAACCGCACCAACATGTTGCGGATTCCCTTAGCAGGTGGACGAGTAGAATGCCGCGCTGCTGATATTGCCAGCAATCCCTATCTGGGTGCCGCTATGCTGTTAGCCGCTGGATTAGAAGGAATTCGTGAGGGCATTGATCCAGGCGACCCCAATACCGAAAACATGTATAACTACTCGTTGGCGCAATTGGAGGAGATGAGGATTCGCTTTCTGCCGCGCAACTTAGGAGAGGCGATCGCGGCTTTTGCCAGTGACCCTCTGAGCGAAAAGGTGATGGGACCGTTGATGTACAAATCCTACATCGAGTTTAAGTCCCAGGAATGGGAGGAATATCACACCCATGTCTCCGACTGGGAAATCCAGCGGTACTTAAAGTTCTTCTAGACCTGCGTTTTCCTAAATAGCACTTTTCACCAATTCTTAACCCTAGCAGAGGCCATTTCGGTGACTCAATCTAGCCTGACGAATTCAGAACCTATCCGTGAATATCACTATTTGCAGCCCTCGACTTTTTGGAGTATTCGCCAAGGCTTTCCTAAATCACTGTCTTTTCTCCTCATTGCCGTCTCCCTAATCGTTCCATTATTACTCTGGGCTGTGGTTAGCTCTTTGGGGTGGGTATCGCCAATCTTTTTGCCCTCCCCAGCCCTTGTATTTCAAGCTGGCCTCAAAATGTTTACTGAAGACAATCTAGCGTTGGATGTCTTAGTGAGCAGTGGTCGTGTCTTGGCTGGTTTTCTGGCTGCCGCAGTCATTGGCGTACCAATGGGATTGGCAATGGGCACGTTCTACAGCCTGGACAGTTTGTTTGCTCCCTTAGTCGGCACGGTGCGTTATATGCCCGTGACTGCATTTGTGCCGTTAATCGTGATTTGGCTAGGCTTAGGAGAGCCTTCCAAAATCTTGATCATCATGTTGGGAGTGGTGTTGTACAACGCCATTATGGTGGCAGATGCAGTGAAGTTTATCCCCCATGAGATGATCAACGTAGCTTATACGCTGGGTGCAACTCGACGGAATGTTGTCTTCAAAGTGATTATCCCTGCTGCCTTCCCTAGTGTCCTAGATACGCTTCGCGTCAACATCTCCGGAGCCTGGAACTTCTTGGTGATTGCAGAACTGGTAGCGGCGCAGAATGGTTTAGGCTTCAAAATTATCCAAGCCCAACGCTTTCTACAAACCGAAAAGGTATTGTTCTGCATCGCTTTAATTGGGGTAATTGGAGTTGTGATTGACTACGGCTTAAAATCGCTTTCGCAAAAGCTCACGCCTTGGGCTGACCAGATTCGCCATTAATTTTCACGCAAGAGCATGAGCTAAATGGTCACTTATGCAGGTATCTGATGACGTTTCAATTTAATCCCCAAACAACCGCACTGATCTGTATTGATTTCCAAACGGGTGTGTTTACTGGCGAGGGTGGATTGCCCCACGTAGGGACAACGGAGGTTTTGCCAAAAGCCAAGCAAGTACTAGCAGCCGCACGAGCCGCCAAGATGCCCATAATCCACTTTAAGGAAATCCATCGCAAGGAAATGGTAGACTTTGGCCGAGAACTCGATGGTGCGGAACCAATTCATTGCTTGGAAACTTGGCCCAGCACCGACTATTACTGCGAACTCGCCCCCATTGAAGGAGAATTTGCTATTGGTAAACGCCGCTATAGCTGCTTCTTTGGTACTGACCTAGAAATACTTCTACGAGGCTTAAAAGTTGACACCCTAATCTTGATGGGCACGATGACCAATGTTTGCGTCCACTACACCGCCGCCGAAGCCCACCACCGCGACTATCACTTTCATGTCATCGAGGATTGCTGTGCTGGTTCCGATTGGGAGGCTCACTGGGCGGCACTGAAGGCGATGGCATATCTACAACGATCGGCCCGGATTAAGCACGATGAATTTATCCAAGCGACAAGATTGATATCTCCAGCAGCGATCGCCTAAAGCACAACTACAGGACAGCCTGAGCCGCAGAATTAGATAGTGGCGTGGAGACAGTTCCGAAACGGCGATCGCGTCCCTGATAAGCCAACAAAGCTTGATGAAAAGCAGCTCGGTCAAAATCGGGCCAAAGGATATCTGTAAAATACAATTCTGTATAAGCCAACTGCCACAATAGGAAGTTGCTCAAACGCAGCTCGCCACTGGTACGAATCAGGAGATCCGGATTAGGGATATCAGCAGTATAAAGATATTGCTCAATTAAATCCTCTGTCACATTAGCGGAACTAAGATTTCCCTGCTGCACTTGCTCAGCCACCTGGCGACAAGCCCTCGCAATCTCAGCGCGACTGCCATAATTCACAGCCACATTAAATTGCAGCACTCGATTGTTAGCTGTGGCTATGGTTGCATGGTGAATTTCTTGCTGTAAAGCGCCCGGTAGGATAGATAAATCTCCAATAAAAGTGATTTTTACTCCCTCGCGTTGAATTTCAGCCAATTCCTGACGTAACAGGCGCTTAAACAGCAGCATCAGGAAATTGACCTCCTCAGGCGATCGCCGCCAATTCTCAGTCGAGAAAGCATAGGCAGTCAGCGATTCAATCCCCCAATCTTTGCAGCAACGTAATAGCGCTTTGAGAGTTTTAGCACCTTGACGATGCCCCGCAACCCGTGGCCAACCCCGTTGGGTCGCCCAGCGCCCATTCCCATCCATAATCACTGCCACATGACGAGGCAAGCGTTGGGGATCTAAATCAGTAGGTAAAGACGAAAGAAATTCAGTAGCCATGTCAGTTTTAATTCTCGGTTTATATCAATTACTCATCATCAAAAAGATGTTTTTCATCCTTCAAATATTTCTCTTCCTCTTTCATCCTTCCTCCGCTCTTCTTCATCCTTACCAAAAAGCTTCTGCAACTCCGCAGCCCTCAAACTCCTGCTCCAGCCATAAAGACGGTGCAAAACTCGAGTACAGGTAAAAATAAACGTGGCTCGGTTGCTCCAAGACCAAGACTGCCAAGCCAATACGTTCGTCATCCGATGGAGAGTGCCAACCAAACTACTGCGATTCTGGCTGTAAGTCAGTCGTCCTTGCATCGTTTGTAGTAAGGTGAGACCAATATGAGGCAGAGAAGACTCCGGAAATGCCCAAACTCCAAATCCCCAGAATTTAGTCATGTGATTGATCTCATCTCGTACCAACTCTTCTAGGACTACCTGGAGTGGGCCTGTCGTATGTGCCATCAGCCAAAGATAGAGACAGGTGGCACCATATTCGGTCGCGATGCGATGGAGACCATGCCGATAGAGATCGTTGCGGGGATTATCAGACGATTGATAAGAGCGAACCGATCGCTGAGTTGGTGTGATTTTTTCACCTGTCAGTTGGGTGTAGACCTTCATGAGAGCTGGTGTATGTTGTCGCTCCTCCTTTTCCCACAAACCTGGCTCTATCAGGGAACCATGCTCGTCTACGCTACCACCCACAAACCGAGCCATCTGTGGATGCAACTGCTCTAAGTACAGCCGACTGGTTTGTGTATATTGGCGAATGGGAGCTTCTGTGTCGATCGCGCCTTTGAGAATCGCCAAAAACACATCTAGGTCAATTCCAACTACTTGCTGACGGTCGATCGCTTGCCAATCAATCGGTTGCCAAGGCCGAGTCTGTGGGGTTCTAAACTGAACTGGGAGATCTTCTAGGCGATCGCGCAAATGTTCTACAGAGAGATAGCGATTGATCAGAGCATCAATTCGATGCTGAATCTGCCAGAAATTCAGGTCTTGGTGGTACTGGCCTGCCAAATCTATTGAAGTTAAGTTCAATTGCAGCATTTCAACCATGTTTCTCTCAACCAGCTCTTTTTCTGTAGCTTATAAAGGCGCAGCATGCTTTGTCAGTCGGTTGGAGTCGGGAGTTTTATCCGAGCAAAAAGTCGGAAAGTCGGAAAAACCGGATGAGCCGTTGTAGCCAAACTGAGTTGTCAGTCAGACTGTAACCTTGTACGAGGTAGACTAAATACAACTTTGCGATGTGGCTATCAATGGACGCTGAAGCAGTATTGGCATGGGTTGACACCCTAGCTCTGACCAAAACTGGGCAGCGTCTGAACGATTTGCAGAAAACAATTCTGCGAAAAGTCTGGCAGGGGCATAAGTATTTCGAAATCGCCGCTGACTACGGTTGTACCGAAGGGCACGTCAAGGATGTTGGTTCCGACTTATGGAAGTTTCTCTCTCAACAACTTGGTGAAAAGATTAATAAAACCAACTGCCGAACCGCGTTAGCTCGATATTTTCAAGCCACCACAATCACGTCACAAATTTCTCGCACTCAGTCTCTCTCGGCTTCTCCCCCATTCCATCCAGGCATAGCTCCAATCACAGAACCTACTAACTTTGTTGGACGGACAACCGCGATCGCCCACCTCCATCGTTTAGCCAGTCAAGGAGCCAAGGCGATCGTCATTCAGGGAGAAGGCGGTTTAGGGAAAACTACACTGGCCCAACAATACCTGCAAGCCCAAGAATTTGAGGTAGTTTTAGAACTGTTGATGGCGAAGGAAACACAAAATATTACCTCTGCTGAACGGGTCGTAGAAGAATGGCTCCAGCACGACTTTAGCCAAGAACCCAGCATAGACTTTGGCGTAAATTTAGGGCGACTCAAGCGACAACTGCAAACTCGGCGCATTGGCATCTTGATCGATAACTTAGAGCCTGTCCTAGATTTGCAAGGACGATTATTAGCCGCCCATCGCAACTATGTCGAGCTATTGCGGATCTTGACCGATGGCCGAGTCCGATCGCTGACCTTAATTACCAGTCGCGATCGCCTATGTGAATCGAGCCTCAACCTACTGCACTATCGGCTGCCCAGCTTAGAACAGGAAGCTTGGAATCAATTTTTTCAGCATCAAAACATTGCAATTAATAAATCAGTACTGCAAAAAATGCACCGGGCCTATGGCGGAAATGCTAAGGCTATGGGAATTCTCTGTGGTGCGATTCAGGAAGACTTTGCTCATAATATGGCGGCTTACTGGCAAGAAAACGATGGTGATTTGCTAGTGACCACTGACTTAAAAGATTTAGTCGCCAGCCAGGTCAATCGGCTGCAAGCGCTAGACCCTCAAGCGTATCGATTGTTTTACCGTTTGGGCTGTTATCGCTACCAAGATGTCCCCACCATTCCCACAGCAGCACTACTTTGTTTACTGTGGGATGTTCCATCGACGCAGCAGCGGCAGACCATTGCCTCTCTACGCAACCGCTCTCTGATCGAACACCATAACGGCAGCTACTGGCTGCATCCCGTAATCCGGGCAGAGGCGATCGCCCGTCTACGAGCTAGTGATGAATGGGTCACTGTAAACCACAAAGCAGCGGAGTTTTGGACTATTAGTGTCCCTGCAATTGAAACGGCCAAAGATGCGCTACAAGCCCTAGAAGCCTACTACCACTACATCGAAATTAATGATTTTGAGGCAGCGGGCAGCGTGATTCTCAAAAGTAGAAATAATCAGTGGCAGCAGTTTCTCCCTCTCGGTAGCACCTTATATCGGATGGGGCTATTGCAACCGCTACTCGCTGCCATTACTCAAGTAATTCGCAATGTGCGCTCCGATCGCAATCTCAGCGAACTCTACAACATCTGGGGAGATTTGCACTGGATTACAGGCAAAATTCATCAGGCGATCGCTTGCCAAGAAACAACGATGACGCTGGCTCATCAAGCCTTGCAGTCTCTCCCTATTGCCCCTCAAACTCCAGCCGAGAAACATCAGCTTTACTACTTCAAAATGCTGAAAGTCGATTCTCTACTCAGCATTGGGCTTTACAAAATTGATCTATGGGAGTTAGCGGATGCCGCCCGTTTGTTTCAGCAAGTAATCGCTCTAGCTCAAAACACCGAACACCACCGCTGGGCCGAAAAAGCCACTGTCTGTCTAGCTTTGGTCAATTCTTATTTGAATTTACCCAGTGCATCTCTCACGTTGGCGGAGACAATCTATCATTCCCTCCTGACCGAGCAGTTGGCAGAGCACAGCGGGAGATTTGCTTATTTCATTCAGATTCTGGGTCAAACTTATGTCAACTTAGGCAATTTCGAGAAGGCAAGGGCTATGTATCAGATGGCGTTGACCTTTTCTGAGGCAGGTTGCTACACCCAAATCAAAGCCAAAACTCTCAATGGTTTAGCCGAAATTGAACGCCAACAATCTGCTTTTGATATCGCCCTCAATCATCACGCCGAAGCGATCGCTCTTTTAGAACAAATTGGTGCCAAATGTGACTTGGCTGAAGCTTATTTCCAGCTAGGACTCACTCACCAAAAGATGAACAACATTGTGAGTAGTCAAACCAACTTTGAGCGAGCCATCCAGCTCTTTACAGAAATGCAAGCGCCTCAACAAGTGATCAAAGTGAAGCAAGCCCAGAGGTCATAACAAGGTGATCGCGTCCCTAATTAGCTCAGAAACCTAGACAGAATCGGGCGATCGCCCACTAGACTAACAAAGGAGGCTATTTCCACCTAAGATAACCAGTAACTGAGACTACGAACCATGCAGAGTAACCAACCACTTTCCCTACCTTTAATGGGATGCGGCACCTGGGCCTGGGGCAATCGTTTGCTGTGGGGCTACGACGAGAGCATGGATGAGCAGTTACAAGCTGTCTTTAACCTGTGCGTTCAGCAAGGGGTGACGCTATTCGATACAGGCGATTCCTACGGCACAGGCAAACTCAATGGACGTAGTGAGCAATTGCTCGGACAATTTACCCAAGCGTATGTCGGCCCCAATCAAGCGGAGATCTGTATCGCGACGAAGCTGGCCGCTTATCCCTGGCGATTGACGCGCAAAGCAATGGTGTCGGCGGGACAAGCTTCAGCTCAACGTCTAGGGAGAAATGTAGATTTGGTACAGATGCATTGGTCTACGGCGAATTATGCACCTTGGCAAGAATGGTCTCTCTTAGATGGTCTGGGTGATCTATATGAACAAGGACTCGTTAAAGCGGTAGGTCTCTCGAATTACGGCCCGAAGCGCCTACGGCAAGTCCATCAAAGGCTGGCAGAGCGGGGCATTCCTATCACTACTTTACAAGTGCAATACTCGCTGCTGTCTACCTATCCCGTTACAGAGTTGGGATTGAAGGATGTCTGTGACGAGCTGGGCATCAAACTCATCGCCTATAGTCCTCTGGCTCTGGGAATCCTAACAGGCAAGTATTCTGAGCAAGGCCCCTTTCCCAAAGGTATTCGTGGGCTCCTCTTTAAGCAACTCCTGTCAGGTAGCCGACCGTTGCTAGATTGCTTACAAGCGATCGCCACCTCTCGCGACAAAACCATGTCTCAAGTTGCCCTCAATTGGTGTATTGCGAAAGGCACTATCCCCATTCCTGGCGCAAAAAGCGTGGAACAAGCCCAGCAAAACATCGGGGCTTTAGGATGGAAACTGGATGCAGGTGAGATTGCAGAACTCGATCAAGCAGCCGCTAGCGTAGACAAACCGATGGTCCAAAATATTTTTCAAACCAGGTAAATTCGCCATCTACTCTTTTTGTGATAGTTATCACAAAAAAACTAAGCTTTAATCACTGAAACAGAGGAACTACATCACTGAGAAATCCTTGCAAAATCACCTTTGTAGCGCGGGTGACATCACTAGAAAGTCTGTTTAATTAGGTGATATTGAGGGTAGACAAAACTCCCTTTAGAAATATCATGTTAGTCAGCGCATGTCTACTACCTTCTGCCCTCTCTGATCTATTTGCTCAGTCTCAAGACTCTGGCAAAATCACCCTTGCCGATCGCCACGGAATCAGAATTGCTCTGCTTCAGACAGCTCTCGATGAAGAAGAATTAGGCTCTATCGATCGCCTACTCCATGCCATTCGCCGAGGCCGAGTTGAGGTAGTCGATGAACTGTCTGTCATCCTCTCAGATAACTAGTGCATTACTCGTTCTATCGATCGCGCTTTCATTTCTTCAAGCTTAAAATTCTAAAGTTACAGCCGTAGATCAGCATTATTTTTAACGCCACAAAGTAAGTTCATTAATCAGACCTTCTATTCTCTGTTGTGCAGGGGCAAAACTCATTCAACCTGTAGAATTAAAAGCGATTGCTTCCTAGCAAGTTGGTTGAGTCGAGACAAGCCTGTGACAGAAACGCCTTTATTACTCGCCCTAGATTTTGGCGGCACAAAACACGCAGCAGCACTGATTGGGCAGGGTGAGACCCAATGGCGAGATTCCCGCCGTCAGCTCTCTCCTACCGAACCTAACGCTCAGACCGATTGGGAGATTATGCGATCGCTGGCTCATGAACTGCTGCAAGGTGCTAAGCCGAGTGCGATCGGAGTCAGCTTTGGTGGGCCAGTCGATGCCAAAATCGGAACAGTGCGGCTCTCTCACCATGTGCCAGGTTGGGAAAATGTGCCCCTACAGCAGTGGCTAGAAACAGAATTTGGTGCTCCTGCTAGGGTGGATAACGATGCTAACGTTGCTGCCTTAGGCGAGCATCGCTTTGGAGCGGGCCAAAGCTGTGACAGTTTGTTCTACATCACCATCAGCACGGGAGTGGGCGGCGGCTGGATTCTCCACGGCCAACTGTGGTCAGGAGCCGAAGGGATGGCAGGAGAAATTGGTCATATCGTCGTTGATCCGGATGGGCCGCTGTGTTTGTGTGGCAAGCGAGGTTGCGTGGAACGGTTAGCTTCTGGCCCTTACATTGCTCAGGCCGTACAAGAACAGCTAGCAGCCCAACCGCACCGAGGCCAAATTCTGCGATCGCTCGTCAACCAAAATCTAAACGCAATCACCGCTCAAGTAGTGAGCCAAGCCACAATTCAAGGCGATGACTTAGCTTGGGAAGTTTTGGAAGTAGCAGCCTGGGGGCTCGGTCTGGGAATTGGCAATGTAGCTAACTTGATGAATCCGCAACGCTTTATTTTAGGTGGGGGGGTAACTAAATCAGGAGCACAGTGGTGGGAGACAGTGCGGCAAACGGCTCAGACTACCGCGCTACCAGAAGTTCATTTTGAAATTGTGCCTGCGGCCTTAGGTGATGAGGCTCCTTTGTGGGGAGCTGTGGCGTTGGCTAGCGATCGCCTCCAAGCATAATCTTTTAAGCTATTACCACTATGGTTTGTGATGCCCCTCTCACAGCTCCCTTAGGATCGCTCTATGACACTTGATTTTTGGGCTAAAACCAGCGGCACCTGGATTAATATCGGCACTGTCTTGGCTGGTACCGCATTAGGCTTGGGGCTGCAAGGTCGCCTACCAATCCGGATGCAGCGCATCATTACTCAAGGCTTAGGGCTGATCACCTTGTTCGTCGGGATTCAAATGGCGGGTAGCTTAACTAAAACCCAAGCAGGCCGAATTGATGGGGTAGTCTTAGCGCTAGTGGCGATCGCCTTGGGTGGGCTGCTAGGCGAGTGGTGGCAGCTAGAAGAACGACTTACGGCAGTGGGAGACTGGCTGAAGCAACGCTTTAAGGGAGGTGGTGGCTTTACCGATGGCTTCGTTGCCGCCAGCCTCTTGTTTTGTGTTGGACCTATGACATTAATCGGTAGCCTCAACAATGGTCTCACCGGAGACAACACCCTGCTAACTTTGAAAGCGACAATGGATGGGTTAGCCGCGATCGCCTTCACCAGCAGTTTTGGAATTGGTGTCGGCTTCTCTACCTTGATCATTTTGGTCTATCAAGGTGGCTTGTCCTTAGCGGCAGGTCTACTAGCTCAGTCTCTCCCTAATCCCGCCACCGACCCCCGTGTGCTGTTGGTGACAGGCGTGGGAGGGCTAATGATCTTGGGCATCTCCTTAAACTTGTTAGAGATTGCCCAAGTTCGCGTCGCTTCATTCTTGCCAGCCTTGGCATTAGCACCCTTGATCTATTTCATTTTGGCTCGCTAGCCACTACAGTTTTTCCCAAGCTTGAATCAGGGCTTGCAGAGCTTGAGGCAAACCTTCCTTGTCAATATCGATATATTCAAAGGTGCTACCCATTGCTTGCACAGTTGAGGTGGGGTAATCAGCAAAAGCAGCGCTGGTGAAGAATCTCAAGCCATTCATGTTAGGGACTCTTTGCTGCTCTAGCACCTGTTGGAACTGACTCAGTTGTTCTTGAGACAAACGCTTGATCACCTGAGGCCCAGAGGTCGGAGAATTAGGACCACGAGTTTGGCTGTAGAGCGTCCCATCGGCGGTGAGGTAAGTATCGGTTACACTTCCGGTCAAGCCACCGGAAACGCTGAGGCGAAACACTACATTGTCACCGATCGGCGTAGGCGGTTCGTTTCCTTCAGGGATGAAAGAAGTGAAGACTTCACCTCGACTGCCGCTGGCTGTAGCATTTTGAGCGATGCGGGAAGCATCTTGGCTCACATGGTAAACCCACTGTTGGCGATCGCCCGCTACAATCACTTTCCAACCAGAAATCGCAATTCTCGTGCAAGCTCGTCCGGGTTCGTAAATCCCCATGCAGCCGTCAAAGGTGGCAGCTTTAGATTCTAAAACGCGCAAGCTAGAAGCAGGAACGCGAGTTTGTTTTGCAATGGTCTCGAACAGGCGGTCGACCACTTGAGGCGGCAAAGCAGAGGGATCTTGAGTTTCTATCCTGATCACTTGAGCTTTCAGGTCAGTGCGGTAGACCCAATTCTCTTTACCATTGGTCATTTCAACTCGCCAACCTTCTACCGTTGCCATCGCGCAGCGCTCATTGGGTTGGGCCAGCCCTAAGCAGCTATCTCCCCAAGTTTCTCGGCTAAAGCTGACTACTTTTAAGTCGCGCGATCGCAACTCAAAGCGTTGAACTAAATCTTGTTTAACTCGCCGCACCACCATCTGGGGCAAACGAGTTTTAGCTTTAGCAGCTTGGGCTTGCTTAAGTTGGGCAATCAGGGGTTGGGAAGGGTGGGGCAGCGCCACTGCTGCTGGTGCAGAAACAGCACCAAACATGACGGCACCCAACAGAGCTAACGACAAAAGCTTTTGAGGTTGCTTGGCTGCTGAAGAATTTGAAGTGAAACGCATCATTGAAAGCACCAGAAGTAAGAGAGTCATTCATTACTCTCCTAAACTAGCCTTCTGCAACCCACCCCTGAGTCCGGTTACAAAATTGGTTACAGAATTGACCAATCTAGGCGACTGGAACTCCCCCGGTTTGTCGACTCACCGCTTCTGCCAGGTTTTCTAGCATTTCCGCAGTCGTGCCTAAATCCACACAGGGATCGGTAATACTCTGGCCGTAGGTGAGTTGAGACAAATCATCGGGAATGGGTTGACTGCCCGCCACCAAATGACTCTCAATCATAATCCCCATAATGTGAGGAGAGCCAGCTTTCACCTGAGCCGCAATGTCCTGCGAGACTAGGGGTTGGCGGGTGTAGTCTTTGTCAGAGTTGCCGTGACTACAATCAATCATAATGCGCTGGTTGAGCTTGTATTTGCTCAGTTCCTTGGCTGATTTCTCGATGTAAGCAGCGTCGTAGTTGGGTCCTTGCTTACCACCGCGTAGCACTAAGTGACCATCTGGATTGCCTGTTGTAGTGACAATACTCGCTAGCCCTTGGGAACTGATCCCTAGAAAATGATGAGGAGAATTGGCTGCGAGCATTGCATTTACGGCAGCACCCAGGTTGCCATCGGTACCATTCTTATAGCCGACAGGCATAGAGAGCCCAGAAGCCATTTCTCGATGGGTTTGGCTTTCGGTGGTGCGTGCCCCAATCGCGGTCCAGGAAATCAGGTCTGCTAGATACTGCGGAGTGATGGGATCAAGCAATTCTGTGGCAGCAGGTAGGCCCAGTTTAGCCAGCTCCAAGAGCAACTTCCGCGCCTGCCGCAATCCCGTATTGATGTCGTAGCTGCCATCCAAGTGGGGATCATTGATCAAGCCCTTCCAACCAATCGTAGTGCGGGGTTTCTCAAAGTAAACGCGCATGACGATCTCAAGCTGGTCTTGTAGCGCTGTCCGCAGCTTGAGCAACTTTTGGCCATACTCGTAGGCTGCATCCACATCATGAATTGAGCAGGGACCCACAATTACGAGTAGGCGTTGATCCTCTCCTTGTAGAATATTGCGGATGCGATCGCGGGTTTCTGCCACCAAAGTAGACACTTCTTCAGTGATCGGCAATTCGCTATGAATAAAGGCTGGACTTAATAGGGGACGCGTTTCAACGACGTGCAAATCGTAGGTTCTACGCATGGGACTTATAAACTCTCAACAAAGAAACCCGGTCTCTCAAATTGCAGCTTAACAGTTTCGCTCTCCATCGTGACGTTTGAATAGAGAATTTAAGCCACAATACTTAGACTTAAGCAATTCTAACTGGCCCAAAGCTCAACGTTTTGCGGCTAACGTCGGCGGAGCCACGCAAATACCTGCTCGACTGATAAGCTCAAAGCCATTCTCGCTAAACTTGGTAACATGTCTGCGCCTGATAGTAAATCTGGCAAGCGATCGGTCTGATAAACCAAGACTAAACGCTCCTTGGGATCAATTAACCATGCTTGCCGCCCCCCATTGGTTTCTGAATTGCTATTCTACCGATATATTTCCATGCTGGCGACTCAGAGGAGAGTTCCAGAAACTCCTGCAGAGTCAAAACTTAAGATGGTGCGAGAGTCATGGGCGATCGCTGACTTAACCTTTTGATGTACAGAATCAGCTTAGCAGTTACCTTAATAATGACTATCTTTGGGAGGTAGTGGCTGCCTTAGAAAGAGCGATCGCCCTGTCGAATGTAAAAGAGCGATCGCCTCCATCATGAATCGGGTACGCACCTGATTAGCCACGATTCCGCTCCAACAAAAGCATCATCACCGGACTTAGCAGAACTTGAGTTTGAGCAGTTTCTGACGAATGCAAAAGATTGTCTCCCCTGTTGCATCTTGCAGAGTCGGTTGAGGTGCTAGCGACTAAAATTTAAAGGTGAGCGTGAGTGGATATTGCATAGGTCGTTCTGAAGAGAAATTAGAAGGGAGCGATCGCGCTGAACTGCCTCACATGGCTGCTTTGGCTATTCTTTAGCCATCTGTGTTAATTCGAGCAATCAATTCCTTTAGAGTTACTTCAGCTTGAGCATTGTCGATTTGGCAAGTTCCCGCATTGGCATGACCACCGCCGCCATATTGCAGCATTAATTCGCCAATATTGGTTTTGGAGCTTTTGTTGAAAATCGACTTACCCACTGCGAAAACTGTATTTTGTTGCTTTACACCCCACATTTGATGAATGGAGATGTTGCAGTTAGGAAACAAAGCATAAATCATGAAACGGTTGCCTGCGTAGATTACATCCTCATTCCGCAGGTCTAAAACCACTAAGTTGTCATATACGGTGGCACAACGCAAAAGTTGATCTTTGAACTGAGATGCTTGTTCAAAGTAGAGGTCAACTCGTTCCTTAACATCAGGTAGTTCTAGAATTTCAGCGATGGTGTGATTTTTGCAGTAGTCGATTAATTCCATCATCAAACTGTAGTTTGAGATGTTAAATTCCTTGAATCTTCCCAGCCCTGTTCTGGCATCCATCAGAAAGTTGAGGAGTACCCAATTCTTAGGATGTAAGACTTCATCGACATTAAATTGGGCTGAATCTCCTTTATCAACAGCCTCCATCATTTCGGTGGAGATGTGGGGAAATTTCTCTAAGCCTCCAAAGTAGTCGTAAACCACTCTGGCTGCGGAAGGGGCCTCTGGGTTGTTAATATAGCCTGCTTCAGGATTTTGATTCCGCAGAATCTCACTGTAGTGGTGATCGAACGCTAAATGAACCCCTGATACATAAGGTAGATTAGTGGTGATATCTTTATCGGTAATTGCAATCTTGCCATCCTGCATATCTTTGGGATGGACAAATTTAATTTCGTTAATCAAATCTAATTCTTTTAATAAAACAGCACAGACAAGGCCGTCAAAATCGCTTCTAGTGACTAATCGGTATTGGTCGGTCATAACTACCACTAATAATTCCTCTTCTAGTAAAACCCGCTGCTCAACACGACACAGCTTTTGGCATCAGCGATCGCAAGCTAAGCATTCCACCCCTAGGCTTCCCAGAACTTGCTAGATGGCGACAAAGTAAATGAAACAGCTTAACTTTGAGCGCAGGAAACTATGGAAGCTTTTCTAACTAGCGCGATCGCCCACCTGCACAGCAAAAGACGAGACTGAAGTAGAATTATCGTTTATCTGCCACTGCTCACCCCTTGACCCCATGCTTTGCGACTACCTGGTACAAATCCTGACGGCTCGTGTTTATGATGTCGCCCAAGAATCGCCGCTAGAGCACGCGCCCAATTTATCGGGACGACTAAATAATAGATTGCTGCTGAAGCGGGAAGATATGCAGTCAGTGTTTTCGTTTAAGCTGCGGGGGGCCTACAACAAAATGGCAAACTTGTCCCCGGGGCAGCTAGCGCAAGGCGTGATTGCAGCTTCAGCAGGAAACCATGCTCAAGGGGTTGCTCTGGGTGCTAGTCGGTTAGGAACCCGTGCGATCATTGTCATGCCTGTGACTACTCCTCAGGTCAAGGTAGATGCGGTTAAAGCACGGGGCGGTGAGGTGGTGCTGCATGGCGACACCTATGATGATGCTTATGCTTATGCCCGTCAACTTGAAGCGGAAAAAGGATTGACCTTTATTCATCCCTTTGATGACCCCGATGTGATTGCAGGCCAAGGCACGATTGGCATGGAGATTTTGCGGCAATGTCAGCAACCGATTCATGCCATCTTTGTCGCGATCGGTGGTGGTGGCTTAATTTCTGGAATTGCGGCTTATGTTAAACGGTTACGCCCAGAAATCAAAATCATTGGCGTAGAACCTGTGGATGCCGATGCGATGCACCAATCCCTTAAAGCAGGACATCGGGTGCGCTTGCCTCAGGTGGGGTTGTTTGCTGATGGGGTGGCGGTGCGCGAAGTCGGGGAAGAAACGTTTCGCCTCTGCCAAGAATATGTGGATGACATTATTCTGGTGGATACAGATGCGACCTGCGCGGCGATCAAAGATGTGTTTGAGGATACGCGATCGATCCTAGAGCCTGCCGGAGCTTTAGCGATCGCTGGAGCCAAAGCTTACGCAGAGAGAGAACAACTTGAAGGACAAACGTTAATTGCGATCGCTTGCGGCGCTAACATGAACTTCGATCGCCTGCGGTTTGTGGCAGAGCGAGCCGAGTTTGGCGAACGTCGAGAAGCAATTTTTGCCGTTAATATCCCCGAAGAACCGGGTAGCCTCCGCAAGTTTTGTGAGTGTCTCGGTCGTCGCAATCTCACCGAGTTCAACTACCGCATTTCTGATCAAAAGGAAGCACATATCTTTGTCGGTTTACAGATTCAAAATCGAGCTGATGCCGCAAAGATGGCGCAAGGTTTTGAGACCTGTGGATTTAAGACGATTGATCTCACAGATGATGAGCTAACTAAACTCCACCTCCGCCATATGGTGGGTGGTCACTCGGCGCTGGCTCATCATGAACTGCTCTACCGCTTCGAGTTTCCCGAACGTCCCGGTGCCTTGATGAAGTTTGTCACCTCCATGAGCCCCAACTGGAACATCAGCATGTTCCACTACCGCAACAACGGTGCAGACTATGGGCGGATTGTGGTGGGGATGCAAGTGCCACCCCAAGAGATGCAAGAGTGGCAAGCCTTCCTCGACACGTTGGGATATCGCTATTGGGATGAAAGTCAGAACCCTGCTTACAAGCTGTTTTTGGGGTAGTAAGGCTGTCTCCCTAGCGGCGCGATCGCAATACCATCTTAACTCCCCGTTCTGGCCTTAGTGTGACGCCTCCGCGTACAGGACGTTCTGGCTTTTGGTCGCTCAACTCTAATTCATAGCGCTGTAGGATCGTCGCTAACACCAATTTCATTTCAAACCAGGCTAAAGCTTCACCAATGCAGCGTCGGACACCTCCTCCAAAGGGTAAAAATTCATAGGGGGAAAACTGGCGCTCTAGGAAGCGTTCGGGTCTGAATTGTTTGGAGTCTGGGTACAGATCTTTACGATGATGGGTGAGGTAAATGCAACCAAACACCCTAATCCCTGGCTGTAATGAATAGCCCATAAGCTCCACAGGTTCCTTCACGGCTCGGGGCACTGTTAGCACAGCAATGGGACAAATCCGGAGAGTTTCTTGGCAAACTGCTGTGAGATAGGGCAACCGAGCAATGCTGGTGGGATCAGGCGCATCTCCTAATGTGGCTAGCTCCTGAAGTATCCTCTCCCGGACATGAGGAAATTTATGCACCCAGTAGAATGTCCAGGCGATCGCAGAGGCTGTAGTTTCGTGGCCTGCCAACAGTAAAGTCATTAATTCATCTTTTAATTCTGCATCAGTCATGCCTCCTCCAGCTTCATCCTTAGCGGAAAGAAGGAGGCTCAAAATATCTGAATTAGCAGGATCATGATGTCGCCGACGAGCTTGAATTTCTGTGTAGAGTAGTTCGTCGATTTGCCGCTGGACATGCCGCACATATCCCCAAGGACTGCGAGGGCCTAAATCCTTTTGTAAGCTAGGGAAAAAGAGCAAGCCTGCTATCAACGGAGATTTAAACAAATCCATCAGTGTAGTGATGCGTTGCTTTAGCTCATAGAATCGCTCTCCTTCCGATAGCCCAAACACAACCCTCAAGATCACATCCATCGAGATGTTCTGTGCTAGGGTGCGGGCAGTAAAGGACTGACTAGGCGCTAACTGAGCAAAGGCTTTATCTGCCAACTCAATAATTGATTGCCCATAGGCTCGCATGCGATCGCCGTGAAATGGAGGCAAAAGGAGTTTGCGCCCCTGGAGATGGCGATCGCCTTCTAATACCAGCAAGGAATACTCGCCCACTAAAGGCCGCAACAATTGATTAGGCGGAGCGGCGAATTGTTTGGTATCGCTAGAAAAAATTTGTTGGATTGCGGCAGGATGACTAACCAGCAGCATGATATCGGCATTTCCCATAACAGGTGCATTGAAAATATCTCCGTAACGTTCTGCTGCTGTCTCCAGGAACCTTAGGGGATCTAAGGTATATTGCAGTTTTTGTAACCAAGATGGTATTTTTGGACCGTCAGGGATATTCATCGTAGTTACTGGTTAAAGTAGGAAATTGGTTCAAGCAAGAGCGAGCTTTGTCACCGCAGATTATACCCTCTGTTTCATTTTGCAGTAGCTTGTTGAATTCTCTCCTCAATGTCTTCTAGCGTTTGAATCACGAGGCGCTTAGCTTGTAGTTTCCAGCCCCACTGTTGAATCTTAAAGGCGGCAAACCCAGCAGCAGCCACGATCGCAAAATCGAAAGGTTGGGAGAATGATATCCCTAGCAGTAAACCGAGGCCAGCGATGCCCCAAAATGGCAGAGCGACGGTCTGGCGCTGTTTCTCCACAAGTTGGCTTAAGGTATCTGTCGGCATCTCTGCCAGCAATGTTTCTTTAATCTGCCGCTGCTCTGCTAAAGGAACAGAGATACCGATTTTTTGACGCAGTTTTTCTATCTTGCGAGCATCAGTGCTGTATTGAGTGAGTTCATCCTCTGCCATAAGGATCAAGCGTTCTAGCTGTGCCATTGTTTATTACTGTGATTTGAAGAAGTCGAGTAATAAGAGTTTATAACATGGTCTCTTCTTATCCTTCAGTGGCAAGAAAACTGCGTGTGACGTTGCCCCTCAAATTATGCAGCAAGGGTTTCTAAAACTCAGGAAAACGATTTGAGATGGATGTATCTTCTATCAGTTGTCTCCTGCCTACCCCAGCAAGAGAGCAGCGATCGCTACAACTCTCTCAACTTGCGTATTATGAAACGTTTTGCTATTTTTGGCCTCTTCCTATCTTTAGCTGCTGGCTGCACGCCCTTACAGCCCGCTCCTCTACCTGCCCCATACCCTGATACTGGGAGTCCGTCCCCAACTCCAACTATCACTCAGCCTACTTCTTCTCCCTCTAGCACTCAAGGAAAAAATACTTTTCAGAGCGATCGCTTTGGCTTTCGTTTCCAATATCCGGAAGGTTTTACACCGGATAATCGCAGTGAAAATAAACCTCCAGAGGCTAAAGAGGCTTTGTTGGGAAGGCTAGAAGTTTGGGACAGCGAAGACTATCAGGCGATCGCCTCCGGCACTTGGAAGGGAGGTGAGTATCCGGCGAGCGTGACAATTTCAGTTTTTGATAATGCTCAGAAGCGCCCCCTCGCAGCTTGGAAGGAAGCTAATCTGAGCCGAGGCGAAGATAAAAATATTACGGTAGCGGGTCAAGATGCGCTAGCTTACGCTTCCACAGGTCTGTATGAAGCAGATAACGTTCTCTTCCCTAGCCCCGATGGTCGTTATGTGATTCATATTCATGGCGCTTACATCAACCCGGAAGATCCCATGCGTCAGGCTTACCAAAAAGTAGTGTCTAGCTTCGAGTTTCAGTAAAAACAAGAGCGATCGCCTTATTTGAGTAAAGCGATCGCTCTCTTAATGTATGCCCTAATCTCTAGTGATGATCTGTGGAGCGGCTAGCAGTAGTTTCTCGGCTGTGATGACCTGCACCGTCACTATGCCCATCCTTATGACCATCTCCGTTGCCATCTCCATCGCTGCCCATAGTCGCTGAGTTTACACCTACAAAGGCTGGCTGGCGCGATCGCCGGAGCTGAGATTCAGCGGTTTTAATCACGATGTACAGCACAGGCACTACAAACAAACTGAGCACTGTGGCTACGCACATTCCGCCCACGATCGCTGTCCCCAAAGATTGTCGGGCTGCGGCTCCTGGTCCGGTGGCAACGATCAGAGGCACAGCGCCGATCACCGTTGAAATGGCAGTCATCAAGATTGGGCGTAAGCGGTCTCGGCAAGCTTCCGTCACCGCTTTGGTTAAAGTCAATCCTTCGTCAGAAAGTTGGTTGGCAAACTCCACAATCAAGACTGCGTTTTTACTCGCCATGCCGATCAGCATGACTAGCCCGATCTGGGTGTAGACATCGTTCGCAGTGCCCCGCAGTAGCACCGCGAATAAGGCTCCCAAAACCGCTAATGGCACAGTCAGCATGATGATCAGAGGATCGGTGTAACTTTCATACTGAGCCGCCAGGGTTAAGAAGACAAAGATAATGCCTAGAGAGAAAATAAAGACGGCTGAACCGCCTGCCTGAATCTCCTCCAAGGAGAGACCAGACCACTCGTACCGGAACCCCTTGGGCAGGGTTTCGTTGGCTACGGCTTCCATCGCCTTGATTGCTTGCCCAGAACTAACGCCAGGTGATCCTGAGCCGTTAATCTCTACAGAACGGGAGAGATTGTAATGGGTAATGATCGAAGGGCCGATTGTCTGATTCACACGCACCAAGTTGCCGAGAGGAATCATCCTGCCAGCTCGCGATCGCACATACAGCTTCTTGATGTCTTCCGGATTAGAACGGAAGCGGCTATCTGCTTGCACATACACTCGGTAAGCCCGTTGGAACTGGTTGAAATCATTCACATAGGCGGAGCCGAGGAAAATTTGCAACGTGCTAAAGATTTCTTCCGGTGAAACCTGGAGTTGGTTGGCTCTCACCCGATCCACTTCTACGGAGATCTGGGGAGTGTTGGCATTAAAGGTAGGCCGCAACCCAGCTAGTTGAGGTTTGTCAGGAGCGGGATAGGTAGTTGCCCGCCCCATGAATTTACCTAACACTTCCCCAATCGTGTTGAAGTCGCTGCCTGTGCGGTCTTGTAGGTGAAACTCAAATCCCCCAAAATTACCAATCCCTTGAATAGCGGGTGGGGGAAACGGCACCACGATCGCTTCCTTAATTCCAATCAGTTGCGGAAATAGCCCCGATGGTTGCGGAAAGAATCCGCCAATAATGCCTTTAACCGACTGTTCTGCTTTAGGACGTTCTGCCCAGGGTTTTAGGGTGGAGAAAATTAAGCCGTTGTTGGGTGTAGCACCACTGAAGCTAAATCCTCCCACAGCAAAAATATTTTTGATTTCGGGGCGCTGCTTCATGATCTCCTCAGCTTTTGCCAAAACTTCTTCGGTGTAGCTGAGGGATACGCCTTCTGGTCCTTGAACCAGTGTAATAAAGTAGCCTTGGTCTTCATCGGGTACAAACCCCGCTGGCACAATCGTGTAGATCCAGTAGGTAAGGACTAAACCCGCTGAGAACAAGGCCAGCACTATGCTTTTGCGCCGAATGACTTTTGTCAGTGTTCCAGTGTAGCTTTGGCGGGTCCGCTCGATCGCACCATTAATGCCATTAAAAAACCAATTGTTTGGCGTTGTGTGTCCTTGCTTCAGCAGCAAAGCTGACAAAGTGGGCGTAAACGTAATCGCGTTGAAAGTAGAAACCACAACTGAGAAAGCGATTGTGAGCGCAAACTGCTTATATAGTTGCCCTGTGGTGCCAGGGAAGAAGGCAATGGGCACGAACACTGTGATCAACACCAGCGATGTGGCAATGACCGCACCAAACAGCGCATTCATGGAGGCGAGAGCCGCCTCAAGGGGACGCAGTCCATCCTCGTTAATCCGCCGCGAGATATCCTCCACAATCACGATCGCGTCATCAACTACCAGACCTGTAGCAAGTGTTAAACCGAACAAGGTCAGGGTGTTGATCGAGAAATTCAGCAGCTTGACAAAGATAAACGTACCAATGAAAGCTACCGGAATCGCGATCGATACTACCAGCGCCGCCCGCCAGTTCTGCAAGAACAGGAAGATGACTAAAATCACTAACGCGATCGCCTGGAAGAGCGAGACGATCACCTCTTCCGCCCCTGCTTGAATGAAAGTCGTGGTGTCAAAGGCGATTTCGTAATGCAAACCGGGAGGGAAACTAGCGGTCAGCCGTTGCATCTCATCTTTGACTGCTTGTGCTGTATCCAGAGCATTACTGCCGAACTGCTGGGTGATCCCTAGTCCTACTCCCCGATGGGTGACGCGATCGTCTGAGGTAAAGCGCAATACCGAACCGTAGTTTTCTGCGCCTAATTCCGCTCTGCCTACGTCTCTCAGCTTCACCAACGTGCCAGCATCCGTACTTTTGATCACTAGCTCGTTGAATTCTTCCGCATCTTTCAGCCGTCCTTGGGCTGTCACTGCATATTGATACTGTTGCCCAGTAGCAGCAGGAGGCTGACCAATTTGTCCCGCGCCAATTTGGAGGTTTTGTTGCTGCAATGCCACCACTACATCTTGTGGGGTCAAGTTGCGGCTAGCTAGGCGTTCTGGGTCAAGCCACAGCCGCATAGCATATTTGCGCTCTCCAAAAATCTGTACCCCACCCACGCCTTCGAGCCGTTTTAAGGCATCAACCACATAGAGGTCGGCGTAGTTGCTGAGATAAACATCGTCGTACAGATCTTCGTCTTTGCCCTCGTCTCGGTCAGAGTAAAGCCCGATCGCCAGCAAGAAGTTGTTGTTGGCTTTAGAAACTTGCACCCCCGTCTGGGTAACAGGTCCAGGCAGACGCGAGACTACGGTTGAAACCTTGTTCTGGACATCAACCGCAGCAATATCTTGATTCAGACCCAAGTCAAAGGTCAAATTAATACTGCTGGTACCGTCATTGGCACTAGTGGACTTGATGTATTTCACCCCAGAGACACCGTTAAGCTCCCGTTCCAGAATGTTGGTAACGGTTGACTCTACGATCTCCGCATTCGCGCCAATGTAGTTAGACGTAACGCTGACCTGGGGGGGCGTAATGTCTGGGTACTGGGCGATCGGCAGGGTAGGGATACAGGCAAGGCCTAACAAGGTCACAACGATCGAACAGACCGTAGCGAATACAGGACGTTTGATAAAGAAGTCGGAAATGGAGAGAATCATAACTTCGCTACCCGTAGAAGCGGCCGTAGAAGTGCTAGAGGCGAAGGATTCAGGCAGGAATTTTTTGATGAATCTAAAATTGAACTGCCGAATGCTTCGCTTCTACAAGACATGGCACAGTATCGTTTTAAGGAGCGCTAGCAGGAGCATTAGCAGGTGGAGTATCTGCTGCGATCGGCATGCAGTTCTGCAATTGCAGAATGCCAGAAGTCACAATGCGATCGCTCGCACTGAGTCCTTCTACGACTTCCTGGTTGTTGCCGACAATCCTGCCTAACTTGATGGGTTTCTGCACGGCGACCAATTGGTCAGGCGCCACCTGGGGTCCGCCAGGAGCACCACCGGGAGCCGCATTAGCTTGCGCCTGCGCTTGACAACCTGAGCTTTGAAAAGGAGCTGCGACGAAGATAAAGTCTCTGCCGCCTAGCCGAGAAATGGCGGTAGTAGGAGCCAGAACTCCAGAGCGTGACTGCCAAATTACTCTGGCCCGGACAAACTGCGACGTCCGGAGTTGATTGTTAGCGTTGTCGAAAAGCGCCTTCACCTGTACTGACTGAGTTGACGGATCAACGCTGGGCGAAATAAATGAGACTTTGCCTGTCTGCAACACCCGGTCTTGATCACTCAACAGCTTGACAGGCAACCCTAAGCGCAAATTAGGCGCTCTTTCCAGCGGGATGGCAATTTGTACTTCCAGTTCCTGGTTTTGCGTCAGGGTCAGTAGAGGAGTTGCAGCACTGACAACATCACCCTGCTTGACTGGGATATTGCCAATAACGCCTGCAAAAGGAGCGGTAATAGCGTAGTCTTGTAGTTGCGCCTGCCCTTCTGCTACATTCGCCTGGGCTTGCTCCAAGGCTCGCTGACTTCTGACCACTTGAGATCTGGCTCTGTTGATGGCACTTTGTTGAGCCCGGATGTCAGCCTCCGTCTGCCGGACGGTTGCTTGAGCCGTTTGCAGCGCATTGAGTCTCTGATCCAGAATTTGTCGGCTTTCCGCTCCTTGCCGCTGGAGTTCCTGGTAGCGCTCGTATTCGCGCTGATTTAGCTGGACATTGGCTTGGTCAGCGGCTCGTTTTTCTTGCAACGCTTTCAGCGTGTCGATCGCGCTGGCGACATCGGCTTGCGCAGAATCAATATCAGCGGCGGCTGTATCAACCGCAGCATTGCGACTGGCGACTTGCGCCCGTTGCTCAGCCGCACCAATTTGCAAAAGTGGCTCACCTGCTTCAACGCGATCGCCCGCTTCTACATAGATAGCCGAGACTTGACCTGACACACGCGGTTGTAGGGTCACAGACTGCCGTGAATCTAAGGTAGCTGCATAATCTGAGCTATCTTCTACTGGGGCTGATTCAGGGGTGCCTAATTGCACTGGAGTCGGTGGTGGCTGCATGGAGCCTGCCATCAGCATGGGCATGATGAAGCGGCTAAAAATGATCCAACCTATGCCACCGAGAAGCAGCAGGCCAATTGTAACAGGCAGTAACCACCGTCGAAAGCGGCTTGAGTTAGGGGGCTGACTCGGCTCTTGCGGGTGTTGAGGAGCGTTCAGTTCTCCCTCAGAGATAGCTGGGAGAGCAGGTTGCTGTTGAGTATCGTTGCCGCTCATAGGGAATGCCTTGAATCCGAACAATGGTTTAAGCCACTACAAAGAGTGATGCTCGAAATAGTGATGGTTGAGCCCGCTCAGAAAAACAGAGCTAGACTTCATGCTTGTATTCAATTAGCTTCAGATACGGCTTTTTCTGTGAACCAAACTAAATAACTAAGAATATTTTCGAGCTAGAGCAGCAAAGATGAATGAGCCCAAGTTATCACAGGCGATCGCAATTCGACTTCATGCCGTTATCTCACCCAATCGGGTGAAGTGGATGGCTATTGCGGTAGACCTGTAGAAAGTTTATCGATTGTAACTTTGCGTTAGATTACCTTAACACTGGACGATGCTAAATTCTATCCGGGTGGGGACGAAAATTCTGGTAGCTTTTTACTACCCTATCTCAACCACTACTAGGGGCTAATTACCGTTGGTTCAGCAAGCATCAAGCTGCATCGCTTCCTTAATCTCCTCTTTACTACCAGCCTCTGGCTCCCTTCAAACGCCTCATAGCGGCTATCACTGGGACGGTAATCCGCGTCGGTTTTTTGAAGGCTGGTACTACCGAGTGACGTTACCCGATCTGGGCCAGACTTTTGCCTTTATGTACTCTATTGAAGACCCGCAGGGGGGGACACCTGCCAGCGGTGGTGGAGCACAGATCTTAGGGCCAAACGATGAATATCTCTGCCGTAGCTTTCCTCAAGTCCAGCAATTCTGGGCGTGGCAGCAGGCTCTGGGCATGGGGCATTGGCGATACACCAGCGAAGCCGCTCATAGTCAAACTTCTCAAAGCGACTTGGAAACTAAGCAACCGAGATTGCTACCCCCGGCAGAGTTCGATCGCTGGGTCAAAGAAGGGTATCAAGCAACGGCAACTTGGCAACAGGGAGTATTGAATGATCCTGGTTCTGGGGCATCAGCTCGCTGGCAATACAAAATTCAGCCTATTTATGGTTGGGGGAACGTCGGCAGTCCGCAACAATCCACCGCAGGCTGGCTCTCTTCTCTGCAAATTTTTGAACCTGGCTGGCAAATCCTCATGGCTCACGGTTTAGCCACAGGTTGGATTGACTGGAACGGCCAACGCTACAACTTTACGAATGCGCCTGCCTATAGCGAGAAAAACTGGGGTGGTTCATTTCCGCAGAAATGGTTTTGGCTCAATTGCAATTGCTTTACTGATGAACCAGATCTAGCCCTGACGGCTGGAGGAGGTCGGCGGGGAGTGTTGTGGTGGGTGGAATCGGTCGCCATGATCGGAATTCACTATCGAGGTAAATTCTACGAGTTTGTCCCCTGGAACAGCAAAGTAACTTGGCAGATTAAGCCGTGGGGTTGCTGGCAGATGCAAGCTGAGCAAGGCCAATATCGAGTGGAGCTAACGGGGACTTGTGATACACCAGGGACTCCTTTGCGCGCCCCTACAGAACAAGGTTTAATTTTCTTCTGCCGTGACACGATGCATGGGCACGTGACCTTACGCCTCTGGCAACGCGATCGCTCTCAACCGATTTTAGTGGCGCAAAGCCATCTCTGTGGCTTGGAGGTGGGAGGTGGACCTTGGGAAGAAACGTGGGAGTCTACGTGATACTGTCAAAGCTCTTGCATGCACTCACACAACTGTTATGATCGTGATGTTTGAAACTGGGGTTGTAGCTCAGATGGATAGAGCGATCGCCTCCTAAGCGATAGGCCGCGGGTTCGAATCCCGCCAATCCCGTAGGTTTGAGTCTGTAGTTTGCCTGGTGTCCTGCATCTGCATGGGTAAAGGTATGGTGAAAGTTAGCTGGCGATCGCGCTAACCGCTTGAGGTGATAAAGCTTTCACGAGATTAATCCATGTCAGCGTGTCTTCAGAGTGGGGAAGCAGTGGCAAGGTGTGCAAAAACGAAACGAGGTCTTCTAAGCAACTGTAAGGTTCGCTCGTGAAGTACAGATTTTCGACCCAGTAAATAGTTTCATCTTGAATCGTGGCCGTTTTGAGCAGATATCCTCGGCCCAAGGCGAGATTGAACGCTCCATTCATCATAGTTAGACTCCGCAACTGTTGGACTTTGCAGCTTTATTGATGAGTTTCAGTATCGGTTGAATGGCTGGTAGTACCTATCAGCAAAGTTGCTCAACCTTATCCGCTAGATGATGGAAGATGGCGATCGCAATATCGGGAAGTCTGTAAGAGACAGCCTCGTTGAGGCTAATTTCCTGGAATTGTCAAGTAAAACCACCTTTCAATCGAGGTGTTTGACAACTCACCTGTTGTCTTTTAAGTCTCACTCGTGATCTATGTTGCTCTCTCAGAAGCTTCATCTTTATTCATTCTTAGCTAGTTTTAGATTCCTCAAAACTAGCTATATCGCCAAAATAATGGCAGTGGCATTTTTAGGCACCCATGTTCCTCTTCTCACGTTATTGCTAACTTTTGTTGTCTCCCATTCCTATTCCTGGGAAACGGCAATTCCAGTTTTGGTCATTGCTTTGGTCGCGACGTTGATAGGCACCGCAGCCACTCTCTATGCCTTACATCACCTTCTGATTCCAGTCATTTTGACTTCTACGGTTTTGCAAGACTATCTCGATACTAAAACCTTGCCGGAACTACCGACAGACTTTGAAGATGAAGCTGGGACGTTAATGGCGAATACCTCCCAAACGCTACACCAATTAGATGAGTTGATTCACTACATCCGCCATTACGATAACTTGACTGGCTTGCCCAATCGGGATTTGTTTTGCGATCGCCTGTATCAAACTCTGTCCCCAGTTCCAAACCAACCAAGATTGGTGGCGGTGCTGATGGTGGGGATTGATGACTTTACGGGCGTGAGTCATGCTTGGCAACCGGAGACTGCCAACCTGCTCCTTAGAGCCATGGCTCAACGTTTAACTACTTGCCTGAGTTCCACAGAGACTTTGGCCCATCTCAGCGAGGATCAATTTGCGATCGCTCTCACAGACTTGCCCTGCTTGGAGACTGTGGTTAAGCTTTCTCAGTTAATCTTGAGCACGCTAGCAAAACCTTTCGCTTTAGAAGGCGGGCTGATTCGGATTACAGCCAGTGTGGGAATTACCATCAATGAGCTGGGAGAGCGGCAAGGCGTCGAGCCACTTTTACAGCAGGCTCACATGGCACTTTACCGAGCCCAGCAGCAGGGACGCGGCCAATACCAATTTTATTGCCCCGAAATAGCCGCTCAGTTGCAAGACCGCTTAGCGTTAGAGAACGAATTGTATGGTGCTTTAGAGCGCCAGGAAATGCGGGTTTACTACCAGCCTTTAATTGATTTACAGAGTGGAGAATTGACAGCGGTCGAGGCACTAGTGCGTTGGCAGCATCCAACTCTGGGTTTGGTTTCCCCCGCTAAGTTTATCCCCATTGCTGAAGCCAATGGTCTGATTGTGCCACTGGGAGAATGGGTGTTGCGTACGGCCTGTGCCCAGAGCCGAGCTTGGCAGTTGGCTGGATTTCCAGCCATGCGAATGTCCGTCAACCTGTCCGCTCGACAGCTAGAACAACCCAATTTAGTGGACATGATTAGGCAGGTTTTAGTAGAGACGGGGCTAGAGGCAGCCTACCTAGAATTGGAAGTAACTGAAAGCGCGTTGATGGTGGAGCTAGAGCGATCGATTGATACTCTAAAACAATTGCAGGGGCTGGGCATCTTGCTGGCCCTGGATGACTTCGGTACAGGATATTCCTCCCTCAATTACTTAAAGCAATTTCCGGTGAGTCTGCTCAAGATCGATCGCTCCTTTGTGCAAGATATACTGTCGAATCCAGACAGTGCTGCGGTGAGTGATGCGATCATTGCCTTGGCAAAAAGCCTGCGGTTAAGCATTACAGCGGAGGGGATAGAAACTGAGGAACAGTTGGATTACCTGCGCCAACGGGGATGTCATGAAGGCCAAGGATTCTACTTCAGTCGTCCTGTTCCCGCAGCTAAGCTCACGCAAATGCTGGAAAGTTGTTCTCGGCAGATCCAGGTAGCCTGAGGATCAGCTCCTGCTTCTCTGAATATTTTCGTGAGTTAGCTGAAAAGCAAAAAGCTGAATCAATTTTAGCCGCTATTTTCTCTCTGTTCTGAGAGCTGACGTGGGCTTACTTCAGCGGAGCGATCGCCCTATCGCATTACTAAGCGAGTAATGGCGTTGACCGAAATCTTTCACTTTTTGAGCACCTCTAGTTGGGGTGCTTTTTGTTTGCAGGGGAAGACTGGCACAACTCTGTGGAGAAGATGTACGCACCTCTTTTCAAGAAGCTGACTTAATTAAAATCTTCTTAGGAATATTTTGGGCAAAATTGCTATTGACGAGAAAATAGAGCTTTTGATAGAATTTCAAGTCTTTATGTGGTACCATTGAAAAACACCGAAACTCTTAGTAAAGCTAAGGACTCACGATACGTAGTTTCCTTCTGAGCCTAGAACTTGCTTAAGAGCGGTAAATCTGCAAATTACCCCTAATCAAAAAAGCATCATTCAATCGCTATCACCTCGTAGGTAGCATTGCACCTGTCCAGCTAAGCTAATTTCTTCATAGGTTTGGTGGTCATTGAAAATTCAAGCGTTAGAGATTCAAGTGGGCGATCGCATTGTTGCTTATTGCAACAACAAGATGCAAACCTGCACAGTGAAGCACATCGTAGATCCTGGACAGCGTAACGTTACTTTGTCAGTCTCTACGTCCGAGCACTCTCGCAACTCCATTTCACGGGTGGTTCGGTTTCATCAAGATGCTTGGGTGGATTTGCAAGCTAAAGTTGCAAGTGCCAATCCTGTGATGGAGGATGCTTGCCAAGCGTAGCTCTTACCTGAGGATGCATGGTAATAGAGCCGGCTGATGGTGAATCGCTGATTTGCTAGTCATCTCGACGGAAAAGTAACTCTAGTTTAAGGAATCGTTATGTCTAAAGAGCAGAAAGGCAACAAAGAATCTAAAAAACCGAAAGCCCAGTCTGATGGGACCAAAAAAGAAAAGAAAGACCCTAAGCGACATGACGGACTGGGCGGCAAATAAACGATTAGGTGTGGTGGTCCACCAGAAAGTAAAATTAAGATTTTTTGGTCAGGAAATAACTCAACACACCACCTAACTATTGTGTTATGGTTGAGAAGAGAATTAGTAATCGGTTGCAGCGTTTGTTTTTAGCATTGACGGTTTTTTCACCTTTGGTATTGGCAAGCTTCTCTCCGAAATCTCAATCTCTACACCCCTATGATTTTGGAGACAAGCTATGTCGATTTATGTAGGCAATTTGTCCTATGAAGTTACAGAAGCAGATTTGACTGCTGTATTTGCTGAATACGGTTCAGTTAAGCGCGTTCAGCTTCCCACCGATCGCGAAACTGGTCGGATGCGTGGCTTCGGCTTCGTAGAAATGGGTGCAGACGCTGAAGAAGCAGCTGCCATTGAAGCATTGGACGGGGCTGAGTGGATGGGTCGCGATTTGAAGGTTAACAAAGCCAAGCCTCGTGAAGACCGTGGTGGTGGTGGTTCCTTCGGTGGTGGCGGTGGCCGCAGAAACGACAGTTTCTCTCGCGGTTACTAATCTCTGAATTTTTGCCGCTTGATTCTCAAGCCATTAATTTTCAAGGATTGAGAGAACTAAACCTGCCAAGCTTAATGTCTGGTTAGGTTCTCTAGCTCATCAAATTTAATTTGTATAGGCTCAGGTTATTGCTACCTGGGCCTTTGTTTTTGCTCTATTTTTACAACATTTCTAGGGAACCTCTCTTCGTTGGGGCTGGGAAGGCCGCATCCAAGGCTTGCAGATCCTCCGGCGTGAGTTGCAGATCCAGCGTGGCCCGATTTTCTTCTACGTGAGCGATACTGCTGGATTTAGGAATGACAATCACATTTTCTCGGTGCAGCAACCAAGCAATCGCGATTTGAGCGGGAGTTACGTTTTTTTGCTGGGCAATTGTCTGTAGGGTACGATGCTGGAGCAGTCGGCCTTGTTCTACGGGTGAGTAGGCCATGATCGGGATACTTTGTTGGCGGCACCAAGGTAACAAGTCCCACTCAACGCCACGACGCATCAAGTTGTAAAGCACTTGATTGGTCGCGATCGCTTCTCCTCCGGGTAAAGCAACAGCTTGCTTCATATCGGCTACATCGAAATTGCTGACACCGTAATCTCGAATTTTGCCTGCCTGCTTCAGGGTTTGAAAGGCTTCTAAGGTTTCCGAGAGAGGGGCAGAACCTCGCCAGTGCAATAAATAAAGATCAAGATAATCGGTTTTGAGCCGTCGTAAACTGCGCTCACAGGCAGCGATCGCGTCTTGACGAGAGGCGTTGTGCGGATAAACCTTGCTGACTAAAAAAGCGGAGGAACGCCGATCAGCAATGGCTTCAGCAATAACTGTTTCAGCACCGCCTTCGCCGTACATTTCGGCTGTATCAATCAGAGTGATACCGAGATTAAGGCCATGCTGCAAGGCCGCAACTTCGGTAGAACGTTGATTGGCAGCTTCTCCCATCCTCCAAGTGCCCATTCCTAAGGCTGGAATTGATTGACCCGATGGTAAGCGGATGGTTCTCATAGCAACTCTGTGAAGCAACTCTTTAAAGCACTGCGTTTTAAGACACTGCGATCGCGCTGCACTTTAGGAATACGGCAGCAATTCTGGGCACGATAGCGCATTTAACAGCAATGAACATCTAACCGGAGGGCGATCGCTTCATACTCCGAAAACCTGTCCTACATAGCTATCAGCTATGCCAAGTCCTCCCCTTGATTAGTGCTGTTTAGACTGGAAGGAGACGTTTATGAATTCTATGAGTCAGAATCGTGGACCTAATTCTGAGAGTGTGGCAGACGCATTGATTGCTGATTTGAGACAAGAGGGGCAACTCATCAATTTAATTCTTCAAGGATGTATTGAGCTGCGTTGGGCAATCGGTCCAGAAGAACAGGACATTGCTAGAGCCATGATTTACAATGCGTTTGAAACCTACGCCTTAGAGCGAGGCATGTCTTTAGCAGCAGCCGAGCAGTTTTGTGAGCAGCATTTAGAAGACCTGATTCAGGATGTTTTAGCCGTTTTATGAAAGTGTCGCCGCCAGAATCTAGATCGGGATCGCGTGCAGGCATAAGCTTGGCGATCGCAACGCTTGTGGCCATCGTCGCAACGCTGCTAGTCAATGCCCTCTCGAATTTTTTCCCGATTGCGGGGTTGAACATTGGCGCGGTTGCCAACACTATTCTGGGGGGTGTGCAGATTACCCCGGCTAACTACGCCTTTGCAATTTGGGGTCTGATTTATCTTGGACTCATTGCCTATGGGGTTTATCAGCTCGGCCCTGCTCAGCGCCAAGAGGCTACGCTGCGGCGGGCTAGCGCTCTGCTGATTGTGGCTTGCTTAGCTCAGATTGCTTGGGTTTATCTCTTCACGCTACAACTGTTTTGGCCTTCGGTGGCAGCAATGTTAGTGATTCTGCTGCCGTTGATTGGAGCTTATTTACAGCTACATGATGGCGGACAAGTGTCGCGCGATCGCAAATGGTTGGCCCATATCCCGTTTAGCATTTACTTAGGCTGGATTTCTGTCGCTACCATCGTCAATGTAGCCTCAGCGCTGTATAGTTCTGGCTGGGATCGCTGGGGTTTAAGTCCCACTAGTTGGACAGTCACGATGTTGGTCGTTGCGACAATCATTGGAGCGCTTGTGGCCATACGACGCGCTGATATTGCTTTTACCTCGGTGTTCATTTGGGCCTTTGTGGCGATCGCAGTGCGTCAATTAGCGAACTCAGCCATAACGGCGACTGCGATTGGTGGAGCGATCGTCATGGCTGTGCTCTTAATATTCGGTAACCGTAAACATAACCAACCCCACCTTTAGAGGTAATTTCTCACCCTGTACTTGAAGTTTTGGGCCTTCAGGCGAGTGAGTCTATCGGAAGGTAGGGAGCGTATGGACCGACATGCAGTAGAACAAACATAGGAGTGTTACATTTGCTGGGCGCAAGTACGAGTTTCAAATGTATCAAATTGCGATCGTTGATGATAATGAGGCTTGGTGCTTCATCTTAGAAGCTAGGCTCGGCCAGTATGGCTATGCTGTGTCCACCTTTACCGATCCAGATGCCTTTCTGCGAGAAGCAGAGCGATTTGATCTCGCCCTGATTGACTTTTCCATGCCCCCACGACGCTACCAAATCAATACAGATGGCCCGGATGTGATTTGCCGATTGAGGCAGCGTGTGGCTAATCCACCTTTGGTAATTTTGATCTCATCTTTTTTCACGGATGATATCCTCAGCCAAACTTCTGATCTGGGGCTGGAAGCTGATGCTTACCTCAGCAAAAGTGTTGAGTCAGCAGGACTGCTGCGACAGATAGACCGCTTGCTAGCTCCTAAACGATCGCTGGCTAGAGGGAAATCTCAAGGGAAAACTGATAGCCAACAGCGCTCAGAACGCTCTTCTGTGATGGAGATGGGCGACTCCTTACGGCGCTGCGGTTAGTTAAAGTAGTGTCATTGCTACTTATCGCTACCTGAAAGGCTGTTGAAGCTACAGAAGTCAGATTAGGATGAGTTTAGAGCGATCGCAATTCTGCTAATTTCTTTAGAAAGGCATAAAAGCAGCAAAGCGCCTCCGAACTCTCTAAGGAAACTTGGGTAATGGCCAGAGCAAAGCAGTTGCTGCAATCAGAGTATAGTGTTGCAGTGTTGGCAACCCTGTTAGCTCTACTATTGCGATTCTTGCTAACGCCACTGCTACGCGAAAACGCTCCACTTTTGGTTTTCGTCTTGCCCGTCATGTTTAGTGCTTGGTACGGCGGGTTCCGAGCAGGGCTACTTGCAACCGGATTATGCGCGTTATTCGGAACTTATTTCTTTATCGCCCCGTATTTCAGCTTACAGGTTACGGATGCAGTTAACCTAACCCGAATTTCAATCTTTGTCTTTGAGGGGCTATTCATTAGTTGGCTCAGTCAATCTTTACGAGGTGCTAGGCAAAGAGCTGAAAAGGCTTTTGCGATCCTGAAAGAGAGTGAGGAGCAATACCGTCTTCTGATAGAGGGAGTCCGGGACTACGCCATCTTTGGACTGGATGCTAATGGATACATTACCAGTTGGAACAGTGGTGCAGAAGTACTGAAGGGGTATAAGGCCGCAGAAGTCTTGGGTCATCATTTTTCGATCTTTTATCCAGAAGCAGCGATCGCTCAAAACAAGCCTGCTTATGGGTTGCAAGTTGCAATTGCAGAAGGACACTATACAGACGAAGGTTGGCGGAGACGCAAGGATGGTTCGTTGTTTTGGGCGAGTGTGGTGATTACTGCCCTCTACAATGAGAACCAGAAGCTATATGGTTTTTCTAAAGTCACTCGCGACATTACAGAACGTAGGCGTAGTGAGCAAGCCTTGCAAGAGAGCTATAACTTGCTGGAGCGGGTGATTGAAGAAACGGCAGATGCGGTGTTTGTCAAGGATCTTCAGGGAAAATATCAATTAGTTAACTCGGCAACAGCACGTGTTTTTGGTAGGCCAAAGACAGAAATTTTAGGAAAATCCGATCTAGAGTTAATTCCTTTGAAGCAAGCGATCGCGCTGCAAAAGATCGATCGCTCTGTGATAGAAACAGGCATCTCTCAAGCCTCGGAAGAACCCCTTTTGGTAGGAGGCGAGGTCCGCATATTTCTCACAAGCAAAGATCCTTGCCGTGATGCTGAAGGAAACATTGTGGGTGTGATTGGGGTAGCGCGGGATCTAACGGAACGCATCCAGGCGGAGATGGCTCAGCGGCAACTACTCAAAGACCTGTCAGATGTGAAATTTGCTCTGGATCAAGCCGCAATTTTAGCCACCACAGATAGTCATGGCGTGATCACAGAGGTAAATGACCAGTTTTGTCAAATCTCGCAATTTAGCCGAGCTGAATTGATTGGCCAAACTCATCGCCTAATCAACTCTGGCTACCACTCTCAAGAATTCTTTCGGCAGCTCTGGTCCACGATTACCCAGGGAGAAGTTTGGCAGGGAGAGATTAAGAACCGAGCCAAGGATGGCACCAGCTATTGGGTTGACACCACAATCGTGCCGTTTTTGGATGAATCAGGTAAGCCGCTGCAATATCTCGCGGTTCGGTTTGATATCACGACTCGCAAGCAAGCAGAAGCCAAACTGCAACGTTCAATTCAACGACTAGAAGCCGTACATCAGATTGACCAAGCAATTCTGAGCCTGGAGGCTCCATCTGCGATCGCCCATTCCGCTCTATCTCACCTGAGCAACGTGCTGCCTTGCAACCAGTCGGCTGTGGTTCTGTTTGACATCGAAGCCGCTGAACTTCAGATCCTAGCTGGAGCAATTGCCAATGATGTAACGGGAACTGTCCTCCCGATTAGCGATCGCTTTCCAATTGCCATGCTATGGGATCGAGAACCAACTTGGTATGTCCAAGACCTAGCAGATTTGCCGCAACGCTCCGTGGGCTTAGAGCAAATCCTGATCGCTGGATACCATAGCTTTCTGGCGATCGCCCTCACCGTTGAGAACTCTGTTTTAGGAGATTTGATTTTATTGGCTCAGGCAAGGGATGCCTTCAGTGCTGAAGATCAACAAATTGCTCAAGAAGTGGCGAGTCAACTGGCGATCGCGATTCAGCAAACTCGATTGCGAGACCAACTTCAAGGTTATACCAATCAACTAGAACAAAGAGTGGCAGAACGCACCACGGCTCTCGAAGAAGCAATTGATGGCTTAGAGACTTTTAGTTATTCGGTGTCCCACGATTTACGCGCTCCCCTACGGTCTATGCAGGGTTTATCTCAAGCCCTGTTGGAAGACTACGGCGATCGCCTGGATGCCATAGGACAACGGTACGCTCAGGAAATTTCGGCTTCTGCCCAACAAGCGGACCAGCTAGTCAACGATTTGCTAGATTATGGGCGCTTGTCGCGAGCTGAGATTATTGTTCAACCGCTCAACCTAACTGAATTGGTAACGACAGTAGTTGAGAAAATAGCAGCTGAGTGGCAAGCTCAACCCACAATGGTGACAGTGGATCACCCACTGCCAGAGGTGATGGGCCATCGGCTCACCTTGATTCAAGCTTTGCTGAATCTTCTAAACAATGCGGTGAAGTTTGTCCCCCCAGACAGACAGCCTCAGATTCACATCTGGGCAGAATTACGGTCTGGATGGGTGCGGCTGTGGATCGAAGATAACGGCATTGGCATTGCCCCTCAATATCATGAGCGGATTTTTCAAGCCTTTGAGCGATTGCACACCAGGCAGGCTTATTCGGGGACAGGCGTAGGGCTGGCGATCGTCCGCAAAGGAGCCGAGCGTATGCGAGGGCGAGTGGGAGTTGAGTCAGCCTTGGGGCAAGGGAGCCGCTTTTGGTTAGAGCTACAAGCAGCTCAGGAGAGCAGCACCGCTGAGCCTTGATTTATTATTTCTACGGAGAAATAATTATCTTATGAAGGATGGAGCCCATGAGGACAGTCAATGGATATTCTGGTTATCGATGACAACTAGGGCGATCGCTTGCTGGCAGAACGCGAGCTACACCCTATTAAATTTGTATCTCCTGGCATACAGCCACAGGTAAGGATATGGACCAGACATCGGGATCACTAGGTGCGCCTGTGGGTGGAAGATAACGGCATCGGGATCGCTTCCGAAAACCACAATCGTATTTTTGGTGGGTTCGAGCGCCTACATGCCGAAGAAACTTATCTTGGTACTGGCATTGGATTAGCCATTCTGCGGCGTGCGTTGGAGCGAATGCGTGGGCAGACTAATGTGGAGTCTGATTTGGTTACAGGCAGTCGCTTTTGGCTCGAATTGCCAGCCCCCGCTGAGTTCTAATATGATTCAGTGTCAATTAATACAAGAAAATATATTGAGTGATTTCTTTAACAAGCAGTACAGTCTTAAGGTTGATTCCCAGCTTGCCTGCTAACGCTGTAACCTGATCTTTAGCTTTTCGCCTATTCCCTCGTCCACCCTGCGCCACCCGCTGAAATTGTAATGCTCCGTGTCTTGCTGATTGACGATAATCAGGGCGATCGCCTACTCGCCATTCGTGAATTGAAGAAAACGTTTTTCGATTTGCTAGTTCAAGAAGTTGGTGAGGCGAGTGAGTTTACCCAAGCTCTGGAGGCAGGAGAGTTTGATTTGGTCGTGACTGACTACCAACTGTGTTGGAGCAACGGCTTAGAAATCCTGCAAAGTATAAAATTTCACTATCCCCACTGCCCTGTAGTGATGTTTACCAACAGTGGCTCTGAGGAAGTGGCTGTCAGGGGTATGAAGCAGGGCTTGAGCGACTATGTGCTAAAGGGCAAGCCATTATATCGCTTGGCTATTGCCGTACAAGAAAGCTTAGACAAAGAACGGCTCCGCCGAGAGTACGAAGAAACGCTAGAGCAACTGAGGCTTTCAGAAGAACGGTTCCGCCAGCAAGCTAAAGAACTACAAGAAGCCAATCAACTCAAGGATGAGTTTCTCGCAGTGCTGTCTCACGAGTTGCGATCGCCCCTGAACCCGATTCTAGGCTGGGTCCAAATCCTCCGCAGCGGTAAGTTGGATGCAGACAAAGTGAACTACGCTCTAGAAACGATTGAGCGCAATGCCAGACTCCAAACTCAATTAATCGAAGACTTATTAGATATTTCCCGCATTTTGCGCGGCAAACTCCACTTAAACAGTACGGCGGTTGACCTAGTGCCCACCATTGAGGCCGCTTTAGAGAATATCCGTTTAGCGGCTGAAGCTAAGCATATTCAACTTACGACTCGCTTAGAACCACGAGGTAAATTTATCGCTGGAGATGTAGCTCGCCTGCAACAGATTCTCTGGAATTTGCTTTCTAATGCGATTAAATTTACGCCGACTGGAGGCAAAGTTGAAGTTTGCTTAGAGTATGTTGATCTAGAGGCCAAAATTACAGTCAACGATACAGGCAAAGGAATTAACCCGGAGTTTCTGCCGCATGTGTTTGACTACTTTCGCCAAGCTGACAGCTCTACCACTCGCAACTTTGGCGGCTTAGGTCTGGGATTAGCGATCGTTCAACATTTAACAGAGATTCACGGTGGCAGGGTGCAAGCTGCGAGTTCAGGAGAAGGTCAAGGTGCCACTTTTACAGTGCTATTACCTTTACTGACCACAGATGCGGCAGGGGTTGGCACGGCGGTTCTGGTTGATCAATCTTCCAATTTGCAAGGAGTCAAAGTGCTCGTAGTAGACGATGAACCGGATAACTTAGAACTGGTTCATTTTGTCCTCGAAGATGTAGGCGCAACAGTCATTGCAGTGTCTTCAGCGCGAGCTGTATTGGATCTATTACTAGAATTTCAACCCGATGTTCTGGTCAGCGATATTGGGCTGCCTGAAATGGATGGGTATGCTCTATTGCGAGAAGTTCAGGTTTTGACCTCACAACTGGGGAGAAGTCTGCCTGCGATTGCGCTGACCGCTTATGCGGGTGAAGTCAACCAACAACAAGCGATCGCCGCTGGATTTGAGATCCATCTAGCGAAACCCATCGACCCCCTTGAGTTAATCACCGCGATCGCGAACTTATCCAAGAGATAAAGATAGGCTCACTTATATCTTTTTGCTGCCAAGTTCTTGTCCTGTCTGTGGCTCAGGTTTTGATAGCTTATTTGATAGCTTAGGCTTTGGTAAGAGCTGCATGGCTTGCAGTCCAGCGAGCGGTTCTACAAAGGAGCAGGAGCCGAAAGAACGGAAGATCTGTTTACGGGCGATCGCTAGTTCTCGCAGGCTGAGCTGATGTTGGTTCCAGCTAATAGCGCTGTCTGCTAGTAGAAACTGATCAGCCGACTGTTCTTGCAGCAAGCTTAAAGCCGCTTCTAAAGTAATCTTTTGCCAATAGACTAAGGCTGAAGCCAGTGCCACATTTAGGAAGCCAGGCATCGCTGTGACTTCACTCTCTGGTTCGTAGGTCAACGGGTACTCGCCAGGTAGGGGGTGATGGAGACCCGCAGTGGCCTTGAAGGAGACTTGAGCTTGAGCACAGGCAAAGATAAATTCGTAGAGCTGTGCCGCACTGGGAAATGCAGCCGCAGTGATTCCACCAGTCCGAATTTTGGCGGAGGCTCCTTGGTGGCGTAACACGTCTAAGTAAGGAGTTAAATCCTGATCAAGAGGAATTTCAAAAAAGGTTTCTACTTGTGGCAGTAGATCGAGAGCGGTGATTTCAGTTGCTGCTAAGGGAGGAAACTCTAGAGCTTGGAGGGCGATCGCAGGATTATGAGCCGCTAAAGATTGAACTCGACTGAGAACAGGCTCAAAATCCTGAGAAATAATGATGCTAAGCGGCCACTGGGCGAACGGGAAGGTAGGTAAGAGAGCAATGAATTCTTCTAGGTATGAGGCGGGTAGGACGAATCGCCCCAGCATCCAAGCGTCAGGAGAAGCGTGATACTGAGCATAATTCGCCATTGCTGCTTTTAGGCTCAACTGAGCGGGTGGAAAGAGACCTGCATAATCTACGATCGCTGAAAGAAAGGTACTAACTGATGACAGCATCTAGAGTTACCTCAAATACGGATTATCTTCGAGGTGGTTTAGATGTCCGTACTCAACCTAATTGCCTTGTCAAAAATTAACCCTTGAGACGGACCAAAAATAAAATCTATAATCTTACTATAGGGTTAGTAGCAAGTAAGCTGCAAACCACAGAACCCCTCTCAGGACGAGTCTGTATTCTGACGCTGCATTGACAGAAAACATCTCCGACTTAAGTAGTGAGATCGCTCCAGGGAATAAAGGTAGGTAAGGTCGAGCGCCTTTTATTAGCTGGGATATTCATGAATTTTGGTGTGAGGAGTGGGAGCGGTGCCCTGCGGTAGAGGCGGCTGGTCAGGAGGAATCCCCATGCATGATATTTGCCCGATTAAACGCTTTGATCACCTAGAATTCTACGTGGGTAATGCCAAGCAAGCAGCGCTCTTTTATGCTGATTGCTTTGGTTTTACCAATACTGCTTATCGGGGATTAAGTACCGGAAGCCGCGACGTTACCTCCTATGTTATGGAGCAAGGAGAAATTCGTTTGGTCCTAAGTAGCGGTCTGCACCCAGATCACGCGATCGCGCAGAGTGTGCTGAAACATGGCGATAGTGTGGCATTGATTGCTCTAGAAGTGCCAGATGTGGAGAAAGCCTTCTGGGAAACAACATCTCGGGGAGCTAGAGAAGCGATCGCAGTGACTGAGGAACAAGACGAGCAAGGGGTGTTTCGCTACGCCGCTATTCATGTCTATGGGGATACCCTGATTAAGTTTGTCGAGCGCAATCAGTACCAAGGATTTGCTCCTGGTTTTGCTATGTGTCAGGAGGCTCATCAACGGGTTGGTGCAGGGCTAACTGCGATTGATCATGTGGTTGCCAACGTAGAATATGGCGCAATGGATCGCTGGGTGCAGTTCTTTACCGATACGCTGGGCTTTGAGCTATTGATGCACTTTGATGATCAAGCAATTTCTACAGAATATTCTGCTTTGATGTCGAAAGTGATGCGCGATCGCACAGGCAAAATTAAGCTACCCATCAACGAACCCGCCCACGGCAAACGCAAATCACAGATTGATGAGTTCTTGGAATATCACCACGGACCTGGGATTCAGCATATTGCTTTAGGAACCCACAACATTATTGAAACAGTCACCCAACTAAAACGCTCTGGCGTTGAGTTCCTTCAGACTCCCCCCACCTATTACCAAAACTTAGCTTCCCGTGCCGGTGCCCTAGAAGAACCGATTGATCAACTTGCTCAGTTAGGCATTCTGATCGATCGCGATTCGGAAGGCTATCTCCTCCAGATCTTCACCCAACCTGTCCAAGACCGCCCCACCCTGTTCTTTGAAATCATTCAGCGCCACGGAGCCCAAGGATTTGGTGAAGGCAACTTTAAGGCACTGTTTGAAGCGATCGAACGAGAACAAGCGCTAAGGGGAAATCTTTGAGAAGTTATGAGCTACTACTACAAACTAGGAGCAATTCCCCATAAACGGCATACGCAGTTCCGTCAACCGGATGGCTCGCTTTATCACGAAGAATTGATTAGCGTCCAAGGGTTTTCGGGGGTGCAATCTTTGCTGTACCACTTGCGGCCACCAACTCAGGTTTATAAGGTGTTATCTCATCAAGACACCAAAATTGCTTATGAACAATCAAGTGCTTTGCAGCATCGTCATTTACGCACCGCAGATGTCACAGCAGGTGGAGATGCGATCGCGGCTCGAATTCCTTTACTAGTAAATGCCGATATCTGTATTTCTGTCGCTCGACCAACAGAGCCGATGTCTTACTGGTACCGCTTTGCTCACGGAGATGAGGTGATCTTTATCCATCAGGGTACAGGGATATTGGAGAGTCAGTATGGGGTGCTGCCTTATCGACCGGGAGATTATTTGGTGATTCCGACTGGGGTACTGTGGCGGATTCTGCCAGATGCAGAAATTGAGCAGCGGATGTTGGCGATCGAGGCTCAGGGACATATTGAGCCACCCCAGCGGTATCTGAATCGATACGGCCAGTTTCTAGAACATGCGCCTTATTGTGAGCGAGACATTCGCCCACCCCAAAACTTAGTGGCTCACGATGCAGCAGGGGAGTTTGAAGTCCAAATTAAAACCCAGGGTTGTATCACCCACTATCTTTATCACTATCATCCGCTAGATGTGGTGGGTTGGGATGGTCATCTGTATCCTTATGCTTTAAATATTGAGGATTTTGAACCGATTACCGGACGGGTGCATCAGCCACCTCCTGTGCATCAAACCTTTGCGGCGACTGGTTTTGTGATTTGTTCTTTTGTGCCGCGTCTGTTCGACTACCACCCACTTGCCATTCCTGCGCCCTACAATCACTCCAATGTCGATTCGGATGAGGTGCTTTACTACGCTGCGGGCAACTTTATGTCACGGCGAGGCATTGAAGAAGCTTCTATCACTGTGCATCCTAGCGGCATCCCCCACGGTCCGCATCCCGGTATGTATGAAGAGTCGATTGATAAAGAGCGCACTGATGAATTAGCTGTCATGATTGACACCTTCCGCCCCCTCAAGTTAACGGCCCAGGCTACGCACTTAGAGGATCTCAATTATCTCTACAGTTGGAGCGCTTAATCTGGATTTTTAGTTTTCTCTCTCTTCTCAGGAGAACTTCGATGATGACTACAGTTCTCAACTCGCCTACTCCTGCAATCTCTGCTCGAATACAAGAACGTTTGCAGCAAGGCCAGCTAACTCAAGACCAAGTGACCGAGTTTCAAGCTTTTCTGGCTGAAATCGATTGCCACTTTCTCCAACACCGAATTATTACAAACAATACCTACACCCGTTGGTTTCAGCAGGGTGAAGCGACAGATGCTGAGTTACGGCACTTTATCCAGCAATTCTCGGTTTTCTCTAATCAGTTTCTAATTGCAGCACTACAAAAGGAGATTAATGCTCCGACACTCCAACAGTCTCGTGCGAGCCGAGAAATTCTCTTAAATGAATTAGGTGTAATCTACCGCAAACCTGGGCAAGCGATCGCCAATCAGCCATCTTTAACCGAGGCAGAAAAAGATCGAGAAGGCGATCCAGAATTGGTCGGAACAGAAGGCACAGTAGATGGAGGGATTTGTCGTTTCCGCGCCGCTCACTTTGAATGGTTGGTGGCAGTTGCAGCTAGTTTAGGGCTGAATTTCGCGGATATTGGTAAACGCAAGCATGGCACACCAGCAACGCTGCATTTCTGTGATGAGTTGATTCGACTTTACGGCAGCGACGACCCCCAAATCGCTGAAGGTGCGAGCTTTGCGGTGGAGCATTGGGCCGCAGCAGGCTTCTGGCAAGAGCTAGAAGATGGTTTGCTGAAGATTAAACAAACTCGACATCCTCAGCTACCGTTAGCTTTCTTCACCTGGCACAACCGCGTAGAAGCGCAACATGCAGGACATACGTTAGAAGAGATTGAAGCTGTTTACTTCAGCTCTGATTTTGATCCAGTCAAGTTTTTTCAAGGAGGTCGAGAGATTCTGGAAGCGATCGCGGTCTTTTGGGATGGCTTGGAAAGCGATCTTTACATGCAATAACCACCTGCTTAAAAAATTGTCTTGAGTAGCAAGTTATCCATCAACTTGTGATCTACCAAATATTTGACAATTGCATGCCCTGATTCCTCAAATGCTTGAATTGTGTAGTTTGGTAAGGCATTAAAGCGGCTAGCATGCAGATTGTCTAAATTCACAGTTCCAGGTGTTTCTGGATCTGGCTTTTTACCATAGAAGATACGTATATCTGGAGTATGAGGAGAAGTCTGGCAGAGTGTAGGCAAGTCAAAATAACGAACACTAGGAGGATTTGTCTCTAGGGCTTCCATGCTGGAGAGCCAGCGAGTATCGCCCATTGCGATCGCTTGAGCGGAGTCTAGGCAGGACAGAGGACCAAAAGTAATGATCTGATCGGCTCCTAACAGTTGTCCAAACATAATGGCGGCATACCCACCCATAGACTGCCCAATCATAATGACTTTGCTAGGGGCAATTTGAACAATTAGTTGTTTCAGGCTATCTACAACTTCGTTAACTGTGTGTCCTAGTCCTGGGATGCCGCGCTGATACCAACTATTGGATAAGTCTCGCACCAAAATTCGGTTGATAGGTTTAGCAGCTAACTGAGCCAATTTTTTGGTTCTGCCGTAAAAATCAAACTGAGGAAGACCATCCCAAGAGACAAAACCAAACGAAATAATTAACGGTTCCCCAGCAAAGATCTCATCTACCAGGTATGAAGCATTGGTGCTCTCAACTATCTCATTCGTGAGAGGGCCATGATTCAGGACCAAATTAGACTGCTGAGCCAGCAAAGTTGCTTGCCCTGACGATACCTGACTACTTTGAGCCGCTTTGCCTGTCGATGATATGTCTGTCGATGAAGTGATATGAGGGTTTTGATGTGAGTATGTGTTGGGGAAGATGAAATTGGTAAATGACAGCGAGATGCTAACGTCCAGCCCTTTGACTTGATGCCACCATCCCACTGGTACGAAAATTACTTCTCCAGGTTCTAATACTGTTTCAATAATCTGAACATCTTTAAAGAGTGGATACTTTTCGTAATCTATATTCTCCAAATCTACACGACTGAAGACACCAATATCGTTGTAAACCAAGGGAGTGGCAGCGGGTGAAATTAGCCGCCAGCGCTTGCGTCCATACACTTGAGCCATCATCAAGTTCATTGGGTCGTGGTGCAACGGAGTAACGGTGCCTGCTGGCCCAAACCAAAAGAAGACTGTGCCTTTTGTGCTTTCAGGGTTCAGTAGTTCCGGAAACATGATAAAGTCCTTGAACAGGCCTTTGAGGTCTTCGCGCTCAAGGTTGCCATTGTTGGCAACCATGTAGTAGTCATTACTTTCTCCACCCTGAACCACCATATCTACATATTCGCTAAGCTTGATTGCCCGCTTATATTGATTAGTATTGATTTCGTAGCTGGGGTCTGAGCTGCGACCAAATTGGATTTGTACTTCTGCTTGACCGTAATTCGTCTTTAAAAAGTCAGGAGTCCACGAGGAAAAGGCAGGCCAGTCCGCCATCATGCCTGTCAAAATAACAGGTGTGTTGGTTGCGTAATATTTTTCTAAAAATTCTTCTCTAGAGATGCGATCGCGCCGTTCAATCGTACTAAAGTTAGGAGATAGCTGTGTGAGTTGGCGTTGAATCGTCAGAATAGACTCTAGTTTACGTAGACGTTGCAGTGTTTCACTTTCTGTTTGAAAGGTTTTTTCGGTTGCAATATAGCTGACTGCCTGAGTTGCTAGGGCTGCATCAATTCCTTCGCGGACCATTGTCTCAACTAAAACAGAGTCTGGAACTTGGCGAAGCTTGTTCTCAATGATCCATTGTTTCCAAGGCTCAGAGAGATTTAAGGCCGATGAATCTGCCTGACTTGCTACAGATGTCTGTGGGATTACCTTTTGTTGTTCTAGTTCCAAAATTTTGGCAGCAAGATTCATCCGCTCTTGTACAGAGAGCTGCTCACTGGACAACATTGCCTCCAATGTTTCTATTGCTCGCTCAACTAAATTGCCAAATTTTGGTGATTGAGCAATCGCTGTGGGATCAAGATTGAGTGCCAACTGCTTTTCTGTAAACATATTAAATGTTTGTAATCAATCTCTAACTCTTGGAAATCAAGCTTAGTAAAGCTTTAGAGGTCAGGCAGATAAGTGTATTAACATAGATGCAGAGGAGTGTTTCAAGCTTCATCATACACGCTCTAAATTTTTATTCCATTTCCTCTCAAATGACTTGAAGCTTTTCATCACTCCCCATCAGGCAGCTAGATTCAAATCTATTTTTGCAAGGGGTGAATTGCGATCGCCAAACAATTGTCCTTGGCGCAACTCCTGATCTGTGGCCTTGAAAACCACATTGCTACTCAACTTTTGCCTCAGATCAATCAGTTGCTTGCTGCTTTACCAACGATTGAGTGTTGGCAATATTTCACTCAACATCTTTTGAAACCTGAGCACCCTTGGGCGTTACATCAACTCCTCTACACCAAAACTTTTGCTGACTGGGATGAAAATCAGGGGCCGCCTCCTGCTTGGTCTCCTTCTCTTGAGCAAATTCAGTCTACAAATATTGCGGCTTTGATGCGAGAGCAGGCGATCGCCACCTATCCGGAACTACATGCTTGGTCATGTCAGCATCGCGATGAGTTTTGGCAATTGATGATCCAACGGTTGGGAATTCGCTTTCAGCAGAACTATACACAGATTTTGGATCTATCTCAAGGAGTTGAATCGCCTCAGTGGTTGATCAACGCTCGGCTCAATATCGTGGAAAGTTGTTTCCAAGCCCCCGATAGCGCTACAGCCATTGTCTTTCAGCCGGAGGGAGGTTTTCTGGCTACCCTCACCTATGGCGAACTCCGTAATTTGGTGAATCAGGTTTCAAATGGTCTGGTAGAACTGGGTCTACGGCCAGGAGATGCGATCGCTGTTGTTTTACCGATGACAGTAGAAGCAGTTGCGATTTATTTGGGGATTGTTCAGGCGGGTTGTGTGGTGGTGTCGATTGCGGATAGCTTTGCTGCACCTGAAATCGCTATTCGCTTACAGATTGCGCAAGCAAAAGCAGTATTCACGCAAGACTTGATTCTGCGGGCTGGAAAGCAATTACCTCTCTATACCAAAATCATAGAGGCACACTCTCCAAAAGCGATCGTTCTTGCTACTTCTTCTAACACTCAATTGCGATCGGGTGATCTGTCCTGGCAAAATTTCCTGAGTGATCGACAGCAATTTCAGCCTGTTTCTGCGGTTCCATCTGCTTACACCAATATCCTGTTTTCTTCTGGGACCACTGGTGAACCCAAGGCCATTCCTTGGACACAGACCACGCCAATTAAATGTGCCGTAGATGGACATTTGCATCATGATATTCATGCTGGAGATGTGGTAGCTTGGCCGACAAACCTGGGTTGGATGATGGGGCCGTGGCTGATCTATGCCAGTTTGATTAATCAGGCCGCGATCGCCTTGTACTACGGCACCCCGACGACCAGAGAGTTCGGAAAATTCATTCAAGATGCTCAGGTAACTATGCTGGGTGTAGTGCCTAGTTTAGTGACAGCATGGAAAAACACTGATTGTATGAGGGGGCTGGATTGGAGCACGATTAAAGCTTTTAGCTCTACTGGCGAATGCTCCAATCCACAAGATATGTTGTTCCTCATATCTTTAGCAGGCTACAAACCCATCATAGAATACTGCGGTGGGACCGAGATTGGGGGAGCATACATTACTGGAACTGTAGTACAACCCTGCGCTCCTGCCACTTTTACCACTCCTGCTCTCGGTCTTGATGTTGTCATTATGAACCCAGAGGGACAGCCAGCAGAGAGAGGTGAAGCATTCATCATTCCTCCGTCTATTGGGCTCTCGACTGAACTGCTGAATCGGGATCATCATCAAGTGTACTTTGCTAATACATCTTTTTTACCTGTCGTGCGCGAGGCTATAGAAGCCAAGAGTCAAAGAGGTTCTTCTCATGCCTCACCCCCCATCCCTCTTCGTCGCCACGGCGATCGCTTAGAACGTTTACCCAACGGCTACTATCGAGCCCAGGGACGAGTAGATGATGCAATGAATTTGGGTGGAATTAAGGTGAGTTCCACAGAGATCGAGCAAGTGCTGAATAGAGTTGAGAATATTTGTGAGACAGCGGCGATCGCGATCGCTCCTCCGGGTGGTGGTCCTAGTCAGTTGATTATTTATGTAGTAGTTGTTCCTAATAGCTCGAAAACTAGAGAGGAACTAAAAACCTCTCTACAAACTGCGATCGCTCAGAATCTCAATCCTCTCTTTAAAGTTTGTGATGTGGTCATGTTGGATGCTTTGCCACGTACAGCTTCTAACAAGGTGATGCGACGGGTGCTGCGTGACCAATACCGTCTAACGCCTTTATGAGGGAGATTTAGGGAGCTAGCTGATTTTTCATACAGTGAGGTAATTATGGCAATATTTGCAGAACGTATGAGTCACCTAGGCACTGAGTCCGCTTTTGAGGTACTTGCTAGAGCTAAAAAGTTGGAAGCTCAGGGCAAAAGTGTGATTCATCTGGAGATTGGTCAGCCCGATTTCCCGACTCCTGCCAATATCTGTGAAGCCGCTTGCCGAGCCATGCGCGAAGGATATACGGGCTATGGTCCTGCGGCTGGGTTATTGGAGTTTCGCAAAGTAATTGCTGAGTATATTGCAGCGACCAGAGGTGTGGAAGTTCATCCCGATGAAGTCGTCGTCACACCCGGAGCCAAACCGATTATCTTTTTCACCATTTTGACCCTGGTGAATCCGGGAGATGAGGTCATTTATCCCAATCCAGGTTTTCCGGTTTATGAATCGGTGATCAGTTTTGTTGGCGCTAAAGCTGTGCCTTTACCGTTACGAGAAGAAGTAGATTTTCGCTTTCGGATTGAGGACTTAGTTAGTGCTATTTCTGAGCGCACCAAACTCTTGATTATTAATTCTCCTCAAAATCCTACAGGCGGACTGTTGGTCGCAGAAGATTTAGCTGCGATCGCAGAGCTAGCCAATAAACATGATTTCTATGTGCTCTCTGATGAGGTTTATTCCCGCATGGTCTATGCCGATAAGCATCAAAGCATCTTAAGTTTGCCAGGAATGAAAGCGCGGACTATTTTGCTGGATGGTCACTCCAAAACCTATGCGATGACAGGTTGGCGCTTGGGGTATGGTGTGGCCCCTCAGCCCATCACGGAAAAGATGGTGCAACTGATGATTAATTCTAATTCCTGCACCTGTTCATTTACGCAAATTGCGGGGATGGAAGCACTGACTGGATCACAGGATGCAGTAGAGCAAATGATGGCTGAATTCCAACAACGGCGAGATGTGATTGTTGAAGGATTGAATGCGATCGCCGGAATCCAATGTCGCAAACCCACAGGTGCGTTCTATGTGTTTCCCAATGTCAAGCAACTGCCCCTCTCTTCTGATGCGCTGGCTGATTATCTTTTACAAGAAGCAGGTGTCGCCGTCCTTTCCGGGACTGCTTTCGGTGAGTATGGTGATGGCTATTTAAGACTTTCCTATGCTAATTCTCTAGAGAATATCCATGAGGCGTTAGAACGAATTCAAATAGCGGTAGGTAAGCTTAAGTAGGTGCAACGGAAGGGGTTGGGGGTTAAGTTTCTTCTGTAAGACGTAAGGCAGCGATGTTTTGACAAGAGAAAGTGGCTCCCTCTACACATCGGCGGTGAATCAATTCTATGATCTGTCCGGCTGAGTTCTTGAAAGACCACTGACACAGGCAACCATCATCCTGAGGTGCTACTGATAAGGGTACAAAGCCTTTGCTCTGCCATACTTCGGCTGCTGCATTTATATCATTGGTACGCAGGGCAACATGATGAACGGCATTTAAGCCCCGCTCTTGCAAAAGGCGATCGAGCTGATCACTAGATGCATGGGGAGCGGCTAGGACCAGAATGCCGTCGGATGGCATTAGCACTGAGAGCAAATACATCGTTAAATCCGCTGGGAAAGCGGTGAAACCTGGGCAGAAGTCTTGTGGCCATATTCCTGGCCCTTCAATGGTTTTCGCTCCATACTGAACTAAGCGGTTGGCGTATTGGGTGAGATCCATGGAGCTGGAGAACAACATCACCAAGTGATCTATAACCACCCTTTCACCAAATAAGATGGTTGCAAATGCAGCATCTAGAAACTCAGGTTGTTTGCCTGCCTCCTTGTAGAAAAGCAATCCATCAACTTCTACATAGGGTGGTTCGTGAATGCTTTGAGGCTGGTTTGCAGTGCGATCGCGAGTAGAGTATGACATAACCAATTCACCTAAATCACGCCATGTTTTTTGCCGACTCTTGCAAACGCATCAATACAGTGGTCAAGATGGGTTTGGGTGTGAGCGGCAGAGAGCTGGATTCGAATGCGGGCTTGGCCTTGAGGCACTACAGGATAGCTAAACCCAACCACATAAATGCCTTCTTCTAGCAGATCGTGCGCCATATCCTTGGCTAACTTGGCTTCGTAGAGCATGATGGGCACAATGGGATGGGTGCCCAATTTAATATCGAAGCCGCGAGCGCTCATCTGCTGCCGAAAGTAGCGTGTATTCTCCATCAGGCGATCGCGCAACTCACTGGTTTCGTTGAGCAAATCTAAGACTCGAATGCTGGTGTAGGTAATGGCAGGAGCCAAGGTATTAGAGAACAGATAAGGCCGCGATCGTTGCCGCAATAGATCCACTATCTGTTTATGAGCAGCGGTAAAACCACCAGAAGCACCTCCTAACGCTTTCCCTAGGGTACTGGTGATAATATCTACTCGCCCCATTACGCCACAATGCTCGATTGAACCCCGTCCCTTGGGTCCCAAAACTCCGGTGCCGTGGCTATCATCTACCATGACCAAGGCATCATATTTCTCCGCTAAGTCGCAAATTTGCTCTAGCTGGGCAATCTCTCCATCCATGCTAAAAACGCCATCTGTGGCAATCAGCCGAATTTTAGCGGTCTGAGTCTCTTGCAGAACTTGTTCTAATTCCTGCATATCACTATGCGCATAGCGATACCGCTTAGCTTTGCACAGCCGAATGCCATCAATAATGCTGGCATGGTTTAGGGCATCGCTGATTACCGCAGACTCAGCATCAAGGATGGTCTCAAATAATCCTCCATTCGCATCAAAACAGGAGGTGTAGAGAATCGCATCCTCTGTGCCCAAGAACTCTGCAATCCTATTCTCTAGCTCTTCATGAATCACCTGAGTACCACAGATAAAGCGTCCAGAGGAGAGGCCAAACCCGTATTTGGCAATTCCTACTTGTACCGCTGCTACAACATCGGGGTGATTAGCCAATCCCAAGTAGTTGTTGGCGCAAAAGTTCAGCACCTGCCTACCACCCTGAACCACAATTTCAGCTCCCTGTGGCGTTGTCAGCACCCGCTCTTCTTTACTTAAGCCCGATTGCTGGATCTCATCTAGGAGGGTTTGAAAAATAGCTTTGGAGGTAAACATGACCAAATTAAAACGAATTAAAAAGTGTTAATGAAAGTCAAAAGTCAGCTTCTCACGGCTGGCTTTTGGCTTGTGACTTCTATCCTTTGCGAGAGCTTTTCTAACATATCCACCACGATCGCCGATAAGTCATATTGATGCTTCCAACCCCAATCGGCTCTTGCGCGTGAATCATCAATCACAGCAGGCCAAGAGTCTGCGATCGCTTGACGAAAGTCCGGTGCGTAGTGGCAGTTAAAATGAGGAAGATGTTTTTGAATTTCGGTGACTAATTCGGCAGCAGAGAAACTCACGGCAGTAATGTTGTAGCTGGAGCGGATTTTAATCGAATTTGGATCAGCAGCCATTAAATCTAAAATGGCACGGATAGCATCTGGCACATACATCATGGGTAGCCGAGTTTCTGGACGCACAAAGCAGGTGTAAGTACCGTGCTGGAGCGCTGCTGCAAAGATTGCTACCGCAAAATCTGTGGTGCCGCCGCCCGGAGGAGTGCTGTAGCTGATGATGCCTGGCAAACGTAGACTCCGGACATCAACGCCAAAGCGGTGCGCGTAGTAATGGCAGAGCAATTCCCCTGTAACCTTAGTGATCCCGTAGATCGTAGCGGGATCTTCCACCGTAATTTGAGGGGTATCGAGTTTAGGGGTGTGAGGCCCAAAGACCGCGATCGAGCTAGGAAAAAAGACTTTTAACTGATATGTTTTTGCAGCTTCTAAAATGTTTCTGAGGCCGTTGACATTGACATCCCAGCAGCGATCTGGGTATTGTTCGCCTTTGGCTGAGAGTACTCCGGCAAGATGATAGATCGTTTGAATCTGCTCTTGTTCAATGATCGTCTGTAGCTGCTGATGGTTAGTAACATCTAGGGTTTTATACAAGTAGAAATTGTTTTCAGAATGAGGTGGCGATCGCCCACTTTCTACAACCTGTTCTACTCCATAGATCTGACGCAGAGTTGTCACCAAGTCACTTCCCAGTTGCCCTTGCGACCCAGTTACTAAGATTCTGTTCATTTCTCATTACCCCTCATCGTCAATGTTCCACCGTTGTAAAGGCGGGTCTAGCTAAGATATATGTTGAGAAGATAATCTATTTACAAAACCCGCCCCTACAGGTTCGGTCATTTCATGTAATGCCTGTAGTAATCGATTGACCTCATCCATCGTGTTGTAGTGCACCAAACCAATCCTCAGTAAACCACCGCTTGCTGCCAGCTCTAGCCGCTCTATTACGCCCAAAGCATAGAAGTGACCATGCCAGGTGAAGATACCGCGATCGCCCAGTTGAGTCGCGAGTTCCGCAGGGGTGTAGCCCTTGATGCGGAGGCCGAATGTGGGAGTGCGCTCAGATAAGCGGCTTAGCTCGGTGATGCCATAGATGGTTAAACCAGGGATCTCCAGAAATCCCCGCAGTAATGCTTGGCTCAGCTCGGCTTCATAGGTGTGGATCGCAGATGTAACGGCAGTTAGAGCAGCTCGACGGTTTTGCACAGACGGGTCAACTCGATGTCCCAATTCAGTTAAGTAGCTCAGGGTAGCAAGCAGACCTGCCATACCTTCATAGTTTTGTGTGCCTGTTTCCCAACGAGACGGCACCTCATCGGGAGCAGGCAGGACTTTGTAAGGCTGGAGGCGTGCTAAATGTTCTCGCTTGCCATATAGAATCCCTAGGTGAGGTCCGAAGAATTTATAAGCTGAGCAGACGAGAAAATCACAGTCTAAGGTTTGCACATCGATTGCGCCGTGGGGGGCATAGTGAACAGCATCTACGTACACCCAAGCGCCCACTTGGTGAGCGAGCTGAGCAATTTTAGCAACATCATTAATGGTGCCGACAGCATTGGAGGCATAGCCGATCGCCACTAACTTGGTGCGCTCATTTAGCGATCGCGTCAGTTCCTCCCAATTCAGAGTGCAATCTTCAGGATGAATATCCACCGTTCGAACCACAATTCCCCGCTCCGCTAGAGCCTGCCAGGAACAGACATTGGCGTAGTGGTCGAGGGCGGTGACAATGATTTCATCTCCGGGTTGCAGGGCCCGACCAATGGCGCGACTGATGGTGTAGGTGAGAGTGGTCATGTTGGCACCGAACACAACTTCATCACTGCCACAGTTGAGAAAGTCAGCAACAGCATCACGAGCGGCGGCAATCAGCGCATCTGTCCGCTGGCTCGTAGCAAAAGCACCATGAGCATTGGCGTTGGAGGTGAGCAAGTAGTCACTCATGGCATCCACCACTGCCTTTGGGACTTGAGTGCCACCGGGACCATCGCAAAAGATAGCAGGTTGACCGTTGATTTCTTGCGTCAAGGCTGGAAACTGGGAGCGAATCCAGTTGAGGTCAAGGGCAATCATAAACGTCTCCCCATTAATGTTGATTTGGGTGGAAGGTTTATTCTGGTGGAAAGAGTCCAGGGCAAGTGAAGACAAAGACATCTCTCTCCCCATCTTCAGGGGCGATCGCGCTTACAGAGGAAGTGAAATGAAAATATTGATCATCTCTAAATACTAGAAGCTCGCCTGGATTGAGCACTTTAGTAAAAGCTGGACTGCCCTGCTTATCTTTGTAGAGATGTGTTTCACCCCCCTCAATTTGCATGCGATTGACAGAAAAGATACCCACTAAATCAACCCCATCCCGGTGAATTCCTTCTGGAGCCGGATTCCCCACCTGTTGAGAGGTGGCTGTGGTTCTAATTTGGTGGACCGCAACTTCTTTGTGGGGAGTGCAAAGTTGGCAAAACTGGAAAAATTCCCAGATGATTTTTTGAAAGTCTTCCAGCTCAATTAATGCATCATCCAGCTCGGCATATTCTCTCGCTACATCACCCAATAAGGGATTGTAAGCTTTCGATTGGAATAAACGTCGATGGGGTAATTTAACCAAGCGATCGCCTTCAATTTGAAAATGAGAGAGACGCCTAAAGCGGTAGTTGCCCGTTAAATAAGGATCGGGGGGCAGGGTGTCAAAGAAGGGCTTGAGTTGGTCTACCTTTACAGCTGTCACCATTTCTAGAATGTAGCTGGCTAGGCAATCAAACTCCTTCGGCTTGGATAAGTTCAGCATGTCACTTAACTTCCTCGCTTAAATTTTTCGGCAGCGTCCAGTTCTGCTAGCTTGAATCAAGCCACAGGGGTCACTAAAAATATGAGTAATGTGGTGTTGAGTCCTACAATTTGCTGGGAATCAAAGAGAGAGTAGGGAGCAAAAAGAGAGGCCAGAGGTTGGATATTTTTGCGCTGTAGCGTCAGGTAAGTTTGCTAAGCTTAGCCCCTCTCAAATAGCTTGACTAAGACTTGGTTGAGTGATGCGCTCTAGACTTAGAAAAGCTATCAGTAAAGCTTTTTCCAATTCTTAAGAATAACGCCTCATATTGAATGGATGCTGATTTCATTGTAGTAATACTTTTTGAATGTTGTCGATCCCTAGCCCTACTTAGATGGTTTTTTACTCAATCTTCATAACTTCTTGGCTCTACCTATTTTTAGCAACCTAGTTTTATTTAATCAAAGTTCATAATCAAATGTTTCTATTCTAAGCAGCTCCGAGACTTCTTCTCTAATCAACCTCTGCCTGAGGTAAGAACTTCAGTTAAGAATTATTCTTGGCAAGCGATCGCGTAGATCATCAATTTTGGCGATCGCTTAGCTATCAAGTGCAATAACCCTATCTTCTGCACTAAACCTACTTGTTGAGCTGGATAACTGGCTTTTATAGACAGTAGCGCCACCTTAGCAAACACAGTAGACACCGACCTATTCTCTAGAAAGATAGAGAATGGTTGATCAGCATTTTTCTGTATACCCTAATACAGATCAGTTTAATTTGAAATCATGACATAGGGCAGACGTGAGCCTGTTAGTTAGTCTGTACTCTACTTATTACAGCCTTAGAAGCTAGGCAAAGATTGCCAAGTTTTTATTCAGGTGGGCTGACAAAACCTAATGATCGTGCTTTAGCCTTCGTCACTGTCATATCAATCAACAATGTCTCTCTTCGATCTGTCTTTGTTCTAAACGGCAAAAACAGGCGGGGGAACTATTGATATTCTCTTGCAACTGAGTTTTACCAGCCGTAGACCTCATTCAATTCAATCTTTAGTATTAGACGGAATTAACTCAAATGGTCATTGACATCAATCAAGTACAGATGGGAACTCATGCTCAAGCTGTTAAACAAGGACAACTTGTAATTATCGGGGGAGCTGAGGATAAGCAGGGAGATTGCAGTATTCTGCGCGAATTTGTTCGCCGCGCTGGCAGCCGTCAAGCCAAGATTGTTGTAATGACCGTTGCAACAGAATTACCCAAAGAAGTCGGAGACAACTACATTCAAGTATTTGAGCGTCTAGGTGTTGAACAGGTTCGTGTAGTAGATACAGACAGCCGCGAGGAGGCTGAAGCTCCTGAAGCCTTGGCTGCAATTCGCGAAGCCACTGGAGTCTTTTTTACGGGCGGGCAACAGGATCGGATCACTAAATATATCAAGGGCACAAAACTAGATCGGTTGCTACATCAACGCTACGCTCAAGGGTTGATTCTTGGGGGCACCAGTGCAGGGGCAAGCATGATGTCTGACGCCATGATTGTAGAAGGAGAAGCTGAAACTCACCCCCGAATTGAGATTGTAGAAACAGATGATGGCCTCAGTTTTATGCCAGAGGCTGTAATCGACCAACATTTTGCCCAGCGAGGCCGCCTTGGACGCTTGCTGTCAGCCGTGGCTGAGCAACCCCACCTGTTAGGTATTGGAATTGATGAGAATACCGCAATCATCGTTAGTGGGGGGCAACTCTCAGTGATTGGTGCGGGCGCTGTTACTATTGTCGATTTACAAGACATGGTGTACTCGAACTTACATAATCTGCTTAAAGATGAGGGTCTAGCGCTTTGTGGTGTAAAGCTGCATATCCTCCCGGATGGATATAGCTTTGACATAAAATCGCGATCGCCCCTCGTCGAAACAAATTCTCCCAAAGCGGCGTAAATCGTTAGCTGTACTTCACTAAATCTAAGGGGCAGGCTGAGTGCGGTTCTGCCCTAAAAAACATCCAAAAATATCAATTGCTGGTTTTTATAAGGCTACGATGAATCGCTCCATTCACGCCTCTATTGAAGTCATTCAAGATGAAGCTCGCTGCTTAGTCGAGCGAAGAGTGATTAGCCGTCATCAACCTATTTATGTCTTGTTTCGTTATTTTCCAGTTCGAGAATGGGTAGAAGTTGAGCAGGAGCTAGAAGCCAATGACTTTCTTCTGCGAGACCCAGTAGGTGATTTGATTGGTCATGCTCAATGGAGTAATGATTAAGTATTTGCTTATAACTTTTGCTTAGTTCCTAAGCAGGGGGAAAACATCCCTACAGGAATTACGGTTTTTTCACCTGCCGATCTAATTGTGGATGTCTAGAGTAAAAGAGTTAGTTGCAGTCATAACGCTTCGCAACTACCTACTCACTCTACACAAGGGCTCTTGAAGGGCTGTCGTTGACCATGATTAATACATTAGAAGTCTCTTCTCTAGAGCAAGCCATTCAAGACGCGATCGCTCAAGCCCGGACTGCTTGCGAGTCAACTGGTAATACTTCCGTCAATTGTGCAGTTGCTTGGGACATTGTGGAAGAACTTCAAGCTGAGCGTGCTCACCGTCAAGTGAAATCCAGCAAAACTTCTTTAGAAGTCTACTGTGACCAGAACCCAGATGCGGCTGAGTGTCGGATCTATGACATTTAATCTACCGCTAAACCATATCTAACCTGGATGATGCGACGGGTTTGGGCAGCCACATCCGGTTCGTGAGTGACAATAACAATCGTGATGCCTTGCTCATTGAGCTTTGTGGGCAAGGTCATTACTTCTTCTGAGGTTTGATGGTCTAATGCCTCAGTTGACTCATCAGCTAGTACCAAAGCGCATGCCTTAAGTCACACAGCTACTTTGAACCATATTTCTAAGATTTAACTCTGAATTTTACTAGGGTTTAAAAATTATAAGCCTCCCATAATAAAGGCTGGGAGGCAGTTTGCTATAAAGTTTAATGCGCTTTGGGATATCGCTTTATTTGTGTTTATCTTATCCAAGCGATCGCCCGATCTCCTTCCCCCATAAGGGTGGGACTGCCACTGGTACTCTCATCCGGAAAACATAGGCTCTAAAACATATTCCCTTGTGCTTTTGAGTAGATAAATTGTGGCATTTGGGCGGTTGTAAGGTAGAGGTCAATAACAAATACCTTGAAGGATGGAGCGTTGAGCTGATTCTTGAAAAATTGCAAATGTCATCATTTTTTGACTGGAATTTGGGTTTTTCCTTTTGTAGGCATCTTTGCTACATCATCAAGAGGTTATTAACGGTGAATTCACGCTTCCTGTTTATTGTCGCGCTTACTGCTCTGAGTGTTACAGCCTTCTCCTCAAATGCAAATGCTGGTCTTGCCGTGAATGGCCTTGCTTTTAACGGAACTCAGTTAAATGGCAGCAACCTGAATGGAGTAACGCTCAATGGGATTAGCGTTAATGGAGTGAGAATGAATGGGACATCAGTAAATGGTAGTAATCTCAATGGGAGTAATCTGAACGGTAGCAACTTGAATGGCAGCAACCTGAATGGTGCCAACTTGAATGGGCGTAACGTGAATGGTGAAGAAAATCAGAACGCAGCAGTGGCGGCCTCTCCAGAAACAGGCATGGTCTTGTCGAGTCCTGAGTTCACGGAGATTCAAGTTGAAGAGGGCCGTTTGGTAGGCGTTAAGTAAACAAGGTTGCTATCTAAATCACCTAATCGAGATGGAACAATGTTTCACGGTTCCATCTCGGTGAAGAAGTGAGATTGTTAGGATTGCTTGAGAAGAAGGTACTGCATGCGTATTCGGCCAATGTTGCGATCGCTGTTGCTGGGTTTGGTGTTTTTGTTTGCTTGGAGCAGCATTGCGATCGCGAGACCTACCTTTCATCCTAGTGAAAAAGATAAGGTGCCTTTGACCAAAATAGAGCTTCAAACTACTGAAATTGTAGGGTTTGATGATCAAGGTCGTCAACAGAAGTTTCAAGTGCGAAATAGTGAAGTTGATCCACTTGATCTAGAGAAAAAAACATATCTCTACACTGTTTTTTATCAGGATAATCAGCGGAACTGGCAGAACCTCTGTGAACCAGATGCAAAAGGAGTGGCTAAAGCAGTGGTATTGCAGGGTTCTTGGGATAGCCGAGGCAACTATCGCCCCAATAAGAAATTAGTGACATTTAGCTGTACCAATGGAGCTTTAGCCAAGTGCATGCGATTCGGCTACAAGCCTTGGCAAAACGTTAAAGGGCGATCGCTACGAGATTATCATTCTGCTTGTGTGCGGATGGTGCGAGCGGATTATTGTGGGGATGGTGTGGCCCATACCAAAGACGGCACTCCAATCAATCTCTACGATCGCCTAGGCATCCAAAAACCAGATGTAATGCCAGAGATGCGGTTTGAAGCAGCTTGGGGGGTGAATGGGGCACACTGTATCAACCAAGTCAGGTGGCCAGAGGCGCTAGCTTATGTGAAGCGAGTTTGCCCTACCCGATTGGCGACAAGAGGCAATCGCTGCACCTCAGCAGAACGGGCCCAACGCCACTTTCCTGATGCTCTGTTATTCAACGACTCAGCAATACAAAAATCTCAGCGATTATAAATAGCGATTGTAAGCATTGATTTGTAGGGGCACCTTTTGTGGATGCCTTAGTTTATTTTGAGAAGACTAATATCAAATATGTTGCTGACAAAGGAGAGTCTGGTAACGTTTTATAGTGGCGCGATCGCATTGTTGACGTTTTTTAATCTGCTGAAATATTTATGTTGTCTACCGTTGCTCAGGTATATCCCGTTGTTTGGCAAGAAGACCGAGTCTTGCTAATTGACCAAACCCGTTTGCCCAACGAATATATCGTTGTGGAAATTAGCCGCTATGAAGACATGGCTCGGGCGATTAAGACCATGATTGTGCGGGGGGCTCCGGCGATCGGGGTGGCAGCGGCCTACGGTGTGTACTTGGGGGCACGAGCGATTCAGACGAGCGATCGCGATCAATTTTTGGCTCAACTAGAAACAGTGGCTCAGGAGTTGCGAGAAACTCGCCCGACTGCGGTGAACTTGTTCTGGGCGATCGCGCGGATGCTGAAGACAGCACGGCAGACGATTGGGCCTGTGGAATATTTGAAGGAAACGCTGCTAGAAACAGCGAAGCAAATCAATGCAGATGATATCCAAACCTGTCAGGCGATCGGCGATCATGGAGTAAAGGCACTACCCACCAGCCCAGAAAAGCTGCGGATTTTGACCCACTGCAATGCGGGGGCTTTGGCAACGGCAGGATATGGCACCGCGTTGGGTGTAGTGCGCTCGGCTTGGCGAGATGGACGACTAGAGCGAGTCTACGCGGATGAAACTCGGCCTCGGTTGCAAGGTGCCAAGCTAACCGCTTGGGAATGTGTGCAAGAGGGCATTCCGGTGACGCTGATTTCGGATGGGATGGCGGCGCACTGCATGAAGCAGGGTCTCATTCACGCCGTTGTAGTTGGGGCCGATCGCATTGCAGCCAATGGAGATGCGGCAAATAAGATTGGGACTTATAGTGTGGCGATCGCAGCGAAAGCCCACAATATTCCGTTCTTTGTAGCTGCTCCCCTGTCCACCATTGATTTTTCTTTATCGGATGGTAGTGGGATTCCTATTGAGGAACGCGATCCGGTAGAGATTTATCAGGTGGGTGACACTCGCATTTGTTCGCCAGGTGTGGAGTTCTACAATCCCGCATTTGATGTGACACCTGCGGAGTTGATTACGGCGATCGTGACTGAGTTTGGGGCGTTTGCTCCGAGTGAGTTGAAGCCTCAGTTGCACGAGAAACAAGCAGTTTAACTACTTGAGGAACCAAGCCCTTGGGGGCACTCGCCCCCAAACCCCCGTTGAGGGACGGTTGCGTCCCCCAGATCCCCTCCAAAAGTTTGCCTTTAGCCACCGTCTTTAAAGCCCTTTCCGCATCGGGGAGGGTTTGGGAGGGGTGATTTTGAGAAATTTAGAACATTTCAGTCTAAAGAAGGGTGCTGTTCTCTGCTCAGGTGTTGCAATGGTTGGCAGTTGTTGATATGGGAGATCACGAATGCAAACTCGACAACTGGGTAGTCAAGGTTTGACGGTTTCTGCGATCGGCTTGGGCTGTATGGGCATGTCTGAGTTCTATGGCGCGGGGGATGAGGCAGAGTCGATCGCGACGATTCACCGGGCTTTGGAATTGGGGGTGACGTTTTTAGATACAGCGGATATGTACGGGCCGTTTACCAACGAGGAGTTGGTGGGACGAGCGATCGCGGACCATCGAGATCAGGTAATTTTGGCAACCAAGTTTGGTAATGAACGCAGTCAGGATGGAAAATTTCTCGGTGTGAATGGCAAGCCAGAGTATGTGCGGCAGTGTTGTGATGCCTCTCTGCAAAGGCTCGGCGTTGATTATATCGATCTCTACTACCAGCATCGGGTAGACCCGACTGTGCCCATTGAAGAAACGATTGGGGCGATGGCGGAGTTGGTGCAGCAGGGAAAGGTGCGCTATTTAGGCATGTCAGAGGCGGCTCCTGTCACAATTCGGCGGGCGCAAGCGGTGCATCCCATCAGTGCTTTGCAGACGGAGTATTCGCTCTGGAGCCGTGACCCAGAAGACGAGATTCTACCAACAGTGCGAGAGTTAGGAATTGGTTTTGTGGCCTACAGCCCGCTCGGTCGCGGCTTTCTGTCAGGACAGATCAAGAGTCTAGATGACTTAGCCCCAGATGACTATCGACGGTATTCGCCCCGCCTCCAAGGAGAAAACTTTAATAAAAACCTGCAACTGGTGGAGCGAGTGCAGCAGATTGCGGCGGAGAAACAAGTAACTCCCTGTCAGTTGGCTTTGGCTTGGTTACTGGCTCAAGGTCAGGATATTGTGCCGATCCCTGGAACCAAGCGGCGGCAGTATTTGGAGGAAAATGTGGCTGCGGTAGATGTCACGTTAACACCAGAGGAGTTGGCCCGGATTGATGAGGTGGCCCCAAAAGGATTCGCAGTGGGCGATCGCTATCCGGATATGAGTACAGTCAATCGCTAGCTCGAATCGCTGAAGCTAGCGCAAGGCCCAAGCCAAAAACCGCTCGACATAATAGAGAGTTACCTGGCTCCCCAGCCCTTGAAAGACTTCATCAAAGCTGTGCTCGGCCCAAGGAAGCTCTAGCAGGGCAACGGGGCTCCCTACAGACCGCAATCGTTGATACATGCGCTGGGCAAATTTGACTTCCACCAGATGATCGCGCCGACCATGGACGAGTAATGTGGGAGGCAAAGGTCGAGTGACATAAGTTGCGGGGGAAGCCTGTCGATACAGGGCTGGTTTCTCAGTTGGGGTGCCGCCCAAGAAAGCTCTTAAAACTGCCCGGACATCGATCGGGTCAGGTTCAGGCGGATCGGTGTAACCTGCCGTCAAGTTGAAAGGGCCGTAGTAGCTGACCACCGCTCGAATCGGCAGAGCGTCGGGTTGATAGGCTGCTAGCATCGCCAAGTGCCCACCCGCAGAGCGACCCAGCAAGGCTATGCGATCACCATCTGCTTCATATTCAGTGGCATGTTCGCGCACAAAAGCTAAAGCGGTGCGGACATCCTCTAGTTGCGCTGGGAACTGATGCTGAGGTGCATGGCGGTAGTCGATCGCGAATACGGTGTAACCTCTGGCAGCCATGTAACGGCTGAAAACAGCATTTGCTAATGGGCTTCCTCCTCGCCAAGCCCCACCGTAAATTACCACTAAGGCTGGATAGCGACCTACCTGGGGCGGTCGGTAAACATCCATGCTGAGCTGTACGCCGTCCGGTTTGGCGAAAGGGATGTTGGGGGCATAGCGCACCGGACTAGCTGGAATTCCAGTAAAAACCTGCTGCAAAACAAAAGGTTGCGATCGCGGTCTCTCTAGATCTTCCTTGGTACTTTGGGCGGCCTGTTGATCTAATTGCTGGCTCACCTGCTCATAGCTCGCCCCAAAATTTACTTGCAGCTCATCATTGTTCCGTTGCGATGCAAGGGGTAGCTGCAATAGGGGTAGCATACTCAGCCCCAACCCCATCAAGCCCAGCAACACAGCTAAGCGTTGGAGCCAACTCCGGCGCATCCCTAGAGATGCCAGCAGGCAAGCGATCGCATTAAACCCGATCAACCAAGGGCTCAGCTCTGGCGTCGCTACTCCTAAAGGTAGCAGAGCTAGGGTTGGCGCAGGTACGACAATCCAAGCGCTCAGAAACAAGGTGACGCTACTGAGGAATAAGGCCAAACAAGCGTAAAAAGTTCGTAAAACGGACGGCATCCAAAATTACCTGTTTTGTCAGGGGCTCATCATACTTAGGGCAGAATATTTCGACTTTGCTTAAAACTTTCTCTATTTCACGCCAACCTCTATCTAGAGGAATAGGTTGCAATGAATTCGCTTTCGTTTATAAGGAAAGTACGTAAAAACCATATGACTGATAACAATACTTAAACACTACTTAAACACTAAATCTTGAGGGAAACTACATGCGTTCTACCATGCTTGCTTTTTTTGGCGCAGGGCTTGGAGTGCTGGTTGGGGCGGTTGCAGGTCAGGCTCAAACCGCTAACTCACCAGCGGTACTGCCCGGTAGTGTGACATTGTCCAGTCAATCTCTTCAAGGCGTACAAACTCGCAGCCTAAATGACTTTAAAGCGCCTAAGTCTCAAGTGAATCTGGAGTTGCGTGGCAATTCCAATTCTGTACGTCCCTCTGCGCCAGGTTTCAAAGTGCAAGATCGAACAGTGGTGATTGTAGAGCGATCGCGTCCCTCAGAAAAAAACTCAACGATGTTCTTGGATGACGTTGGTAGCGATCGTGAGCAACGGTTTAAGGTGCAGTATCAGTTGACGGAGCAGTAGTTGCAATTTTTCCTATTCTTCCTAGCAGTGTTTTTTGCTGAAGCTACAAGCGATCGCCTGATTGATAGAGATCGTGCGATCGCTTCTTCTAGTTGTTTTCAGCATCAGAAATCTATTGACTTTGCTGCGCTAAAAACTTCTGATTGGATCGTTTCACTTTAGCTATCCAGCGACGGTAGGACGACAAGATCTCCGCATAGGGAACCGTAGTGTCAGACAACAGCTCAAACAGGGAAGCTGGAAAATGCTGCGGCGATAGTTGATGCAGCACCTTGCCCAATTTCTGTCTCACTATGAGTTCCAGAAATAAGGATTTAGATAGCGGAAATGGACTATCAGACAGTTCTACCAAAGCATGAGCATCGGGTTGGCGTCGCGTACTAAACTCTGGTAACACTAAGTTTAAGTCGTCAGAATATTCATCTAATAGACGATCCAATACTTCTACATCCTCGAAAGCAGCATTGCCTCCCTGACCCAAGGAGGGGGAAACGGCGTGAGCGGCATCGCCAATCAGTAACACGCTGTTGCCATAGTGATAATGACTGCAACGGATGGTGAGCACTTGGGAAACAGGACGATTGAGCAATGCTTCCGCTTCGGCATCAGTAATGAGTGGGCTTAAATCAGGGAAATTCTGATGGAAAAACTCTAAAACTTGAGTAGTAGTGTTCAGCTTCACAAACGAATTGTTGTTGCGAGAAAAAGTAATGACGCCACTGGCGATCGCCTCACTGGTAGGAACCGCTAGAACTGTGGTGCCATCCTCCAATCGCCAACTATGGATATGTTCTGGTTTGAGATCTAGTCCTGCTGGCTCATTTCGTCGTAATGAAAAAAGAGTTTTGTAGTCGGTAGGCACATACTGGGCCTCAAGCGTAAATTCCTCTGTGGGCAAAAAGTGATTTCTGATTACAGAGTGCGCTCCATCAGCCCCAATCAGTAGGTCATAATCAGCCCTCAACTCCTCTGCCACGCTGTTTTCAGTAATGCTTTCAAAGGTAATGCTCTGCCGCTCAAAATCTGCGGCAATACATTTACAGTTGAAGTGGAGAGTGAGGCGATCGCTCTGGTCTGTTTCGGTGAGCTTTTCTAATAAAGTGATGACTAATTGGGTGCGATCGAGGGCAAAGAGTGGCTTCTGGCGAGATAACGTTCGCATTTTCCCTTTTCTACCATGCACCACTGTTCCCCAAATTGCGGTCCCTTGAGCTTTGACGCTATCTTCCAACCCTGGAACCTGCCTTAAAGCATGGAGGCCTCTGGCATTGAGGGTCAGGGGGTAGGTGCGAGCTTTTTCAAAGGAGACGCTGCGGGGGTCAGGACGGCGATCGTAAATTTCAATCTGATAAGCTTCCTGCCGTCGCAACAGATAATGAGCCAACAGAATCCCGCTCGGCCCAGCTCCAACAATTACAACCTTCTTTATCATTTATTTATCTCAGTCCTATCAATTTATTTGTTTAGATTGTACGAAGACCACCCGGTTGCGGAGCTTATAGCAATGTGCCACCTTAGAGCTGAGGTCGCGTGAGCTTAGGGAAAAAATGGCAAATTACAAGGAGTACAGAAGTGTTAGTGAGTTTCCGCTTCATACAGCTCAACTTAACCGTGAACAGATAGAAACAGCCTACCAAGACATCCGCAACTCTTATAAAAGTTTAGTTGCAAGCCGGGGGCAGCTAGTACGCCGTCAAACCGAGGCAAAAAATAGCCTTACAACAATCAACCAATCACTCAAACAACTGAGTGTTACTTTAGAAAAAGTTCAGAAGGAAAAACAACAACTTCAGCAAGCTTTAACTCATAGCTTGGATGTTCGTAAGCAACTAGAAAGCTGGGGTGATGAGCTAACTGAACAAGTCGATGATCTCACGCTACAAATGAGCGCAACGACTAAATTACTAGAAGACTTTGAATCCATATATGAAGAAGTAAAAGAAGATAATGGAGTTTTTTCCTTTTGGCAACGCTTGAATCGCTTGCTAACTGCGGCCCAACGACTTCTCAATACGGATATCAAAACTTTAACGGTTAAAAAGGCAAGTCCAGAACCTATGGAAGATTGGACCAAAGAAACGCCTGCTAATATTAATCGTGCATTAAGGGAGGATTAGAAATCCAAAATGGGTAAATTAACGAATTCCCTTAAGGCCACGACTAAGCAACTGAGTGAGATCAAGCGTGGCATTCATAAAATGCAAGAGCTAGGTCAAGAATTAGCAGACAATACCTTGACTGTGGCGGAAGCAGGACTTCGGACTGGTTACGCTTATGCTAAAGCGGAATTAGAGACAACTAGTGTACAGACAAACCAAGTATTATCAGAACCTCAACAGGCTTTGCCATCCACTTTTACTCCCCTAGATGCACATCAACTCGAAAATTCAACTCACTGGACAATAGAATTACTTAAATCTCACTTCGGCAGTTATCAAGCAGCAAATAAACATCTTAAAGACGTTCGTGGGATTTCAGTCAAACAGCGTGGTTGGCAGCATGTTGTAGCAGCCTTCAACAAGGGTGTAGACAATAGAGATAAGCTCCTAGAACAGCGGGTTGCTCAGCTAGAAGAAGTTGTATCTCTGCAAAGGCGAGAGATTGCTGTTTTAGAAACAAGGCTTGATGAAACGGTTGTCCAATTGAAAAAACTAACAGCCACAGTTAAGCAGTTTGTTAAACCTTAACAGGTGAAAACTACTAAGATTTATCCTCCAGATTGAGTATGAACAAGTGGTGTGGCGATCGCTCTGCTAATGGTAGGCTGCTAACGGTTGAGTTGCTGGTCTTATGTCTGTTTTTGCTGAGATACAAAATGCCAACGCCTTGATTGTGGGTGCAAATGGAGGCATTGGTTTAGGGTTTGTGCAGAAGTTGTTGCAGGACGATCGCGTTACCAAAATCTATGCCACTTGTCGTCAACCCGAATCTGCAAGTGAACTATTGGCGCTAGAACGCGAGCAGCCTGAGCGGTTAGTTTGTCTCCCGCTAGACATTACAGATGAAGTTCAAATTGCCGAATGCAGCGATCGCATTAGAGGCCAAGTAGACAAACTACATTTGGTGATCAACTGTGTTGGCATTTTGCATGAGGGAGATTTGCAGCCAGAAAAGAGCTTGCGCCAAATTAATCCCGATCATTTAATGCGCTACTTCCAGGTCAATAGTATTGGAGCGGTGCTCCTGGCTAAGCATCTATCGCCTTTGTTCGCTCATAGCGAGAGAAATGTCTTTGCCACGATCTCCGCCAAAATTGGCAGCATTGGGGATAACCAGTTGGGCGGCTGGTATGGCTATCGGGCTTCTAAAGCGGCGTTGAATATGTTGATGCGGACTGTCGCGATCGAATATAAGCGCAAAAGCCCCAACACGATTGTAGTAACGCTACATCCTGGCACCACTGATACTCGTCTTTCCAAACCATTTCAGCGGAATGTGTCGCCCGAAAAACTGTTTTCAGCAGAGCGAACTGTTGCTCAGTTGTTGGCTGTGATTGAAAATCTAGAGCCTAAAGACAGCGGCGAGTTTTTCTCCTGGGATGGTAGCCGCTTGCCTTGGTAAAAGCTTGGTAAAACCAGGCTTGGCGTATTCAGCATTACAACCAGGTTTTACGAGTGAACAATTCTCCAGATAGAATCTTGTCTCTGCCTGTAGTGGAAGTTAGGGCTAGCGATCGCCAGTACGCTGCATAGCAGTAGCTGCTAACAAAGGTTTCACTATGCAAACGAACGCCTCTAACTTGCTTCAGCGCCTTGACGGTGCCGAACGACTTTTTGCCATGATTCTTGGTGTAGTCTTTTTAGCCGTTGGCATTGCTGGATTTATCCCTGGCTTGATTGCTATGCCTGCGGTGGCGGGAGATGCACCGCTCTATGTTCCCGACTTGTCTTTCCCAGATGGGTATGGCAACGTCTTCGGTCTGTTTCCTACTAACTTCTTGCATAACGCGGTTCATATTGCGGTCGGTGTTTTAGGTTTAGCTGCTGCCACCAGTTTCTCTGGATCATTGGTGTTTAACCAAGGGTTTGCGATCGCTTATATCCTGATTGCCATCATGGGCTTACTGCCAGCGACTAATACCACTTTTGGCCTCATGCCTATCTTTGGTAACAACGTTTGGTTCAATGCCCTGACTGGATTGGCCGCTGCTTATTTTGGTTTCATTAAGCCCCTCAAAGTTCAAGAGCAGATCACTTCTGCACCTAAAGCATAGGTATTGGGATAAGCGTGAAATAAATACGAGATAGATAATAGGTGCGATCGCTATCTTGTAGAGTTTTCAGCATAAAGCTTTTGATTTTATTTCAGTTGACTTAATCAACTCTTCTTTTTAACTTTTCTCTCCTTCCGCTCTCCCCCGACAATAAGTTTGTGGGAGAGATTTTCTATGCTTCATCGAAAGAAGGAATTAGGACGATTTGAGGCAATAAATTCTCTGGAAAATTTGTCTTTGCAGCGTAGGCTACATCTCTGGATTGATGAGTTGCCTCAGCGGAATCATAACAATGTAGGGGCTATTAACAATTCTGCAAGCGTTGCGCTGTAGCCAACTTTGCAGATAAAGAAAGTGATGGAAGAAAGTATGACTGATAATCAACAAAAACGTGCCCTAGGAGCTTTTTCTACTCGTTCAGCGGTCGAAACTGCGCTCCATGAGTTGCAAGCTACTGGTTTTCCGATGAATCAAGTGTCTGTGATTGCTAAGAACGCAGACGAAAGCCAAGACGTGAGTGGCGCTCATATGCAAAGTCAGGTTGGCGATCAAGAAGTCGGAGCGGGAAACGCCACTGCTTCTAACTTGGCCTATGGGGGTGCTGCCGCTACAGTGTTATTGGGTCTGACCAGCCTCAGCATACCTGGAGTCGGTGCTGTATTGGCTGCAGGTACCTTAGCGGCTTCTCTAGTGGCTAGCGTCGCAGGTGCTGGGATTAATGCCGCTTCAGCAAATAGCGTCGTGCAAGCGATGGCTGCGTCAGGAATTGCTAAAGAGCAAGCTGAGATCTACAGCGATCGCTTGTTGCGAGGTGATTATGTGGTGCTAATCGAAGGGAGTGATGCCGAGATTCAGCAGGCAGCAGATGTTCTAAGTCAGAAGAGTATTCAAGATTGGGGCATCTACGCAGCAGCAAATGCTTGAGTTATGCTTTGGGTGTTCCTAAGCTAATCGCACACGAGGCTCAGTAATCGTGACATCAGATTCAGCTAAGTTTGGCGAACAAACCCTCAATAAGATGGCGACTATGGCGATCGCTAGCATGATTAAGGATGCCGAAGAAGTGGATGTCCAGATCAAAACAGATGTGAGCAAACTGGCTCAAGGGCAAGTTGATTCGATCGCCATTAAGATCCAGGGTTTATTGATGCAGTCTAGCTTACGTCTGGAGGAATTTTACCTCCAGATCAATCGAGTAGCAGTTAAGCCTTTCAGTGCAATGTTCGGCAAAATTAAGCTGATGCATCCGGCTGATGGCACGATTCGCGTAGTCGTTAACGAAGCTAGTCTCACCCAAGCTCTGAATTCTGCCTCGGTGCGAAAGAAGTTACCATCGCTGCCCCAGCTGACTAAAACTCAGGCGGGAGATCACTCAATTCAGCAAGTGAAATGTTATTTGCTGAGTGATGGCCATCTAGCCTTTAACGTGGGCTTGAATACACCAGATCCATCACTGCCGTCTATGTCTTTTACAGCGACACCCGAGATTGGCAACGATGGGCAAGGGATTGTGCTGCAAAATCTCTCACCTGTGGATCATCCAGGCTCTTTGGCTGAACTCACGACGGCTTTAGTGGCTCAAATTAGTGACCTCCTCAGTTTGCCTGAGTTTAAGCATCAAGGTATGTCTGTGCAAATTCAGCAACTGGAGGTGGTCACTGGCAAGTTAAGCTGGGAAGCGATCGCTTCCATCAATCAATTTCAGTCTGCATAAGATCTGCCTCCATCTATCCCTAGATTAAAGCTTTATCTTGTAACCTCCTTCTAATCCGCCTGCATCCCTGCTATGACTCACTTTGGTATTATTTGCCCGCCCTATCCGGGGCACCTGAATCCCCAAGCAGCCCTAGGTCGAGAGCTACAAAGCCGGGGGCATCGAGTGACATTGCTGCAAATCCCGGATGTTGCTCTCAAAGTTCGCTCCGAAGGGCTAGAGTTTTATCCGCTTGGAGAATCTACTTATCAACCTGGATCGTTAGCCAAAACGTTTCAGCAGTTGGGTCAGTTGAGTGAAATGGAGGCGCTTAACTACTCTGTGGATTTTTGCCAACAGGTGACGGAGATTATTTGTCGAGATGCGCCAGGGGCGATCGCTGAATTAGGTATTGAGGCTTTACTAATTGACCAGTTAGAGCCAGCCGGAGAAACAGTAGCAGAAGGCTTGCATCTTCCCTTTGTGACTGTTTCCTGTGGTCAAGCAATTCATCGACGAGCAGATGTACCTCCTTTTTTTACACCTTGGCGCTACCGAAAAGCTTTGTGGGCAAAGCTCCGTAATCAGGTCGCCTACTATATGCTAGACCGCAACTGCCAACCAATTCTCGATACCATCAACCACTACCGACAGCAGTGGAATTTGCCACCTTATCAGGGCTTATATTCCACCTCAACTCGCGTGGCTCATGTTAGCCAACAGCCTGCGGCCTTTGATTTTCCTTGCCCCAATTTACCCATAGACTTCCACTACACTGGCCCTTTTCGCAATCCGTCTCCCTGTGGCGTTGATTTTCCGTTTGAGCAGTTGACGGGACAGCCACTAATTTATGCCTCATTAGGAAGCATTCAGAACACTAAAGCTGCCCTGTTTCGGGCGATCGCGGCGGCTTGCGAAGACTTAGATGTGCAACTCTTAATTGCCCATGGCGGCGGCATCAGCGCAGCAGATATCCAGAGTTTCCCTGGTTCTCCTTTGGCGATGGAATATGTGCCACAGGTGGAAGTGTTAGCCAGAGCTAGCTTAACGATTACTCATGGTGGTTTGAACACAGTTCTTGATTCTCTCACTCATGGTGTGCCTTTAGTGGCGATTCCCATCACTTTCGAGCAACCCGGAACAGGAGCGAGAATCCGCGAAACAGGAGTTGGAGAAGTATTGCCGTTGAAGCGTTTGAGGGTAAAACGTCTAAGAAAAGCCATCCAACGGGTTCTCACCAAAGAGTCCTATGCCCAGAATGCTGCTAGAGTTCAACAGTCTATCCGTGACTCAGGAGGCGTGCACAGAGCGGTTGAGATTATCGAGCACGCTGTGAAGTCTCAGGTGCGAGATTTATCTGAAGTGGCATCTCGTGTACCTGTGAATGTTCTACCCAGCGCCCAAGCAACGTTGTCAGAAAAGTAGATTGCTGTGGTTATGGATAGAGGTTTCTGGAGGAGTCTAAAAGAAAATGCTGGTAAACGTTCAATCGCTTGCCAGCATTCTACCTACAGCTTCAAGGTTTCTTGGTACTCTACAGAAAACACAGAAAACAGAGACTAGCCATGATGTTGTTTAAACAAAGCGGCCATTTGACTGCTTCCGTCTGATGCCGATCACTGCGGGCTTGGGTGGGCCTTCGGGATTTCCCTGGATATTGCTGGGCCAGTTGCTACCCCGCAACAGCGATCGCCGTTGAGTGAACAGAGTACCATCCAAATTCAGCATCTCAATATCCCGGCTCAGAGGTACTTGAGGGCTGAACGGACAATCTTCACCGGGATGCTGTACCGAAAGAATTAAGGTATCTCCCACAAAAGTTGGTCCTGTCATTTCACAGCGGAAAGGACCGTAGGCGAAGGGCACCACTGTTCCAGCATCTGGGCCGCTCATGGGGATGAAGAAGAGCCAGTTGTTGCCAAACACACCAATCAAATTAGAAGTCTGGACATTTTTGTTGGAGTCGGTTTGGCTCGGTGCGGTTGCCCCCACCACGCTATGCTCAATCAGAAGTGGATTCGCGGCTGCCCCTACATCAAAACCATTGTGAGCGGCTGTAGACATGTCGGTGACACCCCAGACATTTCCTTGACTGTCAAAGGCCAGGTTATCCACATTGGCAAAGCCATCGCCGTTCTCGGTGCCTGCTTCCCCTCCCTTGGCTAAGCGCTCCCAGCGGAAAGAGGTGCCCGTACCATCAGCGCTATTCTCTATAATCTTGAACAGTTCGCCGGAAGGTTGGTCGTCTCTAACGTCAGGGCTGTATTTGGAGACGACAAAGATACGGGAATCCGGATAGCCATCCCCACCTGGAGCCCCGTCGGTATAAGCGATGAAGACTTCTTTGGTGCGGGGGTGAACTTCGATGTCTTCGGGGCGGGCTGTGGGAGTCGCTCCGATCAAGTTGGCGGCTAAGAAGGCATCCACCAAAACCGCTCCTTGACTGGTGTAGAAGTCTGATAACTTCTTGTTCCGGTAGTCAGGCAAGAATGTCGCTTCATTGGTTGTTTCAATGTTGAGCGAACCTCCACTGCTGGTTTGGCCTGCAATACCAACGCGCTTAGGCAGCGGTAAACGACCATTTCTGGTAGCAGTGCCCAAAGCCGCAATCTCAACCGAGGCGAGCACAGTGGGAGAAATGGGGTTGGTTGGGGCATTCAGCAGCAGCGGAATCCATTCTCCAGTGCCATTCGCGTTGTAGCGGGCCACATACAAAATGCCATCTTCAAACAGGCGACTGTTATTTTTGTCGTTAGGAGATGTGACTCGGCCACTGCTGACAAACTTATAAGTATGTCCACCTCGGCGATCGTCGCCCATGTAACCCACTAATTGCTTGCCCGCTTCCACTCGCATCGCAATGTTTTCGTGGCGGAAGCGACCCAGCGCCGTGTGCTTGCGGGGACGGAAATCAGGATTTGCTGGATCTACTTCTACCATCCAGCCATATTTCTCACCCACTAAGCCAAAGGCCTCGCCCGTGGTGCCTGGAGTGTAGCTGGCTTGAGTACCATTGGGTTGTACCGCTTCTGTGACCCCGACAAAGAAAGCTGCCGCTCCTTGGAAGTTTTCCTCAGCCGAAAGCACCGTGCCCCAAGGTGTAGTGCCACCGGAGCAGTTGAAGCCTGTACCAATAATCTTAGTTCCTAACCCATCTGTACTGAGGTTGAAGACCTGAGTGGCAGCAGGTCCCGTACCGAGTAGGTAGTTCTGATCGCCTTGCTGGTAGCTCTGAGTGCCCCAGGCTGTGATCCCTTTGTATGCGTCCGATCGCTGGCTGTTGATTCCTAACCCAGACAAACCATGCAGGCGGCGGTTGTTGGCATCTCCTTTGACGACACTAAAGCGATCGCTACGGCTTTGACGAGAAATCCGGACCACAGAGCCGCCGATGTTATACAGAAACTCACCGAATAGTTGCAGGTTTTTGGTGTTAGGCAAATCTTGGCCCACAACTAACGGATAAGAGCTAGGCGTTCCCTGAACATCTGTGGGGGCTTCTGGAGCCAACCCAGAGAAGGGGAAGGAAATATACTCGTGGTTAACCCAGAGATAGCCATCACTCAAACTTCGGTTGGTAGGGATGAAGGCGGTGTAGTCGTTGTTGTAGCCAAAATAGTCTTCTGGATTGGGGAAGACGCGATCGCCCCAACTCACAATGATGTAGCGCTCATACTCTGGCGGCACTACCACATCGTCTAACACGGTGTAGCTAGTAAGCCTGGTGTCAGTCGTTGGATTTAAAACCTGACCTTGATTGATTCCTGTCGGTAGGTAGCTGGGCTGCTCTTGGTAGATAGGCAAAGGATGCGGTAAGCGTAGCGGGGTTAGTTTCAGAGGTTGAGCTGCTTCAGCAGCACTAGTGTCAGTGCCAAATAGTTTATTGCCGAGGGTAGGAGCCAGCACGGCAGCACCAGCACTGCTCCCGAAGAAAATTAGCAGTTGTCTGCGGGTGAACTTGGACATGAAACTCTCTCTTTAAGGATCACTAGGAACTTTTGGGCTCAAAGCATTCTTCGCATCCAAGCTGAGCTGTAACAGACAAAAACCAAGGTTGAGTGGTTTATTGACTGGCCCTCATTGATTAACTCAATCCGTATTTTTTACGAATTGGGTGCTTGTAATTGATACATTTATTTGCCCCTCAAAAACCATATCTTGAAGAAATTAAGGTCAGTTAATCTTCGGGTTAATGAGGACTTGAATTTCTATTAATAACTTCTTAATATGCGATCGCCCTTCAGCATACACTTCCGGCAAGAACCCATATCCATTTCTTTAGATAGACTAACTTTTGCTGTAACTATTCCAAAAGTGTGGTGTTTGATAATAAAGGCAAAACTTGACTTGGCATTAATTCAAGATTAATCAGCTTTTAACCCATTCATCCTTTATTGAGGAGAGGTAAGTAAAATTGCTGGCATCATTTTATTCAAAAACCCATGATCAAAAATACTTTCGGTTTTACGGCGCTCGTTCTTCTAACCAGCCTGGCTTTTCCTACAGCCGGGAAAGCAGATGTGGTTAACGGTAGTTTTGAAGAGGGTTTTAAGGGTTGGGAAACCATTGGTGAAACAACGATTGAGACGGAGCAATTTGGCAGTGGTCCGGTAGAAGGGAAATCTCAAGCTTTCTTGTCTACTGCTTATCAAGAGTTACTTGGTTTTGATACCCAAGGAAACGAGATTATCGGGGGTGATGCCGCGATCGCATCTTTTGTCACAGGCTTTGAAAACTTAGAAGAGTTTTTGAATTTACCCTCATCTTTTTTGTCCGACAATACTTTGTCTAGTCTGGCAACCGGAGAAATTATTGAAGGCTCAGCAATTAAGCAAACTTTTAAGGCTAACGCAGGCCAATCGCTCACCTTTGCCTGGAATTTCCTGACTGAGGAGTTTACTCAGGCAGTTGATAACAGCTCTTTTGAAGATTTCAATGATTTTGCCTTCGTATCTCTACAGCGCCGATCTGACTTAAATACTGTGTTGCTCCCCTTAGCCGATACCCTGAATAGCTCTTTTCAATTTGCTGACCATAGCTTGTTCTTTGGGGAAACTGGCTTTCAGGAGTTCTCCTACACCTTTGACCAATCAGACACTTATACCCTCGGAATTGGAGTCGTTGATGTGGGAGATGGCGACTTCGTTTCTGGGTTACTTGTGGACCAGGTAGATGTACCTGAAACAAGCCCAGCCGTAGGTTTAGTGGCCTTAGGTGCTTTAGGTAGCCTATCCATCATGAAGCGTCGTTGGAAGAACAGCTAGAGTCCAAGATTGATCTGGTACCTGATCGATTGCCGCAGGCGTTAGGAGCTGAGAACGGACGACAACAGCTCCTAACGCAACAGTTGGCAGTAAGCTGGTTTACGGCACTTGTATCAATCCATCATGGCAACGATTAACGATAACTACCTCAAGCTCAAAGCAGGATACCTGTTCCCTGAGATCGCTCGCCGAGTCAATGCCTTTGCTGAGGCCAACCCAGCAGCAAAAATTATTCGACTGGGAATTGGGGATGTCACCGAACCCTTACCTGAAGCTTGTCGCGCCGCGATGATTCAAGCGGTGGAAGACATGGGCGATCGCGGTTCGTTCCGAGGCTACGGTCCAGAGCAAGGCTACGCTTGGTTGCGGGAGAAAATTGCTCAGTTCGACTTCCAAGCTCGCGGTTGTGACATCAGCGCCGATGAAATTTTTATCTCGGATGGCTCGAAGTGCGACACAGGTAACATCCTAGATATTTTTGGCGACAACAACACGATTGCGGTAACGGATCCAGTCTATCCGGTTTATGTCGATACCAATGTCATGGCAGGCCACACGGGCGCAGCCAATGACAGAGGTGAGTTTGAGGGCTTGGTGTACCTCCCTGTCACCGCAGAGAATAACTTCACCGCGGAGATTCCTACTCAGAAGGTAGACTTAATTTACCTGTGCTTCCCCAACAACCCCACAGGCGCAACCGCTAGCAGAGAACACCTCCAAGCTTGGGTAGACTACGCCAAAGCCCACGGCTCGATCATCTTCTTTGATGCTGCTTACGAAGCCTTTATCACCGATCCAACCATTCCTCACTCCATCTACGAGATCCCTGGAGCCAAGGATTGCGCGATCGAATTCCGCTCCTTCTCGAAGAATGCTGGCTTTACCGGAACTCGTTGTGCCTTGACTGTGGTGCCCAAAAACCTCAAGGCTAAAGCCGCCGATGGCTCGGATGTAGAACTGTGGAAGCTGTGGAACCGCCGCCAATCCACTAAGTTTAATGGTGTATCCTACATTGTGCAGCGAGGGGCTGAAGCGGTTTACTCAGAAGCAGGCCAAGCGCAAACTAAAGCGCTCGTGAGCTTCTACTTAGAAAACGCCAAAATCGTTCGCGAGCAACTCACTGCCGCAGGATTAGCGGTATACGGTGGTGTGAACGCACCTTATGTCTGGGTGCAGACGCCCAACAATCTCTCTAGCTGGGACTTCTTTGATAAATTGCTACAGACCTGCAATGTCGTCGGCACTCCTGGTTCGGGCTTTGGAGCTGCGGGTGAGGGCTACTTCCGCATTTCCGCCTTTAACAGCCGTGAAAACGTAGAAGAAGCTATGAAGCGCATTACCGAGAAGTTCAAGGCATAATCAATCCAGCCAAGATATAGGTAAGGCGATCGCGTACATACATTAACGCGAGATGCCTAGATTAAACTTGGCACATGCAGTCTAAAAACTGAGGTGGGCATTATTTAGCCCACCTTATAGTTCTCGCAACTCAGCCAGATATAGCAATCCGCAATAGGTTATAAGAACAGGTTGTAAGGATAAGAGAAAAAACCGTAGACAGGCTTAAACCTTTGGCTAGCAAGTTTCAAGGTTTCATCCAGAAGTACATGCAGAAATGACAGTAAATTACATAGAAATGTAACTTTTCTGCCTTGCCATCCAGTATTTCTACAAGACTATGATGACTGAGTACTGAATATTTCACGACCTAGCATGAAGCAAGCTGTATTAGATTGCTGTTTAAGCAATGTGGAGGGGTGGATATGGACGTAAGCCTGATTATGTCTAACATCTTGAATCCACCAGTGCTGTTTTTCTTCTTGGGAATGACAGCGGTTTTTGTGAAGTCAGACTTGGAGATTCCGCCACCGATCCCCAAACTGTTTTCACTGTACTTGCTGTTTGCAATCGGCTTTAAGGGAGGGGTAGAACTTGCTAAAAGCGGCCTGAATCAGGAGGTGTTCCTGACGATGCTGGTAGCAATTGTGATGGCGTGCTTAGTCCCGATCTACACGTTCTTTATTCTGAAGATTAAGCTTGACGCTTATAATGCTGCCGCGATCGCGGCAACTTACGGCTCGATTAGTGCCGTCACCTTTATTACCGCTAGCTCATTCCTACAACAACTAAGTATTGACTTTGATGGCTACATGGTGGCTGCCCTGGCTCTGATGGAGTCTCCAGCGATCATTGTGGGATTGATCTTGGTCAATCTCTTTACTCAGGATCAGACAGAGCGGGATTTTTCTTGGCCTGAAGTTTTGCGAGAAGCATTTCTGAATGGTTCAGTTTTCTTGCTAGTTGGTAGCCTGATTATTGGCTTTTTGACGGGGGAGCATGGCTGGAAAGTCTTATCTCCCTTTACACAGGATATGTTTTATGGCGTCCTGACCTTCTTCTTGCTAGATATGGGTTTAGTCGCCGCCAAAAGAATTAAAGATTTAGAGAAAACTGGTCCATTTCTGATCTCATTTGCCATACTGATCCCAATACTTAATGCTGGAATTGGGCTGCTGATTGCCAAGCTGATTGGGATGCCTCCAGGAAATGCCCTCCTATTTTCTGTGTTGTGCGCTAGTGCCTCTTATATCGCTGTGCCAGCCGCCATGAGGTTAACGGTTCCAGAAGCTAATCCGAGTCTATATATCTCTACGGCTTTAGCTGTGACATTCCCCTTTAACATCATTTTCGGCATTCCTTTGTATTTGTACGGGATCGATTTGCTATGGAGATAAGATCATGCATGTGGTAAAAAAAATTGAAATTTTTTCAGACTCCGTAGAGTTAGGCAAAATCATCAGCGCCTTGGAACGAGGTGGGGTTTCTAGTTACACCGTGATTCGTAATGTGGCAGGCAAGGGAGTGCGTGGCGGCGTATTTGATGACTCTGCCGTGACGATGTTAGACAACGCTTATGTCATTGCCTTTTGCTCGCCTGACATCCTTAAATCTGTTGTGGAAATTGTGCGACCTATTCTGAATAAGTTTGGGGGATCTTGCTTTATTTCCGATGTGATGGAGATCCGCACTATGAAGTGTGTGTCTTCTCTATAACAGGGCAATAACAGGGCGATCGCCTACTAGTTGATTGCTAAAAAGAATCAGTCATTCGTGAAGAAAGGTGAGAGACGCGATGAAACAAATGAGTCAACGGACGAGTCGCCGAGAGCTATTAAAGCTATTTGGAGTCGGTGGAGTTGGCTTGGTCGCTGCGACAGCTACTAGCTTGAGATATGCTGAGCCTGCCTATGCCGATCAGTCCACCGCTGAGACTGAAAATTCTGAGGCAGTGAGTTCAGAGGCGGCATTACAAAGATTGCTGGATGGCAATCAGCGGTTTATGCAGCAAAAACGGCAGTACCCGCACCAAGCAGCGAGAGATTTACAGGCAGTGGCAACGGTACAGCACCCCTTTGCCACTTTACTGACTTGTGCTGACTCACGGGTACCTGGAGAAATTATTTTTGACCAAGGTATCGGTGATTTGTTTGATGTGCGTGTCGCTGGCAATGTCGTGACCCCGGAGGTCTTGGGCAGCCTAGAGTATGCGGCGGCTCTCTTAGGAACTCGCTTGATTATGGTAGTTGGGCACGAACGCTGCGGTGCTGTGACAGCGGCAATTCAAGGAGGGGCGCTTCCGGGCCACGTCAGTACGTTTGTCAAAGCCATTAAGCCCGCGCTGGCCAGCATTAAAACTAAATCGGCTGATGTCAATCAGCAAATTGATCAAGCGGTGACTGCAAATGTGCAGTATCAAGTTGAGCAGCTAAAGCAAAATTCTAGTGTGTTAGCCCAGCTAGAGTTAGAGCGCAAGCTAAAGATTGTGGGGGGACGATACGACCTAGATACAGGAGCCGTGACTCTCGTTACCTAAGATTTCTCAACAGATTTCATTGTTCAGCGTAGGCGATCGCCCTTTGAGTTAGAGGTGGATCGCCTACGCTCTTCTGTAGAGGTAAATTTGTCAGAACTGGAAGGCTAGCAAGCTCAAAACGCTACTGGGGCCGAGATGCACTTGCGAGCAGTTGGGATACGTCTGCGTGCAGCAAAGCAATCTCTGGCTCCTGTTGGATAGCGCGATAGTACCGCTTTTCTAACGTGGTCCTCCCATCCTGAGCAGGTCGCAGCATTTGGCGAGCTTGACTAAGCAGCTCATTAGCGGCACCGACTGTAATTGGCTCCTTCGCACTGAGGGCTTCATCAATCTGAACAATAAATTGAGAAATGGGACGGAGCCAGCTAAACCAGTCGTGATTTACAACCAGCTGAAAGTACTCACCCTTGGACTGAATGCGGCCAAAGAACTGCTCATAATTAACCCGTTCAAACTCTAGTAGAGCTTTGTGTAAGCGTAGTAGAGCAGCACGAACTTCCCGCAATCTTTCAATGCTGTTTTCTAGGGGTAAATTGTACACAGACATTGGTAGTGGCTCGATAAACACTGCTTTGATCTTGGCACATTCCGACGGGCCTAGAGGGAGGTTTTCCCTACAGTCCTACTACCTAAACTTGCCTGAATCAACGCTGGTTGAAAGGTTATTGTGAGAGAAAACCCACGAACAGCAAGGGTAAGAGAATCAGGGCAGATACGATCAGCAACAGAGTTCCAGGTTCGAGCTTGATGATATTTTTCTCAGGATTTGGCATTTTGTTGCTTTCCTTCGCGATCGCCATATTGTCACAGCCTACCTGATTCGGGCTGGCCAATTCAGCGCCGTTAGGTTGAAAAGAATCGAGTGACCTCAGGCGATTGCTCAACTTGCTTAACCGCAAATCAGGTAGGCTAATCTACGGGCGATTTTGTGGCGATTGTGCGGCAGCTAGCCCACGCTAATGCGCAGAGGAGGGTTGAGGTGATGAGGAAGCTTTACTTCTTAGTTCCGGGGACAGGCGGCAAATTTGCCTGTGGTGGGCTGTGGGCAGAATTAAAGACTCTCAATCTCGCTCAACAAATTTGCTCTGCTGAAGTCGTCACGTATCGGCAGCGGGAAAACACCACGCTGTTTTTAGACGATGTGCTACAGCAGAAGAACTTAGAAAACATTATTTTTGTCATTAGTTGGGGCTTTGATGTCGGGAAATTGGCTACCAGGCTCAAACCCTATCATGTGATTTATCATGCTCACAGCTCTGGTTATCCGTTTAACCTGCCGCCGGGGATTCCGATCATTACCGTGAGTCGTAATACGATGGGTTATTGGGGCCAGCGATCGCCGAACTCGTTAATTTATTACCTACCCAACCAGATTTCTGATCAGTTTCAAAATCTCAATCTCGAACGCAATATTGATGTGTTGGTTCAGGTGCGAAAATCTTCAGAATATCTGCTACAAGAACTCATTCCGGCCTTGCAACAACAGTGTCATGTTTGTGTGGTTGATTCCTACGTCGCAGATCTAGACAAACTGTTTAACCGTGCCAAAGTCTATCTCTATGACTCCGCAGAATATTGGGCGCAGCAAGGGGTAAGCGAAGGATTCGGCTTGCAACCAATGGAAGCAATGGCCTGTGGCTGTCAAGTTTTCTCCAGCGTCAACGGTGGCTTATCCGATTACTTAGATCCTGGATTTAATTGTCATAAAATTGCTGGCTACTCCTTAGAGTACGACGTGCAACGCATTCTTGAATTGGTTAAGATAGCAACACCAATTAATTTGTCAGAGCAGTTTTTCTCTGAGTATCGTACTGCGAATATTATTCAGCGTCTAACAGTAATTTTGCAAGAAGTTAATGAGTTTTTTGATCACAAGCAAAATCACTCCTCCAATATTCCTAGCTTGACTAAAACGCGAGTTAAAACACTGCAACTACAACGCATTTGGAACAAGCTAAAACAGAAATATTTTCGGTAGTCGTCAGCAAACTGATGTGGATGGTTGCAGTCGCCTCAGTCCTAATCCTTCGTGTGCAAATCCTTCGCGTTAAGTTAGAGATATTGCCAGCCCTGCTCAACTCAATCTTTCCATCTTTGGTGCTATGTCCCAACCCACTCCTACCCCAACCGCATCCAGCGAAGTCAAGCCTGCATCTGTTGGGACGGCAAAAAAAAAGCGCAGAGCTCTCCCACCTAAACTGATCATTCAGTTTGGTAAGTTTACCTGGAGTACCATGTGGCACCTGATGATGTCCCAACTGGCTCCTCGGAATCAATCGGGAGCCTATGTGCGGCCTAGCAGCCAATTCCGCAACTTTATTAGTACAGCGGTAGACAATCCTTACCAACCTGCAACTGGACGCTACAAACTCTATGTAGGGCTAGGGTGCCCTTGGGCGCACCGGACTCTCGTGGTACGAGCCCTCAAGCAACTCGAAGATGCGATCGCGATCACCGTTGTCTCTCCTTCTCCCACAGAGGGAGGTTGGGTACTCAACCAGCCAGAATCAGGATGCCGCAGCTTGGTAGATCTGTACGAACTCGCGCAACTAGGTTATAGCGGACGCTGTACGGTTCCGGTGCTTTGGGATACGGAAACCAACACTATTGTGAATAACGAAAGTGCCGAGATCATCGTGATGTTGAACTCGGAGTTGAATCAGTTCGCTCAACAACCAGCTTTGGATCTCTATCCCTCAGATCTCCAGAAAAAGATTGATGCTTGGAATGAGAAAACCTATGACGCTGTGAACAATGGCGTGTATCGTTGCGGTTTTGCCCAAACCCAGGCTGCGTATCAAGAAGCTTGTGAGGAGTTGTTCGGAGCTTTAGATGAGATTGATGCGGCTTTAGAAACGAGCCGTTATCTCTGTGGCGATCGCGTAACTTTGGCAGACGTGCGTTTGTTCACTACCTTATTCCGCTTTGATGTGGTGTATTACGGGCTATTTAAATGTAATCGGCGCCGAATTCAAGACTATAAAAATTTAGGGCCTTATTTGCGCGACCTTTACCAACTTCCAGGTGTAGCAGATACCTGCAATTTAGAGGCTGTAAAGCAGGACTACTACGGCAATTTGTTTCCACTCAACCCTGGTGGCATCATTCCTCTGGGGCCTGATATTACCAATCTCCGGGAGCCGCATGGCCGCGATCGCTTCTCCAAGTAAACCTTTCACTTAAAGACCAAGTCCTAATACTTGGAGTAGCCAATAATAGGTACCTAAACTAAGTAGAATGATGAGTCCAGATGGCGCAAGTAAGAAGTCTACAAAATCCAATACAACTAACAGTGACTTTAGCAGCCCTAAGGACAGTTCCATCGCATTTCCTAGCAAGTTAGCGCCTAAAGTGAGAGAGATAAGTGGTAAAAAATTTATCTAAAAGTAACTTCCTTCAAGATGACAAGTATTCCCCTGCTCTCGCAGTACACTCAAGGGTGATTTTTCGGGCAGTATAGCGCGGGTGCTGCTCTACCAATGGGATGAAATGATACAATCCTGATTTTTGAAACCGCATGATAGATCGCGATCGCCCTATCCCAGCCAATTCCACTCCTCCCCAGATCCGTTTGTGTCTCGATACTGCTGATTTAAAGCAGTGGCAGATTTGGTTGCCCACAGGTTTGTTTTATGGCATCACTACCAATCCGCTGTTGCTAGAGCGATCGCAAGTGCCTTGCACAGTAGAACAATTAAAACTGTTAGCTGAGCAAGCTTTCGCCCTAGGAGCCCAAGAAATTCAATTGCAGACATGGGGCAATACTGTAGAGGCATTGGTGAGTACAGGTCAGCGCTTGGCAGCAATTGATCAGCGAGTCGTGGTGAAGGTTCCGATTACCCAAGTTGGAGCGACAGCGGCAGCGCAGTTAATAGCAGCAGGCATTCCCATCACTTTGACTGCTGTTTATGCGGTCCACCAAGTTCTGATTGCTGCGGCGCTAAGAGGTGTCTATGCGGCTCCTTATTTGGGTCGGATCAACGATTTAGGTCGTAATGGACGAGAAGATTTAGTGGCAATGCAGCGATCGCTCGCTGGGGTTAACAGTGCCACTCGTCTCCTAGTTGCCAGCATCCGCAGTGTAGACGACATCACCTTTCTTGCCACTCACGGGTTAGATACGTTCACCTTCTCTCCCGCGATCGCCGCTGCCTTTTTTGAAGTTGCTGCTACTGAGCAAGCCGCCACAGATTTCCAGCAAGCAGCATTACGTATGGGAGCCAACTAGCCGGATTACGATCGCGTTTCCAATGGTCCTCGCGTTACTCCTAGCTGATTTTGGAGCCGTAATTCTCGCCAAAGTTGGGCACCCGTGATCTCTCCTTGCAGCAGTTGTTGATAGCGCTGAATGGTTTGTGCGACCTGCTCTGGCGCTTCGTTGACAAACTCAATTCGGAAGTGCCGCACTCCTAGCTTCAGGAGATGTTGCACATATTCGGCTCCAGTTTGGGCTGTGCCATTGAACACAGTGTTACGACAGCCCGCATCGGCTTGCAAGATATGTTCTGCGCCAACGCGATCGCGTAGTGTTACTTCATGTTCCTCACAAGGTCGGCCACAGTTGGTATAGTCCGTGCCCTCAGAGAGAAACGCGCAGAACACACAATGCTCCATGTGGAACATCGGCATATGTTGATGCACAGTCACTTCAAACCAATCAGCAGGGCAGCTAGTCAACAGCGCTTCCAACTGAGCCATGTTCAAATCATAAGAAGCCGTGAGACGCTCCAACCCATAGCGCTGCTTGAAATAACCTGCGGTCAAGGGATTGGCAACGTTGAGAGAGAAGTCACCAATACAGCGATCGCCTCCAAAAAATTGCAACTGGTCATAATTTCGCACCAGATAGCCATCCGCATCGCAAGCTTTCACCTGTTGCAGAATCCAGTTCTCCCCAGCTTTGGTAATGCGCGGCGGGGCGACATAGATAGAGGGAAGAGATGAAAAAGCTTTTTCATTCTTCTTCCGCACCATTTGAACTGCGTCTCGGTAAGCTCTTGGATCTTCAAATTCGCAGTAAAGAGTTTGAATTCCTGCTGCTAAAGCTGCTTGTAACTGTTTCAGGTTTCGGACTAGAACCACAAGTTCGGGTGTTTGCACCTGTGAATTAGCCTGAGCTTTGAGCGTAGAGAGAGGTTGAGATAATAGCTCTTGCCAAGAAGCGGGCGATCGCAATTGCCAACGTTTGGGTTGCGCTCTCAGTTCCTCTAATTGAACGACCATCTCCCGCCGTAGTCGATTCAATTCGCTCACGGGCAACATGACATTTCCAGTTATGTGGTTAGTTAGTGTCCCTAACTCGAAGGGAGTGTTGCCCAGTCGCCCTAATTGTTCTTGCAAGCGCTCTATGGTCAGGGGTTTGTTGTGCGCTTCTACCAGTGACATGGTTGACTCGACCTGAACCACATGCCCTAATCCGTCACGAGCGATCGCAACTAGGGGTTGCCCCACTTCACCATGAACCTCCAGCTGAATGGGCCGCTGAAATTGGGGATGCTCGCCGGAATAAGTTTGGCGGATCTCTCGATCAAGTTCGGGGTCATTGGTTTTCCAAACGCGATCGCCCACGTGAATACGGCGGAGGTTCAGAGCCTCGCGACCGAAGGTTAATGTAGCTTCTGGTCCGCGCAAATCAACAGTATAGATCCGCCCCCCTTCTTCCTTGGCTTCGGGATGACCACTGTCAAACACAATGCCATCTCCAGGTTTCACCGGAGCTTCCAGCCGCACCGTAATCTGGTCTTGACGGATACGAGTGATTTCGCCCAAATACACTCCCCGCTTCTTGCCAAAGCGAGCATGCACGAGTTCTTGATTATCAATGCCTCGAAACCAGCCCGTCGAAAGCCCCCGAGAGAAAGCCATCTCTAAGTTGTAATGGTCTTGATCTCCCTGTTCAACTTGCCGCTCAGTCTGCCGAGGCTCTCTACTTCCCCCTTCCCTGCGGGGGAAGGGGGCTAGGGGGTTAGGTTCTCCCAGACCAGCCATGACGCGATCGAGAGCTTCACGGTAGACGCGGGTGACATTCGCCACATACTCCGGCGCTTTCAAGCGACCTTCAATTTTTAGGCTAGTAACTCCCGTTTTTACAAGTTCTGGCAACACATCCAACCCTGCCAAGTCTTGAGGGCTGAGTAAGTATTTGCGATCGCCCAAATCTACCGTTTGCCCATCGGCAATCAGCTCGTAGGTCATGCGGCAAGCTTGAGCGCACTCACCTCGGTTGGCCGATCGCCCGCCCAATGACTCACTAGTTAAGCACTGACCTGAATAAGCCACACAGAGTGCCCCATGCACAAACACTTCCAGCGGCAACGCCACTTCTTGCTCAGCAATCTGGGCTTGAATTTTGTTGATTTCTTTCAGAGAGCATTCCCGCGCCAACACCACCAAATGGCAGCCGAGATCTTTGGCGAATTCCACTCCTGCGGCGCTGGTGACGGTCATTTGAGTGGAGGCGTGAATGGGGAAATCGGGGGAGAGATGTCGAATCAGGCGACAGATCCCCACATCTTGCACGATCGCTGCATCTACTCCAGCGGCAATGATCGTGCGGAGATATTGCTCAGCTTCGGTGAGTTCGTTGGGAAAGATCAGGGTGTTGAGCGTGACGTACCCTTTCACGCCGCGTCGGTGCAGAAACTCCATCAGCTTTGGCAAGTCAGCTTCGGTAAAGTTTTGCGCTCGCATGCGGGCGTTGAAGCGATCTAAGCCAAAGTAAATCGCATCAGCTCCATTCTCTACAGCAGCTTTGGCACAGTCCCAATTTCCCGCCGGAGCCAGCAGTTCGGGACGATGAAAGGTAGATAAGCTGGAGTCAGGGGCTGGGTGAGCAATATTCATGGGAACTGGCACGAATCAGATGGCGATCGCCAACCGCGAGGGAGTCTTTAGCCATCATATCGTTGTTAGTTTTGAGTCAGGGGCGATCGCTGAGGATTGTTGATTTGAGATTGCGCGATCGCCCTCTGACTAGTTTGGTCAAGCTGCACCCTGATTGCATGGTGGAACTACAGGTTGGTGACCACGCCTGCAAATTTTAGCAAATCAACCATTGTGAACTTGCCACCATTGCCCAAAGTTGGCTGCCATGCCGGGTCTTGTCGCACGTAGGAATGCCGATCTCCTTCTAGCAGACCAATAAACACCTCAGCCACAATGCGACCCCCTACTGGCCCCAAGCGCTTACCATCATCACCAAGCACATCCGCTTCCCGCAAAATGTAGAACCACAAAGGAGTCCGAGTCTCCAATTGATAGGGTTTGAGGTCATCTAAATCTCCTGGGGAGAGGATATCTTCTTTCATGGCCTTGGCTACCCGCTGTCCTGACGGCATACTGAAGGTAAGTTGCCGTAGCAAGTTGCGCTGGGCCAATGATTGCGGCTCTGCACCCGGAATTCCGGGCAGGTCAAAGAGCACCGAAGAAAGCTGAGTATCAATTTTTTTGTTGGGGCGAACTCGCTTATCCCCAAAGTCAAAGAAGGTTTGCCAGTCGATAAATCGACGAGCCGCGCGTTTGCCACCCCGTAAGTCATTGGGGTCGGAAGCATCTGAACTGGGTGAACCCTGACGGCCATCGTCGAAGATTAAAGCGATAAACTGGCCGCTATCGTCTGGCTTGGGGCCAAAGTTAGCACGGTAGCTAGGGCGCACTTGAGAATGTCCAAACCGATAAGCTGCGACAGAAAACTCAACCGGGATAAATGGTAAATTGCGCCAATCGTAGAATTTCCGTCCTTTATCCAGTACCTTCTCCACTATCTTGTGGCCGACTGTGGCAGGGAGAAACTCATGGATAATAATCCACTGGTAATGCCACCGCACCAAGCGCTGGGCTTCGGCAAATACCTCCATTGGGTTTGTCCAACCCGTTTTTGCTTTCACATGATCCACCACTGCATTATGAAACTTGAGAAAGGCTAGGTGGAGTTGCGAGACAATCAGGTTTTCATCGTTGCGAGGATCGCCAATCAAGGCAGTATTCTGGCTATTTCGTGGCAAATCGAATTTTAGCTTGCCGTCACGAGCGATCGCATCGGAGCCAGGAATCGGTTCCACTAAGAACTTGATACCCCCACCGTTGCTGGATTGGTCGTACAGGTGGGGCGAAGCATTCGGTCCAGAACCGTATAGATTATCGAGTTCTAGGAAGGGTGCCCGAAAGTTCGCGATCGATTCCGGGTCTTGTTGCCGCTCCAGACTGGAAGTTGTATCAAAGGTCATATCATGATCGAGGAACTGACCCAAAAACGTGATTCCAGCCGTCAAATTAGGATTATTAGGATTCTCTACGTTCTTCGCTGGGTTAGTGATGAGACCGACTGGATCGTCTAGGTCGTCTTTGGGGTCCATAATGCCACCCTTCTTGCCAATGTCCTTCAGCGCTTCTCGGAGCTGGGGGCTATCCATTGCAAAAGGGGGAAGTGAAGGAAAAAGCCGTCCGAACTTGCCTTGGTCGTAGTAAGTGGAGCGAGGAGGATTCTCACCACCGAGAGGCATTTGTCCATGACGAGTCATAATTTATTCTCCTAATATTTAGATCTCTATTCAAAATTTGCTGATGGTGGGTTGCCCTCACCCGAATCAGCGAAAAGTGTATCGAATCTAACTATTTGGACCCAGGAAAAACAAAATCATGACAAGTCTGCACAGTTTTTAAAGCTACGCAAAGTCCCTGGACCAGTCACTCGCCAGCCGCAAAGTTATATTAAATTTGTCTGCTCAACGGCGATCGCTTCAGGCGCACATTTTCCTCTCAGCAGATAGGTGTTCATCTCTCCTTTTCCCTTAATGGCGATACTGCCCCGCTCCTCAAAAACATACTGCTGTTTCAAGCACTCATAGGTAGTCTCGCTGACCTGAATCTCTCCTGGTAAGCCTTGGGATTCCATGCGGCTAGCGGTGTTGACGGTATCTCCCCAGAGATCATAGGCAAATTTTTTCAGGCCGATAATTCCTGCCACTACGGGCCCGGTATGAATGCCAGTGCGAATCTCCAGCGTATGGCCTGTCTGAGTGTTGAGCTGCTTCAGCGCTTGGTGCATTGCCAAGGCCATCTGGGCGATCGCGGAGGCATGATCGATGCGGTGTTGGGGTAGCCCAGCCACCACCATGTAAGAATCGCCAATGGTTTTAATCTTTTCCAGCCCATGATATTCGGCTAACTCATCAAAGCGGGAGAAGACTTGGTTGAGTAGGTTGACCACCTCAGACGGTGACATTTGGGTTGAGAGTTGAGTAAAGCCGACAATATCCGCAAATAGCACCGTCACCTCCGCGAAACTATCAGCGATCGTTTGTTGTTGTTTGAGCAAGCGCTCGGCAATGGAGGGAGGGAGGATGTTGAGGAGTAACTGTTCCGATCGCTGCTGTTCTTGTCTGAGCCTGTACCGAGTTTGGAACTCAGCTTTAGATAGGCGCTCGTAGAGATACACCACCAAAGTTGACATGAGACAAATCCATCCCATGTCGAACAGAAAACCTGTGGCTGAGATGCTGGCAGGCAAAAACTGCTGGCTCACAAGCCAACTGGTCGAAAAGAAGAAGGCATAGGCTCCCAGTTGTGAAAGGAGATGGAGCCGCCAGCGAAACGGAATAATTGTGGCTTGAGCAAAGAAGGTAATTGTCCAACCCTTGAGATCCGGAATGAGCACCGGATCGAGCGCCGAAGGGACATTGGTGAGCATGGTTATGGACCAGGAGAGTCCCAGAAAGGCGATCGCTTGCTGGCGCTTTCCGACAGGCAATTGCAGCCAGACCAGCCAGCTCGCCATACTCAACGCTGTCAATAAATTCTTGAATACAACCGCATTCAAGGAGCGATCGCCCAACATCATCTGGATTAGGTACAGCCCTGTCAACCCTGAAAAGTAGAGTAGCCCCAATCCCAAACCTAAACTTAAACGCTTGTACAGAAAGCGCCGTCGCCACGCCCAGTAGTTATTAAACTCCACCTCGCTAGGAGCTTCCAGTAGGGTGGGTAACCATTGCCTGAACTGGTGAATGAATTTTCCCACGGGCTTCTTCACACTCTTTGGCTCTCCAATTGGATGGGTCCGCTACCACCCTAAATACTGGCAGTATTCCCAACTCAAAACCTTATAGATTCATTTCCGGAGCCATCCTCGGAGATACTAAAGAAGTAACTAGTACAAACTGGCTGAACCAAGCAAGTATCTAGCCGTTTTCTAAAGGATCGAGTCCTGTGTCATTGATCGCTGCGATTGAGACTGTCTTTCACAATCCTCCCATTCCCTTTGAGCCAGCCAAACACTCTCTAAAGGCTTGGGCGACTTATTGCCTCAGAGATCGAGGTTTTAAGGTGGTGTATGCTCAAAATGCTGACTTTGCGATCGAACCTCGCACCGGGGACAAGCTCTACTTTAAGGTCAGCCAGAGCGAACCCGAAGCTGAGGGTACTTGTGGTTGGATTGTGTGGAACAGCTCTACTAGCCAGGCAACGGTAATTCCTCCTGCCTTAGCTTAAGCAGGGTTTAGAGTGGGGCGATCGCGCACTAAGCAAGCTTACGAAAAATCATTAGATGTTGTTGCGGTAGTAAGCTCTTGGTTTCTTGCCAAACTAAACCTACCGCCTGCATCTCTTTTTTGACCTGCCGCTGAGTCATTTTGTGGAGCGCTTTGATCGCAATCAGAGGATTTTCACCTCGGTATTCTACGAGTACCACCCTACCTCCGGGTTTGAGCGATCGCACCAGCGCCGTCATCATTTCTTGGGGATACTCAAATTCGTGATAAGCATCCACCATTAACGCCAGATCTACGCTAGCAGGAGGAAGATGCGGATCTTGCACCGTGCCCAGAACAGGTTCAACGTTGGTTGCTTGGTTTTCCTGCTTAAGAAAGTTGAGGATGTCAATCATCTCTGGCTGTACATCGACCGCCAAAACTTTCCCGGTTGGCACCAACGGACTGAGCCGAAAACTAAAGTAGCCAGTGCCCGCTCCAATATCTGCCACTACATCCGACGGTTGGAGATCCAGCGCTTCTACAACTCGTTGCGGTTGCTCTTCCCAACTGCGACTCGAACGCTCTAGCCAAGCGGCTCCCTGGTGGCCCATCACCTGAGCAATCTCTCGGCCCATGTAGATTTTGCCGATGCCGTCAGAACGGTGGCGATCGCGCTGCTGGTAAACACTGGCAACATCTACACTAGCGGCAGCAGGCAGGGGACTGACAATGGTGAGCCATAACCCCAAGCCGATGATGACCAGACACGCGATCGCCCGTTTAACAAGAGCTTTTGATAGCAGAGGGCGATCGCTAACGCCACTCACACTCATACTTTGGATGCTTCAGCCTGGGATTCTTCAGCCTCAGAAGCCCGTACCTCACTGACTACCTCATAGGTTCTCAGACTCGGCGGGCTGACGAATAGGGGCAGCAGTTTTTTCAGGATCGATTTATAAGCATCGTTTACGTTGGCTTTCATACTGTCTTCGCTATCCCAAAGAATCACCGAAATGCCTTTGTCAGTGCCTTGTTCTTGGAGTAAATAAGCTTCTTTAAACCCTTCCCCGTAGGTTGAAACTGCTTCGTCATAGAGGCGTTTCGCTTCGGCAAAGGTGCCCGCATGGAACTCGCCAATCGCAACTTGGGCGATGCGATGGTTTAAACAGTCGTTGAAATCTGTCATGGTAACTTTCGCAGTGAAATCAAAATTTAGATTTGGACAGGGTAAGAATAGCTGGCCAAGCCTTCTAGCTCAACCCTCTGGCTCAGTCTTCTGGCTCAGCGCAACCCCACCAGTCTAATGTGGTGTAATACTAGCAATCATCATTCCTGAGACTGCCATCTGGCATGATGGTGTTACAGAATTTAGCGTCACTCAAGTCTGCTCCCTCTAGCTGAGCTTGGTGCAAATTTACCTTGCGTAGGTTGGCCCAAGATAAACGAGCGTGACTCAAATTGGCTTTTCTTAGGTCCGCGCCGCTGAGTTGAGCGTGATTTAGCACCGCTTTACTCAGGTTAGCGGCACAAAGATCCGCTTGAATTAAACTAGCTCGGTGGAGATTGGCTTCGCTCAGATTGGCCTCTCCCAAAATTGCCTTGTTGAGGTTGACCCGCTGCAACCGAGACTTGCTTAAATTAGCTCGATACAGGTTGACACCATCAAGGTTGGCATCTTCCAGGTTCACTTTCTGCAAGTTGCTCTTAACCAAACTGGCGCGGCTGAGGTCTACTGCCCCTAATTTCAGCCGTTGCAGGTTGGTTTGATTTAAGTAAGTTTGGCTAAAATTGCGTTCCCCAGATTGATAGCGCTGCTTCAGTTCTTCAGTATTCATAGCGATCGCTTTCACCCAGTTAAAGATCTCGCTTTTGTAGTGGCAATCCACTACGACCTTCCAGCATTAGCTGTTGATTTCTAGCGTACTGCGAAGTTCACTGGGTAAAGACGATTATTGCAAAAACTCTACTAACTGCTCCAATTTGGACCAAGCGGCTCCACTTTGCAGAATTTCTTTAGCGATCGCGACTCCTTTGGCATAAGCTTCCAGTGGATCAGCCGTTTCAGGCAGTTGCTCGCCCACTTGCAAAGCCAAGGCCGCATTCAGAGCTACCGCGTCCCGTTGAGCAGTCGTGCCCTTTCCTTGCAGTACGGCTTTGAGAATCGCAGCGTTTTCGGCTAAGTCCCCGCCTTGCAATGCACTGGTAGGCGCAAACTCCAACCCTAAATCTTGAGGGTTTAGCGTTACTCGTTGCACCGTTTGGTTAGCCAACACCGCCAAATCTGTCACATCTGCTAAACCCGCTTCATCGAGTCTTTCCCGCCCATGCAGCACGGTCGCTCGCTGGATACCGAGTTGATTCAAAGCATCAGCGATCGCATCCACCAGATGAGGATCGCACACGCCAATGACTTGTCCGGTGGGTCTAAGCGGGTTGACTAAAGGCCCCAACAAGTTAAAAATTGTGCGAACTTTTAGGGTTCTACGCAGGGGAGCCACTCCCTTCAGGGCTGGGTGCCAACCCACGGCAAACAAGAAGGTAATGCCCACGTTTTGTAGAGCCGCTTGCACCTGTTCTGGACTAGCAGCGAGATTGACGCCTAAGGCTTCCAAGACATCTGCCGACCCTACTTTGCTAGAGGCAGAACGATTGCCATGCTTGGCAACAGACACCCCAGCCGCTGCCGCCACAAATGCCACTGCTGTAGAGATATTGAACGTTGAAGCGCCATCTCCCCCGGTACCGCAGGTATCGATCAGGGGCGTTGGAAATTTTGGCAAAGTCATGCCACTCGCCGCAGACTGGGACTGCAATACCTGGGCCATTCCTGCCAACTCAGTTGCAGAAACTCCTTTGGCCTGAATTGCCGCCAAAATTGCGCCCGACAACACGGGTGGAATTGTCTCGCTCAGCCAGCCACGCATCAGCGTTGCAGCCTCCTCTGTTGCTAGAGATTGACGGTCTAGCAGTTGTTGGAGCAATTGAGGCCACAATGGCGAGTCAGCGGTTAACAAGCTAGAGTCAGCAGCCGAGGTGACAGACATAGGAGAGACAATTAGGGCGATGAGTTCCTTACGTATAGTACAAGCTGCTGGGGCAGGTTGCGAGGGTAGCTCTGAGCGATCGCGGGTGACAAAAATTCGGTTAATCAATTCTTTACTTGCTGTTACTAAAGTTTGGGCAAAAGTTTAGTTCTAAAACTCAGACAGGATGATAACTTCAGAGTAATTAGCCCCAGTCGCGTGAGTGCGTGATGAATCGATTTTTGGCCCTAAGTGTTGGCAGTTGGATCACTTGGAACTTCCTCCTCTCTGGGGCACAAGCCCAGCCTATTTCCTACCTGCCCTGTCAACCCATCGTGACTGGCTTTAATACCACTCAGCAAGGCGATGTGATCGTGCTTGGGCAACGGAGTGGCTATTCCTATGTGGTCGCAATTCCTTCGCAAAGCCGAGCCACCTTGGATGCAGTGCGGCAATGTGTTCCTGATGCTTTCATCACTCGCTCTAAACTAGGCCCTTATGTTCATGCGGGTTCTTTTCCGACTCGGGCTGGGGCAGAAAGTTTGTCTTGGTTCCTGCGATCGCGAGGCTTAGATTCACGAGTGGTCTACGTTCGCTAATCCCAATGACGGCTGCTAGGTGGCTTTTGTTGGCTCAGGTGCATCTATTTACGTCGTGTTAACCCAGCCTTACGGGCTCATTAATCTCCAGTTGCTAATCTGATTAAGGCCTCTGTGCTACACCGACCTTTGCAGAAGTGAGTGATGAAGTTGGTTGTGATTGATCAGCAATCAACTTCCTCCCTGGAGATGAATGAAACGATTGCAGCCCCAAACAAATTCTCGTCGCTGTCGAGCTATAGCTGGCTTGCAGCATCTCGCCTTAGGCTTTTGCTGCCTCTTAGGCAGTTTTAGCGCGATCGCTCCTGCAACTTTAGCGGAAACCCAACAACTCAGTTTTACGCTCAACACCGTCGGCAACCAAAGCTTTGATGATTTGATGCAGCAGGCGGAATCGTTGGCTCGAAACACAATTGAGCAAACTTTTGCCAACAACCCTGAGACGACAGCCGTTGCCGTGAGTGTGCTAGGGGAGCGCAATGGTCAGGAAGTGCCGCTCCTCTTGACCAACGTCTCGCGTGTGAGTTGGCAGCAACAGCCAAGATTGCAACCCTGGACCAAATATTTCAGCCGTCCTTCCATTACGCTCCTAGGCTTCTTAGAGCCGCAAACTACTCAACCTGCCACCGCAACGGCTAGCTTCGTCTCCCAAACCGCCAGAAGCCGATTGGAAGATACCCCTGGCTTTCGAGATGATTGAACTTGAAGATAGGGCTAGCAACAATTTGCAGTTTGTAATTTGAAATCCTAGCGAGTGAGTTGTTACGCTGGAATGAACTGCTGCTAGATCTCGCGAGAGGGAGACATGGCACCTCATCTAGGCCAAGATACGGGGCAAGATACGAGGCAAACAGATATAAGCGCCTCGCAGTCGGCGATCGCGACCTACTTAGACACTCATTTTGCCACCGAGCGATTTATGGGGGCGGTGTTGGTAGGACAAAGAGGAGAGGTCCTGTTTAGCCAGGGATATGGGATGGCTAACTTGGAACATAGCGTGCCCAACACAACCCATACCAAGTTTCGCTTAGCCTCGCTTACAAAGCAGTTTACCGCTGCCGCAATCCTGCAATTACAAGAACAGGGTTTGCTGGATGTGCAAGCAGCGATCGCCTCTTATCTTCCTGACTATCCGAACGGCGATCGCATTACCATTCATCAATTGCTGAATCACACGGCTAGTATCCCTAACTACACTGCCTTTCCAGACTATGCAACCCGAAAACGTCTGTCTATGTCTGTGGCAGAGGTAGTGGCTTGGTTCAAGGACAAACCGCTGGAGTTTGAACCTGGAGATCAACATCGTTACAGCAACTCTGGGTACACCTTGTTGACCCACATTTTAGAAACGGTTTCTGAGCAGCCCTATGCAGAGTATGTGCGATCGCACCTTTTTAAACCTTTGGGAATGACGAGTTCAGGGTATGACACTGATTGGGATATATTGCCGCATCGCGCCTCTGGTTATGACTTGACAGATACAGGGTACGGTAATGCTGAGTTTATTGATATGTCAGTGCCAACCGGGGCGGGGGGACTGTATTCAACGGTGGAAGATCTCTATAAGTGGGACCAAGCATTGGATACAGAAGCCGTGTTGAGCGATCGGGCCAAAGCTCAGATGTTTGCCCCAACAGTGCCAGTGAGTGAGGCAGGGGAGAAGGTTTATTACGGATACGGCTGGATTGTGGCTGAGCAATTGGGCCGTAAACATATCACTCATGGCGGTAGCATTGATGGATTCTGCACGATTATTTCCCGGTATCCCGATGACCAAGTAACGGTGATTGTGCTGTCCAACGTGAGTAATGCGGCAGTGGCGGAGATTGGTGCTGGTTTAGCAGCGATCGCATTCGGAGAGCCTTATAAGTTGCCTAAGGTATATCAAGAAGTGGCGATCGATCCGGCGATTTATGCAGGTTATGTGGGCGAATATCAGTTAGCCCCAGAAAAGATTTTGGCGATTACGGCAGAATCAAACCAACTTCTTGTTCAGCTTACTGGCCAGGGAAAACTCAAAATTTACCCCACTTCTCCAACGCACTTTTTCTTAAGGATTGTGGATGCTCAGTTGACTTTTGAGGTAGATGAGCAAGGTCAAGCTCAGAAGATAACTTTGCATCAATCTGGTCAAGATTTGCCAGCGCCTAGAATGCCTTAATAAGGCTGTTATTCTCCAAACTTTAGATCGTCTAGGAGTCAAGGCTCAACGGCTAACACGAAGATTAGCAACCAAAGCCACAGATCTTTATCGAATACCGATGCTTACTTGAAAGCCGCCTGCACCGTCGCGCCTTGCCTCTGCCCGCACCAACCCCACACGTACCAAGTAATCTCCATTGCTGGGTACGTTCCCTGTCCAGTTCGTCCCCACATATAGGGTTTCTCCTTGGGGGCTGAGCACAGCAATCTGCATATAGGTGCTATTGCTGCGTAGATCAACAGTCATCCGCTGGCCTGCTCGCGCATTCAAGAGATAGTCTCGCGTTTCATATCCTCGAACACTGCCGTTAACAGTGGCAGCAGAAGTTCCTGGCGCAAAAGAGACTCGCTGGACAGGATTGCCGTTGCCCCTGTCGAGCATCAGCAAGTCATTCCGCACCCATCCTCTAACTTTGGATTTGGAAAACTCTACATAGTGCCAAGCGTAACCATCTGTACCACGAGCTGATCTCAGAATTTGGACGCGATCGCCTGGTATGCCATAACTAGGGGCAGGTGCACTAGTAGAGGGTTGCGATCGCACGTTGATTTGGCTTCCTGGGTTGCCTCGCAGTGTCCCCATTTCTATTTGTGCCAATGCTGGTAAAGCCAAACACAGGGACAACACCAGACCACCCGCCATTGATGAAATCGATCTCAATTTCATAACTTATCCGTTTGAACTGTATTCCACCTATGGAATCAGCAACGTACAGTTCTTTTTCGGGAATGGCTGGGGTTCTTAATTTAAGATATTGTCACTAAATCTAGCTGCTGTACATTCAGGCCAATCGTGCCATAAACCTCAAAATAGCCTGCTACAGGGATACGCAGGATGCAGGTAGGAAGAGGAAGCCAGGGAAACTAAATCTGCGACAGAGCATGAATATCTACTGACAACGTTAGCTCCCGCCAAGCGACTGGGTTGGTGATGGTTTGCAACTGGAAATTATGCTCGGCTGCCAGCTCAAGAAACTTCTTGGCAATCGGGCGTTGGGGGTCGCTGATATAGGCAGTGCCGCTGGGAGTTAGCAGTTGAGCGATCGCCTGCAAAATGGGCGCATGATTCCGCTCCTCATAAAGCACATCAGCCGCCAAGATGTAGTCGAACTGTTGGGTTAGGGTGATGTCTCGCCAGTCGAGCCATTGGGTAGCGATCGCGACTTGATTGGCGGAGGCGTTGAGTTGGGCAAAGTCTAACGCTTCGGTAAAGTAGTCTGTGGTGAGCATCTGGGCTCCAGCGATCGCGCCTGCCACACTCACCACCCCTACACCAGACCCTAACTCCAAGCAACAAGCTTGCTGAAACTGAGGGTGAGTCAGGACAAATTCAGCCAAGGCGATCGAAGCAGGCCAGATTTCGGCCCAGTACGGCATCCGCTCGTCTTTCTGGAAGTCGTCGGGGTCAATTTTGTCTAGAAGTTCGTAGTTGTTGGCGACATTAAAGATGATCAACTGTTTGCCAGCGATCGCATAGGTGGTTTCAGCTAATTGGTACTCACTTGCTAGCTGTTTCTGAAGTGCTTGATTCATAACTAAATGTGACTGCAACAGGGAGCAGAGCGGTTAAGCTAGCCTGCAAAGCATTTTGATTCTGAGCCTCTAGTTATGGTACAAGCTGCCGACAATCTAATCACTCGCCGCATCTTCGATGCACAAACACTCGTCACCGCATTTCCACCTCGTTTTTACGACCCCAACAAACAGCTTGTCTACGAAATAGCCTGTCCGACGGGGACCGTGCATCAGGGTCAAATTGTCTTTTCTCGCTGGCGCAAGATTAGCTGGCCTGAGACATTAGACCCCGCCCAATCTCAAACGGTCTATGAACCAAGGCCAGACTACTTTAGTTATGAGCCGTTACCGTCTAGCAATTCTGCGGTGGAATGGTACCTCAACTTTGCCCATTACGACTTGTTTTGTGCCTATGACGGGCCTTTGTTTGCTCAAGATGAGATGCAAGTGTCCGAACATCCAGCCTTAGGTTCACTACGAGAAGCCTTGCTAGCCTCTGACATAAAACCCCTCGCTGTCGAGAATGGCGAACCCACACCAGCCCTGATCATGGGAGTTGAGCGACGTTGCGCGATCGCCACTAATCCTAACCCTGAGCGCGATCGTCCCTACGGTCTTTATGGCAACAACTTTGCTTTAGCGAGTGCAGCAGCCATTGAACAAGCAACCCAAGTGCTGAATCCACCCACCATCACCAATATTCTGGCAATGGAAGCACCTGCGGGCGGCTATGGCACATACAAACTCAAAGAGATTGAATACATCCTCAGCACAGCCTTTACAGGATTTACCGCCGCCCACGTGGAATCGCAGCTTAATGTAGATCCCGCCCGTGAAGTAGTAATCCACACCGGATTCTGGGGTTGTGGAGTCTATGGTGGTAATCGCATCCTCATGGCCTTGCTACAGACGTTAGCCGCTCGGCTAGCCCAAATCGATCGCTTGGTTTTTCACACCGCTAATGCCAGCGGTACAGAAGACTTTACTAAAGCAGTTGAAATCATGCCGCAGTTAGTCCCAGCAGGTAATCCAGTTAAAATCTCAAACTTGATCCAAGCAATTGAAGCCATGAGATTTGAATGGGGCATCAGCGACGGCAACTAGAGTATTGGTGGTAAGGCGATCGCTAATTTGCCCTGATTTGCCTGATTTTCTCCTCAAACTCCTGTAGAGTCACTTGGTTTATTTTGAGGAAATAAAAATGGGTTGGTTAGATCGCATCTTTGGCCAAGACAAAGCCGCTGCCGCACCCGCAGCACCCGCAGCAACTCCATCCGCTCCTACCTCAGCACCTACACAGACTGCCGCTCCTGTCCCAGAAACCATTCCGCCCGAACGAATTGGATTGAACGGCGAATATGACCAAAGCGGCTTAGCCAAGCGAGTCGCTCAAGCCTTCGATCGCGACCCCAACGTTGGCGACATCGAAACCCTCTGGGTCGCTCAAACAGGCAGCACCATCGTCCTCAAAGGTACAGCCCCCAACGAGCAAGAACTGCAAACAATGGTCGCGATCGCCCGTACCATCAACGGAGCCACAGACGTAGACACCAGCCAAGTCACCATCGGCGACTAAAAAAAGATAGTTCGCGACTAACAAACATGTCTAACGAATAAACATCGAAACACCCACAACAAAACTCGTTTGGAGGGGGTCTGGGGGACGCAACCGTCCCTCAGCGGGGGTTTGGGGGCAAGCGCCCCCAAGCATTTGACTTTCGTCAAGGGACACAACTGTAGATAGATGGGGTTGTGTTGAACAGGCTTTACCCGTCCAACACGAACATAGTAGGCACTTACCAAGGACTCCCAATCATCGTAAAAGCCGACCAATAGTAAGGATTAGAGAGATCCTTCGTGCCCAACTCCGCTAACTCCGGCGGCAGCGTCACACTCTCACTAGCACTTTCCAACTTACCTCGGTCTACTCGAACCTGACCGCGAATCATCGCCAACTGAGCTTGGCGTAACGCCTCCGTCTTGATCGGTGCAGTCTTGAGTTTTTGATAAAACTCCGTCATCAGGGCCAGCGTCCCCTCATCATCCACCGCCCATAAACTCGCCAGCACCGACTTCACCCCCGCTTGGTACGCTACCCCCGCAAACCCTAACTCTGCTTGGCGATCGCCCAATGCCGTCCGACAAGAACTCAGCACCAACAACTGCACAGGCGGATCATTCCAACCCAACTCAGGTAAATCAGTCAGACTTAGTTTCCGATCCCAAAGCTGAATATAAGAGTTGCTAGGGCTACCTGGCTGAAACTCCGCATGAGTCGCCAAGTGGATAATTTCAAACGGTTGTTTTTGCCGCTGTGCCTCCAAATTTCTCAGCGTAAACGCTTCATTCAAGAACGATTGTCCCGCCCAGCCCGCTTGAATCGCTGACAACTCCACAGGCACCGCAGGCAACGGTTTTTGGTCCTGAAACTCAGAAGCTCCCATCGCTAGCACTTCCGACTGCTTCAAACCTTGGTAAAGTGTTTCAGTCAAGCTCAAGCTCGGCATAATGCCCAAGCTATATTGCTCCACCAAGAACTGCTGCCCACTATGCAACGCCGCAATTGGCAGCGATCGCAGCCCCTCATCCATAATGAAGGCAATATTTTCCACTTTTCTGGCTTTCAACTCGGCCTCCAGAGGGGCCACAAGCCATTGATAAAGCTGTTTTGCCGCTGGCAAATAATTTGTCGTATCGCGGTTAGCAGGGTCCGTCAGGTCGTCGCGAAACTGCTGCGCCATCTGTAACACTTTCGCTCGTGATGCCCCCGGAATGCGCTGGCGGATTGGGTTGCCCTTGGCCGTAATCAGAATCAGTTCCAGTTGATCGTCGTCGCGCGGTTGAGGCTGACTAGGGTTAGCCGCTAAGGCTTGACCTGGTAGCAGAGCCGCTGGCACGAACGTGGCATACAAGATTGCGGGTTTCACTCCGGTGGCTCGCTCAACCAAATCCAGGTGCTCGCAAATATCAGTCAAATTGTTGTTGGGGCCGCGCCTAGGTTTGCTGAGATAAGTCTCAAATTCCTGGCTCAGCCGCTCCTCCAAAGCGTAAATGTCCAAATCCAACGAGTTGCAAGGTAAACTGGCTAACTCCAAAGACAAGCGTCGGGGTGGACCTTCTAGAGGGGCCGCTAGCTCTGAGCGGGAAGTAGGTGGTGGCGGTGATACTGGCGGCTCTGGCACGGGCGGTGGTAGTGGTGACACCGGCGGCTCTAGCACGGGCGGTTCTGGTACCAGTGGTGGCACTGGTGGTAGCGGTGACACCGGTGGCTCTGGTGGCGGCTCTGGTGGTGGCGGTGGACTGCCAATGTTGATAGCGATCGCTGTAGGAGTTGATAGCGACACAGCATCACTTGCCGCGAGGGTAAAGGCGGTGGCTGGCCCTGTGGCCCCCGGAGCAGGGGTATAAACCAACGCATCACCGGGAGCCAGCGCGGTTGTCCCAGGTATGACAGGCACTCCATTCACGGTCAAGGTTCCAGCCGGAACGGAGTTAATCACCAGCGCCATATTGTCTAAGTCAACATCAGCCAAGGTAGGAGCTAAGTCGGCGTAGGTGAAAGTGATCGGCGTTTCAAACGCGGTGTTCGGCAGAGTGGGGGTAGATCCCAGAGCGGGGGGCGTATTCACCGAAGTGATGCTGATGCCATTGGGTGTACCACTGGCTAAACCACCCGTCGCTAAAATTGGAAAACTTCCTGTCGTTAAAGGAGCAGTCCCCGCATTGACCGTTCCTAAAAGACCATTGAGTGGAGTTCCGGCATTGACAGTGAACGGAAGATTAGCGGCACCGCCCGCCGTTTGAATCGCTACCCCACCATTGTCAGCCGAGCCAGTGGCATCGATTGTGGCTCCATTCGGTAGTGCCACCAACCCGCTCACTGTCCCCCTCGTCGTGGCGATCGCGACATCTCCCCCGGCTCCTCCGCCCAGCCCCAGGTTGATGCCGCGGCTGTCGATGGTATCGAAGCGAATATCACTAATGGCACTCAGGTTAACTGGTCCCCCAGTCGGTGTCGTTAAACCACTAGCAGAGGTATTGATTGCCCCCACGCTGAGGGTGTTGGTTGCGGATAACTGAACTGCTCCCCCCGTGGTGGTGCTGCTGGTGTCAATATTACCCAGGTTGAGATCAGTTCCAGAAATGGTCAGCGATCGCCCACCCGTCCGAATCGTGTTGTTAGCTGGCATGGAGAAGGAACCTCCTCCCACGCCATCGACATCAGCAGTGAAAGTAATGGCACCCACACCGATCGCAAAGCTGAGATTTGTATCAGAGAGCGGGTTGATCAAAATATTATTGGTCGCCTGCAAAACCACATTGGTATTACCTGCCAAGCTTTCCAATGCTGCCTCGGAAATGGTGAAAAGAGCGGCACCGCCATCTCCTGCCAATATTTGCCCATCGGCTAGTTGAGCATCATCTGGGCCACCTGCCCCCGCCACGACTGTAATGTTGATAGGGTCGAGCAGCAGGGTGCCTGTCTGGCCCTGAGGGGCACTGAGGTCTGCTTCCCCACGAAACAGCAGAGTTTGCTTACCCGAAACCTCTGCCGATCCGCCCTGACCCGTACCTGCACCCCGCGCATTAATTTTGCCAGAGAATCCGGTCGTGCCATCTGCCCAAACTACAACTTGGCCGCCGTCTCCGTTTTGGTTAGCGTTGGCATTCAAAACCGTGCCAGAGCTGATGTCAGTGCGAGCAGCATTGGGCAGGGGGCCTTTGCCTTGGTAGTTGCCACCTACCAGGATATTGCCGCCTTTTGTCGTGCCCGATGCTTCTAGGGTTGCGCCAATTACACCGACGCGATCGCCTAACACTCTCACTGTGCCGCCTACCGCCCCAGCCGTATCCAGTTTCCCTGCGACCAATGCAGTTCCCGGAGCCACATCCAGCCCAACGCCAGAACCGCTGAGCCTAACTTGACCATTGGCATTTACACCGATCTGGGTAGCATTGCTGCCGTCGCCGCCTGTGAGTAGTTCTGGCAACGTCGGAATCGGGAATGTCCAAGCGGTTGAGTTGGCGCTAGCCGGAGGCTGAACTTGCAAGCTCAGTAGACTTCCAGATTGACTTAGTTGCACCAAACGCTGACCTGGGACAGCCGCGACGGTAATTTCACCCGCTGGCGCTGTCAGGTTTCCGGTGTTAACCACGGTGCCCCCGATCAAGCTGAGCGGCTGACCTGAACCGACCGTTAAATTGCCACTATTCGCGATCGCCCCTGGTTGCGACATCGTAAAGGCCAAGCTGGTGGGGTTGCCATCTAAAGTTGCATAGTTGTTGCTGCCCGCCGCGTTGAACCATTGGTCGCCAAAACCCACAGCATTTGCGGTGGTCGCCGTAAAAGCAGCAGGCAAGTTAAGACTGGCGTTGGAACCAAAAATGATGCCAGCAGGATTGATCAGATACAAATTGGCATTGCTGCCACTGACCTGAATTAAGCCTTGAATCCAAGAAGCTTCACCTCCCACCACGCGCGCCAGAATATTCTGAATGTCAGGAGTTGCGAGAAAATTGGCAATTTGGCTTGGGCTTAACCCAAACTGACTAAAACTCTGAAAGAGATTGCTGCCGTCGCCAGAACGCTGTCCTCCAGTAATGTCGTAGCGATCGCCGCTCGGTGTGACGACAGTTCCTACCCCATCTCCCGCCGGAACAATGGCCTGCGCTAGAAGTTGAGTCTCCTCAGGGCTAGTCAGGGTATTGCTGCTAGTGATTGTTTCAGGCCCAAAGGTTTCAGGAGCACTGGGGCCAGCCAGAGCCCTAGCAGGCGGAACGATCGCTGTACTTTGGGGCAGCGTTGGCGAACTGAGCGCGATCGCTTTTGCAGTTGGGGCGCTTTGGGCAGCAGTGGCAGCAGCGGCCAGAGGTAGTTCGGGCGGCAGAATTGGGTAGAACATACTTCTCCAGTGTCTAGGACACGCCAGAACCGTTTTTCGGTCGGGATTCAGTTTACTAGATCTGGTTATTAGATCTGGATATAGATACGGAATCAACCTACTCCATCAGGACTGAATGGTTCGTGGAGTGTAGAGAATTACAGCATTCTTAGTTTAGAGGTGGTTAAAGTTAAAAGACTGGAGATTTCAATCGGTTTTCGCTAGGTTAGGCCGTCTAAAGTACAAATACTTGTTATTTCACCGTGGCACTGTAATTGATTTTTTCCTTGCGATAGAACTTCCTGAATGCCGCGTTTGGCTCAGAAATAATAAGTTACCGTCTCCTACAGTCTGCACTTGCAGGATTGACCTCAGAGAGCGTTGAGTCTAAGTGCTGACAATATCCTAATTGCCTACCCAGACCTGATTACCAACCGGAATTACCAACGGAGCAGAACCATCGCTGCATCCCATTTCCGCGAAACTGTCGAGATCACGCATAGCCTAGCTGTGTCGGTTGAGTTAGATTCGAGCAGGTTGTGAGCAAAACACACAAATAGCTTTAGTCCTTGGCTTAGCACCGATTCAGCCTTAATTGAAATCAGTTCCTTAATTCGCTTGAAGACCTGTGCTATGTGGAAAGCTTTTAAGCAAAGGGTGATTAGTCACTGGTGGCAACCACGATGGTGGCAACAGGCGAACCAAGCCAGTGCGAGGGCGCGATCGCAGTTTGTTCCCGGACTGCCCACGATCGCGATCGCTAGCTTGCTAGTGACTGGAGGGCTATGGGGTATCAAGCAATTGGGTTGGTTGCAATCCCTGGAACTCGTAACGTTTGATCAAATGATTCGGCTGCAACCAGATCGTGGCGTTGATCCCCGTTTGTTGATCGTTGCGATTACCGAAGCAGATATTAGCGATCGCCGTAAGTGGCCACTTCCCGATCAGGTAATAGCGCAGGCATTAGCCAACCTCCAGCAACACCAGCCCAGCACCATCGGGTTAGACATTTTTCGCGATATCTCTACGGCTCCGGGGCAGCAGGCTTTGGCAAAGCAGTTGCAACAATCTAATGTGTTTGCCATTACCTACCTGGGGAACAACAAAAGCGAGCGAGTATCAGCGCCGCCTCAAGTTCCAGAAGAGCGCATTGGTTTTAACGATCTCCTGACCGATCCAGATGGAGTGGTGCGCCGGAGCTTGATGTTTACTGCAGATGACAGCGAGACTAGTTTCACCTCATTCTCGCTCCAACTCGCTGTCGATTATCTCAAGCGCAGTTGTGCTCCACCTCAAACTGCAACGAGCCAAAGCAGCCAGAACAGCCAGAACAGCCAACAACAATCTGTGGCGTCAGCTCCCAGCCCTTGCTCTAACCCACTCGAACAATTGACCAAGACAGAAGAATATCAGCTAGGTAAAGCGATTTTTCCCAAGTTGCAAGCAGATTCAGGTGGCTACCAAACGATTGATGCCCGTGGCTACCAATTCTTGCTGCGTTATCGTTCGGCTAGCCAACCCGCTCGGCAAGTCACTTTACAACAAGTGTTGCAGCAGCAGCTAGATCCCAGTTGGGTCAAAAACAAAATTGTTTTGATCGGGACGACTGCTAACAGCGTCAAAGATTTGATTTATACCCCTTATAGCAAAGTGGCGAGTGAACAGCGGCAGATGCCAGGGGTGATGGTTCACGCGCAAGCCGTCAGCCAAATTCTCGATGCTGCCAATGGCGATCGCTCACTGTTTTGGTTTTGGCCTCAATGGGGGGAGGCTCTGTGGATTTGGGGTTGGGCGCTGACAGGAGGGCTTTTAGCGTGGCGTTTGCGGCACCCGTTAGCTTTGGGGTTGGCGAGTGCGATCGCCATTGGCAGCGGTTTTGGCGTTTGCTGTTTCATTGTGGCGCAAGTCGGTTGGGTGCCTTTTGTGCCACCTGCCTTGGCTTTAGTCATGACTGGAGGCGCGATCGTGACTTATCGGGCGCTCTACGCCAGCCGACACGATACCCTCACAGGGTTGCCCAACCGCACACTGTTTCTCAAACAGTTGCAGCGAGATTTGCAACGCAGTCAAGCCAACTCTGAACTTGGGTCTACCCCAGCAGAAGCCTGCTTAGCGGTTCTGTTTTTAGATTTGGATCGCTTCAAGGTGGTGAACGACACTATGGGACACCAGATGGGCGATCGCTTACTGGTGAATGCGACTCAACGAGTGCGAACTTGCCTGCGATCGCACGATCTATTGGCCCGCGTAGGCGGAGATGAGTTTGCCATCTTGCTCAGATCTCTGCGAGATGTGCATGAAGCGACCGCGATCGCTGAGCAGATTCAGCAGGTGATGATACCTCCTTTCCGATTGAACGGTCAGCCCGTCTTCACCAGCGTCAGCATTGGGATTGCCTTGAGCGAAGCGGAATACAACTATCAATCAGAGGACTTGCTACGGGATGCTCACACTGCTCTCTACCGAGCCAAAACTTCCGATAAAGGCGGCTACGAAGTGTTTGCCAGTGGGATGCACCTACAAGTGGTGCAACGGTTTCAGCTAGAAGCAGATCTGCGTCGTGGTCTGGAGCGGCAAGAATTTCAGTTGCACTATCAACCGATCGTATCGCTCGCAACAGGCAGAATTGTTGGGTTTGAAGCGCTGGTTCGGTGGCGACATCCTCAGGAAGGGTTGGTGTTTCCAGCCGCGTTCATTCCCGTTGCCGAAGAAACCGGGTTAATTGTGGCCTTAGGACAGTGGATTTTGCAAGAAGCCTGCCAACAGTTACGTCACTGGCAAGATCAATTTCCCAGCGATCCTCCCTTGATGATCAGCATTAATCTCTCTGGGTGCCAGTTTGCTCAACCTGATTTAGCGGCTCGGATTGAAAAAATCTTGCATACGAATGGCTTGGATGGGCACAGCGTCAAGCTGGAGATTACTGAAACAGTAGCCATGAAGGATGTGGAATCAACGATTGGGCTACTGCTGCAACTCAGGTCGTTGAATCTACGCCTAAGCATTGACGATTTTGGTACGGGCTATTCTTCACTCAGCTATTTGCACCGATTCCCCGTGGACACGCTCAAAGTAGACCGCTCTTTTGTGAGTCGGATGAGCGATACCAGCGAAGATGCCACCATTGTTCAAACTATTACCATGCTGGGGCATACCTTGGGGATGGATGTGATTGCCGAAGGTGTGGAAACCGCTGCTCAGCGGACTAAGCTGCAAGCCTTGAACTGCGAGTATGGTCAGGGCTATTTGTTCTCCAAACCCCTAGATCCTGAAGGAGCTACCGCCCTCTTAGCCGCCCAGTTTCAACCTTGGGGCACTCGTTATCTCACTAACTAGCTGCCTTACTGGAGGAATTCTAGTCAACAGTGCGATCGCCTGCCTTCCTTTGCGTTTCATCCAGCGGCCACGATGCTCGCTAGTGCTAAGGAGGATGAAACTATCCGTTGATCAGATGCGTCTAGGGGAGAGTGCCTAAATGCGCTCAATACTGGCTCTGAGCGATAGCAAAACGGGGCCTATCTCCGGGGGGTTTTGAGGAAGAAATTCTATGTTTAAGCTGGTAATTACTTCCTCCTGCCGTAGACGATTGAGAAACTGTCCTGTATAAGACAGTTTCTTTTAACAATTATTTTAAGATCTGCCTCATCTCGTTAGCTTGGCTGAGCTACTTCAGGAAGCATGTTTCGGCCCAGTCTTTTCTATCCTCTATCTGGACTTGGAGGTGCTAGCCAAAGTGAACCACATGATTAGCCCACAGGAGCAAAAGCTCTACAATCACTTGCTGGAATGTGCTGAAGCAGAAACGCCTCGCCAATTGATCGAGCGGTTTCGTTGCTTATTCATTCATGGCAGGGGCTATCCAGATGCAGATATGCAAAAGTTGGTGGAGCAGCTAGCAGCTTCCGACCTAGCCGAGCACAGTTTTCCGTTTATTCTAAATCGCTGTTGCTATATCTGCATTAACCGTTGGCAGTGGCAACCCCGGACTCAGGCCGCGATTCCAGAGCTAGTCGCTCTTTTTGATATTGCGCCCAAGCAAGTCTACTGTCGGATTGCGAAGCGACTGCAAGAGTTAGCCCAGCGCTTTGTGCAAACCGATCTCTATGCGGCCTTACAGCTTCTGTCACAGGTAATGCAGAGACCGCCAGAGCCTTGTACTTCTGTAGGCAACCAACCGCTGAAAGACCTGATTCACCGTTATCCCTATTTATATGATCACTGCTTGCTGACAACCGGAAGTGGGGGAGAGCAACAGCAAGTGATTCGGCAACTGAGAACCCAGCGGCAGCGCCAGTTTGACTTAGATTTGTCCAAGTACATCATTGGTCAAATTCGTCAGTCTCAAGGCATGGGGAAACTAAACCGCGTCGGAGATGGCCTGGGCGATCGCCTGATTGTAGTACCAGCCAAAAACCCAACTTTACTAAGTGATGTAGAGCTGGATGTGGCCTTAAAGCAGTTTGCGGGTGGCACTTATCGAAATGCGGCTCAGCAGTTTACGACTTACAGCCGTACCGCGCATTCTTATCACGAATTCAAAGATGACTTTTATGAGTATCTAACTGCCGCGATCGATCCTCGCTATGGCAAGCGCTACTTTAACGACCAGTTGTATGCCCAGTTGCAAAACATCTTGCCAGACCACCATACTGAGGCGCTCAATCATTCACTGATTGTTAGCACTTGCCGTAAACTCCTTAACTTCTTGGTGGTGAATAACTCTGACCAAGTTCAGCATTTTGTTTTAGTCGATCTCATGAGTAACATGGGAGTGACCTCCACGATTGGGCTGTTGCTGAAGATTGTCTTGTTCTGTGGTGGCGCTAAGTCTTATCTAGAAAAACTGTTCGCTATCTTGTTCCAGCATTACCAGAGACACACCACGGATGGAGTTGAGTGGCTGGTCAAGGCTTTGGAGAATTTGAATGTAGCTTTTAGCACTCACTTTAATGGCGCTAACTTGAGCTATTAATTCAGAGCCAGAGGCCAGGAACCAGAATAGCTCAGACTGTTTGGCTCCTTTAAACCTTGGAAAAGCTTCAACTGCTGACACGAATCATTAAAAATCCTTAACAATGGAGAAGCAAACCTTCTGGAAACCGCAGCGTTCACCCATTGTTATGGCTACTAGTTCAAACGATCGCAAGAAACGGATTATGGAGCATCTAGCTCGCAGTACTGGAAAATTTACCCAGCCTAGTTCGCAAAACTCGGACCAACGCAAGCAACAAATTCTCGACCACGTTCGCAGAACCAAGGGCTAATTTCTAGATTTAACCGAGTCATTTACTAGTTGTTGACTGTCATTTATGTTTGCGATCGCTGTTTCTTGGTGCAGAGCCAGGAAGGAGCGATCGCAAAGTTTTAAGTAGAGATCGCGTTGTAGCAACTGGGCGCAGCACTTACTCGGTGGGGGCAGGTAAAGGTTCGGGCACGACGGAGACTTGTAAGGAGCGATCGCCTCGTTGAAGTTGAATCGGTAATGGACGCCCCACGCCACTCTGCTCGACTAAGCGCTGGACTTCATCAGGTGAGCTGACAGGCTGGTTGTTAATTTGCTGGAGCACGTCTCCTGGCTGAATCCCCACTTTATCGGCGGGCGAATTGGGTCCTACTTGCAGAATTAGAATCCCTTCCTCAGCTGGAATCTGAATGTTGCGGCTCTCTAGTTTTTCTCGCACTTCCGGGGTCAGGGCTACCAGTTGTACACCCAGGTAAGGATGTAGAACTTTTCCTTGAGTGATCAGGGTTTGGGCGATCTGTTGCGCTGTATCAATCGGAATGGCAAAGCCAATGCCTTGAGCGCCGCCAATGATGGCCGTGTTGATACCAATCACTTGACCGCGAGCATTCAGCAATGGCCCGCCGGAATTGCCTGGATTAATTGCCGCATCGGTTTGGATAAAGCCAATGCGTTTGTCTGAGACTCCAATATCACTGCCAGAGCGATCGGTGGCGCTGACGACTCCTAAGGTTACGGTTTCCTGCAAGCCTAAGGGGTTGCCGATCGCGATCGCCCACTGCCCTGGCCGGACATTTTTAGAACTCCCCATTTCTACCGTGGGCAGATTGGTGGCCGGAATCTTGACGACAGCAATGTCTGTCACTGGGTCCGCTCCTAACACCTTGCCCTCATAGCTCTGCCCGCCTGGGAAGGAGACTGTCACGACATCCGCTTGGTTAACCACATGAGCATTGGTCAAAATTTGGCCGTCAGCACTCATGACAAAACCAGAACCTGACCCGCGAATCACTCGTTCTCTCGGTGCTTCTGGTCGCCCACCAAAAAACTCTCGCAGAAAAGGGTCATTCAAGCCACTTGGGGCTCGGTTTCTTACCCTTTGCGCTGTGTCGATCTGCACGACCGCAGGTTCTACCCGCTCCACAACTTCTACAACAAAGTTGGTGTCTTCAGCAGTGGGAGTCAGCGGACGGTCAGGAGTTTCATTCTTGACGTTGCCTACTCCTTGCTCTGTGCGCGGCTGCGAGGGTAAAAGCCTACTTGCTGGTGTGCAACTGCCCAGTAGTAGCATGCTCATCCCTACCAGCGGTAGGAAACGGGAAAGCGTACTTTTAGAGACTGGGTTGGAGTTGAGCAAAACTTTCAGCAGCGCAGGTTTCATCTTCATCAAAATTTGGCTGGCGATCGCGACAATGATGCTTTGTGAGCATCAACTAAAACTTAGCCTTTTTGTAGCAGTCGTGACTAAACTTCTTGCCTGAAAGGGAAGTGCTACCCTCCTAGCTCAAAAAATGGCCCGGTTCAAAAAATTGGATTTTGACCTGGATTGACGGCGCAGATAAAGTCACTTCCTAGCTCTAGCCAGCCTTGCGGATAAGAAGTTGCTGGCTGTTGATTGGCTCCGAGCTGCAAAATGACTTGCAGGAAGTCTACGCGCTCGTGTTTGCTGAGGCCCACCCAATCGGCTCGCTGGGCAATCGGCAGAACCTCGCTAGCAGTAATGCGATCGCTCTCTTTGCCGTGATTAGTCACTAAATAAAAATCCATCCCAACTGTGACTTGAGACCAAAAATCTAAAATTTTGGGCTTGGCTTGCTTGAGTACTGCCACATCACTAGGGAGCGCGACAAGCTGCTCTGCCACTTCCGGAAACTCCAAGGTTTGGTCTTGCACGCTTAATTGTCGCCAGACAATTCCAGAGACTTGATGCTCAATTTGGTAGCGATGCACCGCAGCCCGGAAGTCTCGGTAGGCACTAAATTTTTGAATCGCTTCTGTATTGAGGAATGGAGCTACAACTGGATTCGCTTCCGCACCAGTGGCAGCCAAGTTGAGCCGCTGACCATTGAGACAAGCGCGGTACTCCTCTGCCAAAATCCTGAGCAAATCTTCTGTGGTATAAACCGTTGACATCAACCTAATTTGTCTTCTAAAAAGCAAATCGTTGAATTGGAAGCAGTCACAAGCCCTACAGCACTACATTAGTGCGAGCTACAAGCTGTTGTACAGCATTTGCTCCATCACATAGCCTGATCCAATGATCGCAAAATTTCTTGGGGATCTCAATGGACACCAAGCGTCGGGGCCAGGACTGAGTTTTGTTCTAGCTTTTTTGGGTAAGCCAAACTTTAACCAGCTCATCAAGGCACGATTCCAGCGATTAGCCCCCCCTGTAAGGGCGCAACGTCTAGAATAAAGCTGCCATGCACTAATATCAGCGGCACTGGCAAAAGCAAATTAGTGGCTTTATACAGGCACGACGCAATCATGCAGGCTGGACAAATTCTCCAGGGGCGCTATCAACTCCAACAACCGCTGGGGCAACCATCAGGGCAGACCAGCCAGCAAAATGCCGCCCGCCAAACGTGGCTAGCGATCGATTTGGCATCTAACCAAGCCACAGAAACCCCAAAACCAGTAGTAATCAAGCTCCTAGGCTTCAACCCGCAACTGCAATGGGACAACTGGAAGCTATTTGAGCGCGAAGCCCAGATTTTGCAACAACTTGACCATCCACGAGTGCCTCGCTGCCATATGCAGTTTTCGCTGGAACCAGTAGCAGGTGTGGCTTGGTTTGGTTTTGTCCAAGACTATATCCCTGGCACTTCTTTGCAACAGTTGCTAGATCAGGGGTATCGCTTTACGGCAACTGAAGTCCACCGATTTGCTAGCCAAGTTCTCGAAATCTTGGCAGATTTGCACAGTCAGTGCCCACCTTTATTACACCGGGATCTCAAGCCCAGCAATCTGATCCTGACGCCAGAACAGCAAATTTATCTGGTGGACTTTGGTTCTGGACAAAACCAAGCGATCGCCCCAGGTAGTAGCTTCACAGTCGTAGGCACCTACGGCTACACCCCGATGGAGCAGTTTGGGGGTCGCGCTGTCCCTGCTTCCGATTTGTACGCATTGGGTGCAACTTTAGTGCATTTGCTCACAGGCGTTGACCCGGCTGATTTACCTCAGCAAAATTTGCGGCTGCAATGGCAGGCTCAGGCTCCTAGCGATCTCAGTCCTGCCTGGACTCAGTGGATTGATACCCTAATCGCCCCTGCCGTAGAACAACGCTTTTTAACGGCTCAACAAGCTCTAGCGGCTCAACCCCGTGTAGAGGCGATCGCTGATCCGGTAGGCTTGGTAGCTCCTACTGTTACAGATCAGAGGGCGATCGTAGCCCCACCCGCTACCAGTCAAATTCGCATCCATCAGTCTTCTACCACCTTTCAAGTTGAAATCGCTCCTACAGCAGATTGGTCTGCCTCAGCGCGATTCAGTGGCAGGCTATTACTAACGATGGGGATGCTGTCTTTACCGCTCTGGCTGGCGGTGCTGGCTGTTGTGCCCCTAGCTCCTCTGGCTGTCTTTCCAGAAACGATGCTGCCGTTGGTCGTTAGCACGCCATTTCTTCTGTTCTTACACGCATTTTTCCTAGCTGGGTTGGGTATCTTTACTTCCTTAGGGCAGGAGGCGATGCAGCTAGGGCAACTCATCCAAGGTCAGCAGTCGCTATCTTTAACTCAGCATTGTTTGGCGATTGAGTCTCGTTTGTGGGGGATGAGCTATCGCTGGCAGCATGAACCCACGCGAAATATTCAGCAGGTCAGAAAAGCGGCTCTAGGTAGGATTGCTTTGCAAGCACTCGGTAAAACCCATCTCTTTGGCCTCGGCTTAGCAGCCGCAGAACAAGAGTGGCTAGTTCAGGAAATGCAAGCCTGGCTTCAAACTTACGTTTCGGTACCTAGTCAAGTAACTGAGTCAAATGAGCTGTAGGCTTATAACTTTTTTGTCAGGCTGGGGCATGAAGCTGAAGTAGTTAGGTCTCGGGAATAGACATAGACTCGTGAAGATGCTACGAATGCTAAGTTAAACGCTAAGCTCAAGACTAGAGCAATCCCAAGGGGTTGTGAAAGGTGCATCCTACCGACCTGATAAATTATTTAGGACTGCTATATCAGCTTAAAAAGTGACGATCGCCACTTTAAAGTGTCAGTAGATCAGTGTAGATTCTTACAGCCTATAGAGTTAGAATAGCGAATCTATATACCGCTTCATTGTCCATATTACTGGCTTGATTGATTGCAGCGACTTGACATGAATTTAGGAATAAGTTTTTGCCAAAAAACTGCATTGAATGATTCAAAAGCATAGGAGATTGTGAAAAACTTTTCACTATGAAAACGTCTACGTTGGCAAAACTGAGAAACTATGTACTTACTGCCAGCAGTTGGCTGTTCAATACACCTGAAAGATCCCTAGATCAAGCCTACGATGCTGCTCTCATGATCAAAGCCATTGAAGATGAGCACTTTCAGGGAAACAGAATCTCTGTCCGCTCAGATGGTTTTAGCAGTAATGTTTCCTCCTACTTTCAAGCCGAGCTGAGAAAATACCTCAATATTGCTAGATTTAGGCTGACCGAATTTAAAGCAAGTCGCCTATTCGTTGATCTCTCTAATCAAACGACCAACGGTTTTAAATCTACTAATAACTCTCCTGAACAGTTAGCGTATGAAGCGAGAGATAAGGCAGCTATTATCCTCGAAAAGCTAAGGTTTATTGATGAAGTTTTAGCTCGCTACAGCCCACAACGTCCTGCTCCGATCCCTCAGGCTCCACCTACTACTTCCTTGGTGCCTGTAGCGCCAACTCTGCCAACAAGAGTGGAGAACCCAAATAATACAAATGAGTGGGTCCGTTCATCTACGGTACCTGCGCCCGCTACTAAAGTTGATAAAGCCTCAGAAGGACCGAATATTGTTCCTCGATCGATTCTGAGAACTTTTATCCGCTTGAGGCGAGATTTAGACCCTAAATCAGAAGCAGAAGTAGTAGAGAATTTTCGCAATACTAAAGCGCGAACTATTATCTCGATTCGGTTTATTTTATTAGTTATTCTGATTCCTCTACTCACCCAGCAGGTTACTAAAAACTTCTTCATTGGGCCAGTCGTCGATCGCTTTAGAGATCATAAATCTGCCGAGATCTTCTTGAATCCAGATATGGAGGAAGAGGCCTTTATTGATCTGCAAAAATTTGAGGAAAGGCTGAAATTCAAGAGTTTAATTGGTACTGCTCCAAGACTGACTGGAGAAGACATTGAAACCCAAGTCAGAGAGAGAGCGGTAGAACTGGCAAGAGAATATAGCGATCGCAGTGCCAATGCGATTAAGAATGTCTTTGCTGATCTTTTATCCTTGATTGCTTTCGCTTGTGTGATCACCGCCAGTAAGCGAGAAATTGCAGTCGTCAAAGCCTTTATGGATGAAGTCGTTTATGGGCTGAGTGACAGCGCTAAAGCTTTTATCATTATCTTGTTTACAGATATCTTCGTCGGGTTTCACTCTCCCCACGGTTGGGAGGTAATTTTAGGGGGGGTTTCCAGGCATTTAGGATTACCAGAAAACCACGATTTTATCTTCCTATTTATTGCCACTTTTCCAGTAATTTTGGATACGGTATTTAAGTACTGGATCTTCCGTTACCTCAACCGAATTTCTCCCTCGGCAGTTGCGACTTACCGCAATATGAATGAATAGTTTCTATAGCTGTTCTAAATTATGTGTGAGATTAGCGGGTTGTGAGGGGCACGCCCCTCACAACCCATTTGGGATGGCTATGGTCTTACGGGGTGATGTGAAAGTGGGACAAGGCTCAATTCCACATCACCCTCACCGCAAAATTAACAGGTCATTTGTCTGGGGTAATGAGGCCGACAAGGCGTACCCCAGCAAACCTGACCCTCAGGTAAGCTACTAAAGACACTACTGCGCGCACCCACCACAGCATTAGCTCCCACTTGTACGCCAGGGGCGATAAAACAGTCGGTAGCGACCCAAGCACCGTTGCCAATTGTAATTGGGGCCGTCACTAGCCCAAAGGCCGTGTCTTGAAAGTTGTGGCTACCAGTGCAAAGATACGACTTCTGCGAAATGACAGAGTGCTGACCGACTTGAATGCGATCGAGGCTGTAAAAAACCACATCATCCCCAATCCAGCTATAGTCCCCGATCGCGACCTTCCAAGGGTAAGTAAACCGAGCGGTAGGCCGAATTACCACTCCTACCCCAACCTCTGCCCCAAACAGCTTGAGCAAACTCCGGCGTAACCCATTGGCTGGGTGAGGCGTGAGCGGAAAGGCGATCGCCTGCACCAACCACCAGATCAGCACGTACCAGCCCGGACGACCGCGATCGAACCTAGATTGGTCGTAGCGCCGCAGATCCATCCAGGCTTCAGGTTCTTGCGCGGTCGGTTGACTGGTTTCGGTTGGAGGGTTGGCGATCGCGTCGCTGAGCTGAGGTTCTAGGCCAGGGTTGGGAGTAGAGGTCATAGAGGAGACTGGGTAGGCGCGGCTTCCGGTTGAGGTGCAGGTTGCACAGCTTTGGGCGTGCTGCTCGTGTTGAGCTTGCCACCACAATCACGTAATTCGTACAACTTGACTCCGATTTGGTACTCATACTGGCTCAATAAGCGCCCGTAGATGTAGCCCGCTTTGCCATCCAAAAAGCCTAGACGGATGATGTAGAACAAAATAAAGCGTAGCAGCGGCTTAAAGGGTAACTGTACCCAAATCTTTTTCAAGAAACGCTTGCGTTGGACCGAGTCGCCAAACAAGTTAGCGCCAATCGTGCCATCCTCACCATTACCCGTAAGCAAGTTGAGATAAACGCGAGCTTCCCAGTTGGAGTAGCGGTTGTGGCGCTCTAACCAGTGGAACAAGTCGCGGAAGTCTTCGTGCAGCATGTCGTTTTTCAGGTAGCCGACCTTGCCTTCTAAAACCACATGCTCGTGGACTTCGTTGTCCCCTGTGTTGCGGATTTCTTCGGTATTGAGGTTCTCGTAACGGCCCTTGGCGTGTCGGAACAAACGCAGGTTCCAGTCGGGATATTTGCCACCATGACGAATCCACTTACCCAGGAAAAACACTCGGCGATTGAGGTAGTAGCCGTTACAGTCGGGTTGCTGAATGACAGCCGCAATTTCATCCCATAGCTCAGGTGTAATCCGCTCGTCACAATCGACGATTAGCACCCACTCGTTGCGGAAGGGTAAATTTTCTAAAGACCAGTTTTTCTTTTTGGGCCAGCGACCATTGAAGTGGAATTGCACCACATTCGCGCCCAGGCTTTCGGAGATTTCGATCGAGCGATCGCTACTTTGAGAATCGACCACAAACACTTCGTCGGCTCTAGCAACGCTAGCCAGACAAGCTGGAAGATTTTCTTCTTCGTTTTTAGCCGGAATTAGAACGGAGACTGGAAGCTTGGAGAGCTTGGAGGTCATGGTAACAATGCCCAGGGTGAACGTGACAAAAAACGAGAAAAAGTAAATTGGAGATTAAACGGGGTCTATCAGTGACAGGTCCGATGGCGCTTCTGATGCCACTGCCAAGCGTGAGACAGAATATCATGCAGGCTGGAATATTGGGGTTGCCAATTCAGCAGCGATCGCGCCTTGTCGCCACTGCCAATCAAACTAGGGGGATCACCCGGGCGGCGATCGTGCTCAACGGCGGCAATAGATTTCCCAGTTACCTGTTGAGCAACTTCAATCACCTGCCGCACCGAAAAGCCATTCCCGTTCCCCAAATTAAATACCTCACTGTTGCCACCTTGCAGCAGATACTCTAACCCTAAAAGATGAGCCGTAGCCAGATCAGCGACGTGAATGTAGTCGCGAATGCAGGTGCCATCTGGCGTCGGATAATCAGTGCCAAAAATTGACACAGACTCTCGTTGCCCCAGAGCGGTCATGAGGACCAGGGGTAGTAGATGGGTTTCGGGGTTGTGATCTTCTCCCAGTAAGCCACCCGGATCGGCTCCTGCTGCGTTGAAGTAGCGGAAACACACAGACTTGAGACCATAGGCGACATCAAAGTCTGCTAATATCCGCTCCACCATTAGCTTACTCGCCCCATAGGGATTGATCGGCTGCTGCGGGTGATCCTCCGGAATCGGTACCGTTGTGGGAACGCCGTAGGTGGCACAAGTGGAGGAAAAAACAAACTGCTTAATCGAGGCGGCTAACATCGCTTCTAGCAGCGTCAACGTCCCCATGACATTGTTTTGGTAATACTTGGCTGGGTCTGTGACCGATTCGCCCACATAGGCATAGGCGGCAAAGTGCATCACCGCTGCAATGTTGTGAGTGGCAAAGACTTGGTCTAGGAGGGCGCGATCGCTAGTATCTCCCACCACAAGCTCAACTTTTAGCACCTGTTCTACCAAATCACGGTGCCCGTAGACCAAATTGTCTAGAACTACGACTTCGTAGCCCGCTTGCTGGAGTGCTAAGACCGCATGGGAGCCGATGTACCCTGCTCCACCTGTTACCAAAATTGTGGGTTTGGCTTCTGCCACGTGCAATCCCCCTTAATTTCCAGAACTTTGTTACGAGTCAGGTCGCTTAGTGCCTGAAGCACTGAGTTCAGGTTGTTTGCTGTCTGAGGTGGCTAGCATGCCTTGAATGACAGCCTGTAGATAACCAATTTGACAGTAAGCGTAGACAAAATTATCAAAGCGCTGAGCTGGGTCAGCAAAATATTTGACGGATTTATACAACCCTCGCACTAGACGCTCTCCACCCCGGCGTAGCTGGCCTGCTCCGGTACGGCCTGACACTTTTTCGCGGTAATGCTCACTAATTCCCTGCCACCAGCCTCGATTCAGGAACCAAGCAGCTTTGGTGCGCTCCAAAGAGACGTTGTGAGCCACTAGCGCATCGGGAATGTAAGCGACTTGCCAGTCTCGCTTTAAGGCTTGCTCAGTCAGGTAGAGCTCCTCATTGGAGAGGAGATTTTTGCCTACCCGTCCTAAATTGACATCAAACCCACCAATTTGATCTAAGAAAGTCCGACGCACCGAGTAGTTGAGGCCTCGCGGGGTGAGGTTGGGGTTTTGAATTTGGACGATCGCGTCACCTAAGTCATAGTCGCCCAAGTTTGCCGCCAATCCAGGAGACAACCAGCGCGGAGCCGTGACATTCGGAGGCCAAAGCAACGTCACCTTTCCACCCGCGATCGCGAGTCTTTCATTGCTTTGGTAAGCTCGATAAAGCGCACTCAGCCATCCTGGGCTAGCTTCCGCATCATCATCTAAATAAGCAATAATGCTACTTCTAGCCACCTTCGCCCCAGTATTGCGGGCGACTGAAAGACCGGGGACTGGCTCGTAAATGTATTGCAAGCGGGGATGAGACAAACGCGCTTCCACAATCTCGCGGGTGCGATCGGTAGAGGCGTTATCCACCACAATCACTTCAAAATGGGGGAAATCCTGCTCCAGCAGGCTATCAATTGCTGCACCTAAATATTGCTCCCGGTTGTGGGTACAAATTACGGCAGAAATCTGCGGATCAGGCATATAGTCAAGCTCCTGCAAGTCAGCTCTCAACACTTACGGATACTGAGTGATGCACTTGATTCAGTGACAACTCAGCTACAAAGTGGCTGTCTCAGCTATTTCTATTTACCTCATAAACCCGCAGTTACTAAGTCAATTTTTGATGAAGATATTTAAACTAGCGCAAAGATCCGACGAGGGGGCTGGATCAAAACGGGTCTAAGAATAGAGCCAAAGCCTTACGCAGGCAATACTTAGCGCTCTTGGATGTGACTGTGAAGCACGATCAGAGTTTTTGCGAGGCGACCTAGACGAGCTTCGAGTTGCCGCTTACGAGCTAAAAGTTGACGGAGGCGTTGATGACGAGCGATCGCTAAACCCACACTGGCAACCTGCTCTGGCGGACAAGGCTTGGACCAAACTTTGCCATCCCCGTCTAGACCACAGAGTTGATAACCGGGTTGAGGAGATTCACAAGTCACGTTAGTTTGCGGCATGTCGCAAAGTTCTGCCACGTAGCTCATCAGCGAGTCTACCTCTGCGGGTTGTACTCCTGCGGTTTCCTCAGAGCCTGCCTCTGGTTTGCGTGGGTGGGACTCTAGCCAACCGTCTACAATTGGCCCTTCAAGGTAAAGCTCTTGGATTTGCTGCACGACTTGATTCAGCGCCGTATACCAACCAGAAGCAGTCCCTTCAATTTCCTTAAGCAAGTTTAAGGCCAGCGCGGGATTAGCAGCATGGCGATGACTGGTAAAGTTAGGAACCTTGAGCCTTGGCAAGCTGGGAGTCTTGTCGTGGTCGGCGGGAAAAGGCTGCACCGCGATCGCTGCCTGACCTGGAGCAGCACTTTGGGGCTTGGAGCCGACCGTAAATGAATAGGCACGATTTCCAGAAGAGGCAGGTTGACCCGGTGCAGCAGCGGGGCCTTTTAGCTGATGGAGGGTTGCCTCGATTCGTTGTAGATCTGGGTTCATAATTTCGTTACCTTACTCCTAGAAATCCGCCCTGATGCGTCGCTCAATCTCTCTGCCGAAATTTCTCTGCTTAGGAGTTGAGTTTATCGTAACTTTTTGACTCCGCAAGCTATTTAACCGACATTAACCTTGACGGCATTGTAACTGGTGGCGATCGCAGAAAATTATAATTTTCTCTGAGTTCGAGCAATTCTCATCTGACCTCAAACTTTGCCTTGCCACTCCCGCTCCCACTGATTTTCAAGCCTTGCCATGAACTTACTGCCTCATTCCACTTCCTCACTATGCTTAGTCACTGGCCCCGCTCGCTCTGGCAAAAGTGAATGGGCCGAAGCGCTGGCAATCCAGTCAGGCAGAGCCGTGGTTTATGTGGCTACTGCTCAAACAAACCCTAATGACCCAGAGTGGCAAGCCCGGATCGAACGGCATCGCGATCGCCGTCCAGAAACGTGGCAAACGGTTCAAGAGCCTGTTGAGCTAGTCACAGTGATTCAGCAGGCGCAACCAGAACAATGCTTGCTGGTGGACTCGCTAGGAACCTGGCTTGCTAACTTGCTAGAGCAAGACGAGACGGCTTGGGAGCAAACTCAACAAGCTCTGCTACACAGCCTGCAACAAACCCAGGGTCAAATTATTTTAGTGGCCGAAGAAACGGGCTGGGGCGTGGTGCCTGCCTACCCGATCGGACGAACTTTCCGCGATCGCCTCGGCACTCTAGTGCGCTACATAGGAGCGATCACGGGTGCTACTTATCTGGTGACAGGTGGTTACGTGCTCAATTTGACTCAGCTAGGTACTCCACTATCTAAGGCCTTAGTGGAAAGCGCTAAAGGGGACGCTGAAAAGCGCGAGAGATAAATCGTAATTAAATCTAAAGATATTAGTGACTTCAGGCTGAAGCTAAGTTGCGAGAATTACAATCAGGTGCAGATACCGATAGCATGGGACTAATCCTTGCTATATAAAGACTTTGGCACCTCAAGCTCAACCTTAAGTGAGAAGTCTAAATGTTAAAACACGTGCCATAAATTTAAGCAAATCAAATCAATTTATTCAGCGGTACTAACCTCTTCATAACTTGGTAAAACCAAGCGTTGGTTGCACTTATGGCATCGGAACAGCAAGTTAGACAGTATCTGGCCTACTGGTTTCAGTTAGGTAAGAAAGTTGTGATTGATAATGGTCAAACTGCTTTACTGCCAGAACCTGTCATTCAAGGCGATCGGTACAGCCAAGAATTTGAAGATTGCTGGCAACTCGTCCGCGCTCCAGAATCAGGAGACTGCCATCTAGAAGGCACCCATCAAAGCATTGCCGAATTGCTCTCTCCCGCCTGGGACATTATGGGTTGTGCCCGTTGCTCCATGCCCGTACCTCTACCCATCATTGGCACCCCTGACTTAGAGTGCCCCTGCATCGACCTACCCAACTGGCCGAACATGGAAGTGCCCCTGCCCCGCGCCCCCATTAGTAGCCAATCCCGCTTGATTGAAATTCGCGATCGCTTAATGAAAAGCCAGCGCCATCGGGCAACCGCTGAAGATAACGAGTCGAGAGCCAGTTAAAAATCAGCTAGAAATCACCTAAGGCTCAGACAGCAGGTTATGAGGTAGAAATCGGCTCTGTAGCCTGCCGTCGTGGGACTTCGTAGGTGAAGAAATCGTAGGCCATTTCTGTGTTGGGGAAAATAGCCCGTGCTTCATCTTGCAAATCACTCAGTTGAATGGCATTGCCCGGGGCATAACGGGGACTAAAGTGCGTCATGATCAACCGCTTCGCCTGAGCTGCTAGTGCGACTTGAGCCGCCATTGTCGAGGTGGAATGTAAGCGCTGATAAGCCAACTCAGCATCCTGATGGGCAAACGTAGCCTCATGGATCACCACATCTGCCTCTTCAGCTAGCTCCACCGCGCCCTCACAAAAAATTGTGTCTGTGCAGTAAGCAATCTTCCGACCCGCTTCTGTGGGGCCACAGAGCTCGGCTCCATTAATTTTGCGGCCATCGGGTAGCGTTACCGTCTCACCCCGCTTTAGCTTGCCGTAGAGTGGCCCCGAAGGAATACCCAGAGCCTTCGCCTTTTCTACATCGAAGCGCCCCACTCGATCCTTCTCCACCACGCGATAGCCAAAACTCGTAATCCGATGCTTTAGCGGCCCACAACTAACCACAAACTCATCGTCCTCATAAATCACTCCCGGTTGCACTGTGTGGACCTTGATCGGATAGGAAAAATGCGTTTGTGAGTAACGCCCGCTAGCTCGCAAATATTCATCCAGGCCAGGTGGGCCGTAAATATCAATCCGAGTTGGGCTTCCCGCCAATCCACAACTCGCCAACAACCCCATCAAGCCAAAGATGTGATCTCCGTGCATGTGGGTGATAAAAATGCGGCACAACTGACTAACTTTGAGGTCACTGCGTAGGAACTGATGTTGAGTGCCTTCCCCACAATCAAACAGCCAAACTTCTGCTCGTTGCGGTAAACGCAGGGCCACGCTCGAAACATTGCGCGATCGCGTGGGGACTCCAGAGCTAGTTCCTAAAAACGTTATCTGCAAAGCCGAGTTAACTCCAATGTTCCTAGTTGTAGCGTTTTGACGGGTGGCGTTTCCACTTCTGGCATGTTCACTTCTCGCAACGTGCCAGTTGCTTTCCCAACTATAGCGGAGAATCCTGATGCCACGGCAAAGAGAGCATTTAGGGCAGCGATCGCTGTTTCTCCACTACCGCCTGCCGAAACCCCAGCACCACAAAGATATTCGACAGAGTCAAGAAAAACTCCGCCCCCCCATGTAGCCAATCAATATCCGCCAAATTTGCCCCATAAGCCACCTTGGCATAAATCCCTGCCGGAATCGTCACTGCCACAAACAGCAACGTCAAATAAAACCCAATCAAAGCCAACCGAGGCGTTTGCCCAGAACGAGTCAAAAACCAGAGAAATCCCAAGTAGGGAAAGAGCGATATAGCGAAAAGAGATTCTTTAGACATGGAAGTGGTGAGGAGTGAAATGTGATGAGGAATGAAAGAGGAGTTATGAGTTGGGGTTAGGAATCTGCTTGGATATCGAAGCACTCACAAATAGACCCGTCTGGAGGGGGTCTGGGGGACGCAGCCGTCCCTCAGCGGGGGTTTGGGGGCGAGTGCCCCCAAGGTTCGGATTTTAGAGTTGGAACTATGACCGAAATTATTCTGAATCTAGAGGCGTAACCACATCACCCTTCCGGCTCGCCCGCCAAATCCACCAGCCCGCCAAGCACAACGTAAAATTCCCTGCCACCGTCATTGCCGCTTGCAGCGTCACCAACCACTCCAACGCAGCCAGATTATCAAAAAAGTGCCAAGTACAAGCACACATCGCACTCACCAAAGCAGGCAACATTCCCAACGAAAGCGATCGCCAAGCTCGATTTTGGCTCACCTCCGCATAAGTCCAGATCAGCCAAATCGCCGCCATCCACTCCAGCACACTAGAAATGTGAATAATCCAAGTAGGAATTGAAAGTGCGTGCATGTCAGCCACCCATCACCCAAACTGCAAGTTCAGACACAAACTTGTGTCCCTAACTTTTTATGCTACCGCTTCCGGAACTCCGGTATTGTAAGGGTGACAGTACGGGAGTCAGAGGATGGAATCAGTACGGGCGGTCTTGTGTGGCTATTATGGCAAAGGCAATGGGGGAGATGAAGCCCTGCTAGCCTCGCTGCTGCAAATGCTCCCTAACCATGTCACCCCAATCGTGCTGTCCGGCGACTCTGCCCAAACTCAAGCGGCTTACGGCGTAGAAGCCTGCGATCGCAAAACGCCTCAAGTTCTAATTCCCGCCCTCAAGCAAGCCAACGTACTCATTTGGGGCGGTGGTAGCCTGATGCAAGACGTAACCAGCGCCGCCAGCCCAGTTTATTACGGTGGGTTAATGGGACTCGCGCAGCGGTTTGGCCTCAAGACCATTGCTTGGGCGCAAGGTATTGGCCCTCTAAATCGCAGCTTTACCCGCTGGTTAGCTCGTCAAGCCTTTACCAACTGTGACGCGGTGAGCGTGCGGGATCAAGGGTCTGCTGCTCTTTTGTCTGAATGGCAGGTACCATTCCTGCTCGCGCCTGACCCCGTGTGGGCCTTAGAAGCCAAACCTGTTGAAGGACTGTGGGATCTGCCAGCCCCACGAGTGGCTGTGGCGCTGCGATCGCACTCCTCCTTGACCCCAGAGCGACTCGCAATCCTGACCCAGGCTTTAGTGGATTTTCAAAAGTCGACCCAGACTTGTATTTTGCTCGTACCCTTTCAAGCTGCCCAAGACTTAGCGATCGCTGAAACCATTCAGCCTCAACTGCCTGGACCCAGCAAAATTCTCAGTTTGAGCGATCCCCAGCAGCTTAAAGGCGTGTTTCGGGGTGTAGAAATGGCGATCGCGATGCGCTACCACGGCCTGATTATGGCCGCAGCCGAGGGGTGCCGCTGTTTTGCTCTCAGCTACGACCCTAAAGTGAGCCAACTGATGAGTGAACTAGATATTCCGGGTTGGGATTTGCTTGGCAACTCGCAGCATGCCCCGATCCCAAGCGATCCCCGCACCATTAGTCAAGCTTGGGTCGAGCATTATGCCAACGGTGCTCCTCTCTCGGCGAATCAAATTCATTCCTTGGTGGATCGGGCTTTAATGCACCGCGACTTGTTGCATCAAGCCCTACGAGGTTTGTAGAGTCTGCCTGACCCAGCTAACTAATATCAATTTAAAGAATTAGATGGCTGAAGAGTTGATGCTGAAGTGGGAAATATTTCTTGGATTTGGGCTTCCTAATCAACGTTGGATTTCGGACAATTTTCAACCATTGAGAATGACCTTAATTAATTTAATCTTGAGAAAAATTAATAATAACTTTCAAAATCCCTGATTTGAGGCTAGACCTAGAGCCTTGATTCCGCTAGATTTTTTAATGTTCGGTGTGCTCTCTCTGTTGAAAAACTCCTTAACCCTGAGTCGATCGTCCGTCCTTAACTTTTAGTTTCGGCTAATTTTCAATTTTTAATAATTTCTTGGGCAATACAGCCGTAATGGTTTTCGGATGCTAGCCTACAAGATTAACTAACAATTTCGCCTGTGTTGCAGATACTGAAGTTCTGACTTGGTCGAGCTGAGGTTGCAACGTAGGTCAGGCTATCTATTTAGCTTGTTACGGATTACGGAGAATTGAGTGGCTCCTGCCTGCTAGTCCCGAAAAGGCGGTGCTCAATCTGGACTAGGATTCCTTACCTTTTGGATGAGAGTGATGAGTGAAGCTGACACCCCAACGAATGGCCCAGAGCTACCGAAGCCAACCGATTTCAACGTTGTTGATCCTGCCCCTGCTGAGTTCAGCGCCGAGCCGACGGATTTGCCGCCCCAACGGTCAGAGATGCTAGAAGAAGACTGGCAAACCGTCGATTTCCCGAATGCTATCAGCATTGATGCGATCGCCCATCCTGTCGTTGAAGTTGCCTCGGAGAGCCGCGAACCTGAATCTGAGTTGGAGGAGTCGCTGGTTTCCCTCTCCCTCCCAGAGGTGAATGAAATTGTCACCATCATGCAAGAGCTGCAACAGCGCAACGGCTACTTGCTGAGCCGCGTGACTCAGTTGGAAGTAGTTCTAAACGAGTGCCAAATCACGCTAGAAGCTCAAGCCAGCCGCACTCAAGAGCAAGAAACCATTCTGGCGCAGCAAAGCGAAGAACTGACCGCAGCAGACGAGCATATTGCCCGCTTGATGCACGAATTGGAATGCTCTCATCAAGCGGCTCAGCGCCAACAGATTTTAGTAGAAACTATCACGGCTCAACTGGAGAACAGCCAGGAGCGAGTAGCTCAGCTAGAGCGCGAATGTGCTTTGACACAACAGCGCTACAACGAGCAAACTCACGCTGTGATGCAAGCAGAAAATATTTGTCGAGACTTGCGATCGCGCTTGCACCGCCAACAGCGCTACACATTGCAATTCAAAGCAGCTCTAGAAAAGTGCTTGGATGTTAGCTCTCCTTGCCATGAAGCGCATCCTGACCTAACAGCTTCTAGTGCGATCCCCAGCCCGACTAAAGCTCGTTCCACCCAAAAACCTGCTGCCTCAGACCCCGCCTTTTTGCCCAAAGTAGACTCAATTCAACCCTGGTCAGCGCAACCTTGGCTGCTGGATGCCGATTTAGAGGGTGAGGGAGACTTTGCTGCGTCAGCGTCACATCTGAGTTCTACAACCGCTGATGCTGTCTCTGATTGGTCAGGAGTTGGAGCTGACTTGGCAGACGATTCCTTGCTAGAGCTGCCATCCGCGATCGCACCTATTTTGCAAGATTTGTTGTCATCTCCCGCTACCGATACCTTAGATCCTGATGATCTCAGTGCCAATCATCCCCTGTGGGATCAGGCGATCGCGGATTCTCAGGCTCAGCTTTCGATTAGTTACAACCTTAAAAAGAAAATATCAGAAGCCACTGAGACCGCAGAGCAAGCACTTTCTGAGCAATCCTCTGCTGAAGTGATTGTGACCTCTGAAACCACCGAATCTGAAGCCGCTAAATCTGAAACCGCTAAGTCCGAAACCATTACATCTGAAGCGGTTGCAGAAGACGAACTCATCATTATCGATGATGAATTGATCAGTCCTACCGTCATCGTTGAGGCTAACCCGGTTGAGGCTAACCCGACAATTGAGGTAGAGGCGCTCGCCCCATTTGATGTAGCAGGTTGGCAAGAGGATTTGCCAGAGGAGCCAGAGGATCTCGTGGAGGCTACATTGCTGGAGCCAACTGCGGCTGGAGAAGAGGTCGTCACCCCACTCACGTTCGGCACCAATCTTCCTGAAGAAGAGGAACTTTGGCACGATTTAGCCAAGCTGATTGATGTTGCAGAAGTAGCACCTGCTGCTACACCTAGCGCTACGGCAGAGACCGTCGAGCCACTCACAGACAAGTCGAAGGCGATCGCAGACCCAGGGGAGTCAACCAGTACAGCCTCTTTTACCTTTTCCTCTAGTTGGCCCTCCCCCACCCTGTATCCCCTGCGATCGCACAAAAAACGCGCTTCAATGGCGGCGGTAGAGCTACCCAGCTTTCCCCAGCCTCGTCCTTAGTTGGATTGAGACCTAACCTCCAGCCCCTTCCCTACGAGGGAAGGGGAGCAAGATTTGCAGAACTCACGTTATCAACCTTTCTTGCCTGCTAAAGGGCTACTCGTGCCAAGGTTGGCAGATGGTGATATCTCAGGTGGCTCAGACTGAGAGGCAGAGAGGTTGGACAGCGATCGCTTGAGGCTAACTTGAGGACGACCTAGGCCCGCCGTTAGCGCATAGTTCCAGCTCAAAAACCACAACCAAAAGCCAGGGTAGTGCGTCTCTAGCCAAGGTTGGCTCCAGCGGGTCAGTGACGGTAGCCAACTACCCACTAAGCTACTCATTAGGGCGGCAACGGTAAAGTTTACATAGCTACCAATCCAGCGGAAAAAGTCTTTTGGGCCAGCCAGTTGCCAGATCCAGATCAATAGGGCAGGGTTTTGCCATGCGGCTTGGATCGCCATGCGGTTAAATGATACCCAATCAGCTCGGTCCTTAATAAAGGCATCTGCTACCGCTGGAGATTCCGCTGCTAGGATGCCAAAGAAGGTATTCAGCATGGCGTTGATGCGCTCTGGCGGCAGGAAGCGGTGGGTGGGCACCATCATGCCTTTAGAGAACAGCCATGTAACGGAGACATTGCTTTGAAACGTATGGATGCGGTTGAGGTGCTTAGCGCTGAGCAAATCATGCTGCAAAGCCGTATCGAGCAAGTGAGTTAAACGGCCCAAATTCCGTACTAGAGAGCCGAATCCGGTGAAAACCAAAGGAGACTGCAACGAAGCCGCATCCCCGATCGCTACCAACCGATCGAAAGCCACCTGGCGATCGCGACTGCCCACCGTGAAGTGCCCTGGAATATAACCAAACGTCGGCTTGCGCCACACTAGCCGATCCATATCGCAGCGGCGATACTCAGGCAGAATCGTAAAAAAGTCCTCGTACATCTCCAGCAACGAGCCAGGATTATCAGGATGTACCTGATGGTAGTGGAATAGGTAAATCGTGAGCTCCTCGCCGTGAGCTGGGAACAACTCCCAAATCAGTTGTCGCCCTTTAGAAATGTCGCCATGACTGTTGAGCACATCGCCATACTTGGCATCCCACACTTCCGGCTCGAAACCACTCGCGATCGCGGCTCCTACCGTGGGGCAAACGCTGTCAAAGGCTCGACCGCCATTCAGTTGCCAAGCGATCGGGGAAGCCGTACCCATTGCATCGACGAGTAAGCGACCCGTGACTTGTTTGGGCGATCGCGACGGTAGGTGAGTCAGTGTTACCGTCACTTGCTCCGCACTGACATCAGCCCGGACAAACTCAGTTTCATCCCAAATTTCGCCACCTGCCGCTCGGAACTTATCGCCACAGACTCGCAACAGCTTCTCAGCATCAATTCCCACATTCAAGACAGTCGGCGTGTGCAGAATTGGAGCCTTGGCTTGGGACGGATTGTTAGCATCAAAAAATTTATGGAATCCGTCGATATATTCTCTGGCAATCACGGATTCAAAGTCAGCAGGCGTAAACAGCCCCAAATCAATCAAGCTCTGGAATTCATCACGAGAAATATTCCATTCTCGGTTCATGCGACCAAAGGGCAAGCGCTCCACCAACAGCACCCGGTAGCCCAGCCGAGCCATCACCGCAGCATGGATCACCCCCAACGCGCCACCGATATAGATCAAGTCGTAATCGACATTGGGGTTTTGCGAATCTGAATTCCTAGCTTCTCGCCCTTCCCGACCCGCTTCTGAGCGAAAAATTACCTGTTGCGGCTGCTGAGGATTACGGACGCCCTCCCGCCAGCGCTGCTCCCACCAGTAAACGCGAGTTAAGTCATATTCTCCATTCGGCATTTTCTGAAAGAACTTCACCGTTCGGGGATAGCGAGGAGCCAAAGCTTCAAAGATCGATTGCTGCGTTAGGTCGATCGCAGGCGGCACTGGATATTGATTTGGAAACTGCTGCCTAATCTCGGTCGTAAGTTGCTGGAGAAATTTCTGCTCTCCTGAAATTGCGCTCTCTGCCCACCGGAAAATCTTTAAATAGGTTGTTCGCTGTAACGACCAGACAAAAACTGACAGCTCTGGGTCTAGGGCACTCGCTGGATCTGAAATCGTCTTAGATGCCGTTGTAGTCCTGGAACATCTAACGCGGAAGCCATTGGGCGTCACAATCTTCTCGCCCAGCTCTGAGTGAAAGTCTTGTTGTAGCCACTGACACACAGCTTCTGTGTCTGGGGTAGGAACTTCAATATAAAGAATTTCTTTCATCGTGGGGATTATTTGGGGGATTTACTCCAACAAATTACGTAGCAAGGCAGGGTTGACAGAACCCCAAATTACGTTAAACTTCCGAATACTAAATTACTTAAGAAACTTTACAACATTCTCATATAGCTTCTAGGCGGCGATCGCCTTAATTAACTAGCCATGAATTATCCCATCCCTGTGAATTCTGAAGAAATTGTTGCGCTTCGCCAAGAGCCAGTTGACGAAGAGTTGGTGGCCGCCGCGATCGCGGGTGTGGTCCTGATTACACGCTCTGAAGGTCGTTCTTTAGAAGATTTGACAACAGAAGTGCTTACAGACGACAGCTTGCTCGATGCGGCTCAGCGCCGTTGGCTCAGCGACATCGTGGCTCAAGCCTGGCAAAGCCTACCATAGTTCTGGAACGAGTTCTTGACTTATGCAATTAAGAGCGTTGAAGCGAACCAGCGGCTAATGCAGGATCTGAGTGCCCAAGTTATTCGAGTTTGGCGCGATCGCGTCGGCCCTAAACTATTGCCGCTGCTCTCTACAGTGCGACTTGGTGGTTTGGTGCTCGCAGGTTTAGCTCTCTGGGGCTTTGCCGAAATAGCCGATGAGGTTTTAGAAAAAGAAACGCAAGCATTCGATACGACAATTTTGCTGAGTCTGCGGGAGCTACATAACCCCCTGCTCGATCGCCTCATGATCGCGATTACGTTTCTGGGAGAGCCAACAGAACTAACTATTATGAGTTTGGCCTTAGGGGCTTGGCTGCTCTGGCGAGGGCAACGTTCTGAAGCGACTACATTGGCGATCGCGGCAGCAGGGGCAGCGGGACTCAATGTTTTGCTGAAGGATGTGTTTGCGCGCGCCCGCCCCGCCTTGTGGGCCAGGATTGTGGATGTGAAATATTACAGCTTCCCTAGTGGTCACGCCATGCTATCGGTGGTGGTCTATGGATTGCTGGGTTATTTGCTGGCGACTCACTTTAAGCGGTGGCGTGTCGGGATTCTGATCTCGACAGCAGTTCTAATTGCCGCGATCGGGTTTAGTCGGCTCTATTTGGGCGTTCACTGGCCCACAGATGTTTTGGCGGGCTATGCAGCAGGTTTGGTGTGGTTGATGACCTGCATCCTCAGTATCGAAATCTGGCGACACCGAGGCACAATACGAACTCAAGAGGCAGCACGTCCAAAGTCAACCAGTACTAAGTGAGTAAAGGCGAAGTAAGAAAAGTGGTCATTCTACCAGCCCTCACCTTAGGCTGGAGAAGAAGAGAGTCTCCACCGCTATCTTGGTTAACCCAGTTAGTGATAGAGCAGTTGCGCGGCCTTAAGGCCCTCTTGAATACAATGGACAGTTCATCTTCCAGTTAATATGCAGAAAATTTTCACAGCTCACGAATCTGACACTCTCTTTGCAGGCAAAACTACGATTGGGGTGCAGACGCTATTTTTAGGTGAGCGGATTGACATCAAAGTCTTAGAAAAAGGCGATCGCTTAGCCGTTTTACCTTTAGTGGTGACCGCAGGAGAGCAAGGTTGTGCAGTGATATTTCGTTATGGAGCTGTGGTGCTCTTTAACTTAACTCCAGAAGAAACTGACGCTTTTCTAGCCAATCTCAAGCCTTCTGTAATTGAGCCGTTTGAAAAACCGGAAACGGAAGCCGATCAGATTCAGCTCAGCCCCGCTGATGCCTCTCGGGTTAAAGACGGCATTATTCTCCTGAGCGAGTTTACAGTAGAGCGACTGCAGATTGTAGCTGATGTTTTGGCTAAAAGCGTGGTTCTGTCCCACTACGAAGCCAGCATTTCTGATTTCTTCGATCGCATTGAACCCCTGGCGGCTGACCTGCAATACCAAGGCCGAGGCAAACGCCAAGACCGAGAACTGCTGCGCCATATCGGGGGCACATTGTTGATTCAGCACAAAATGGTGGGACTGGTAGCCTTTGGCGAAAAGCCAGAAACCCTTTGGGAGCGCCCAGAATTAGAGCGCCTCTACCTCCGCATGGAAGATGAATATGAAATTAGCGAACGCAACTTAGCCTTACAACGCAAATTAGAGTTGATTTCGCGCACCGCTGAAACTGTGCTGGATTTGCTGCAACGCAATAGTAGCCAGCGGGTAGAGTGGTACATCGTTATTTTGATCGTGGTCGAAATTCTGCTGACCCTGTATGAATTGTTTTTCCGAGGCTAACCACGCGGCTCAAACCGCTTCAACACAGTCAGCACAAAAAGCACCATGAGGGCAGCGATTAAGCTGAGGGCTAGCAAACCACAACCTGCGGCAATCCCTAACCCTGCTGAAACCCAAATTGCCGCAGCCGAGGTCAGCCCTCGGATACGCACTTGCTCAGATTTGTGCTTCGCCTGCTGGAGGATTTCCCCTGCCCCTAAGAAGCCGATTCCGGCGGCTATGCCTTGGATGACCCGGCTGAGGGCATCGGCACTGGCTTCGGTTTGCCCTAATTGGATAGGAATGAGCACTAAAAGCGCCGAGCCAAAACTAACGAGCATGTGGGTTCTCAGGCCAGCGGGTTTATGGTGGATTTCCCGCTCAAAGCCAATGACGCCGCCAACGAGCAAAGCCAAACTCAGTCTGGCAACGATGTTGACTAAGGCGTCCCAAGTAATTGGATGAATAACAGTCAAGGTTTACCAACAAGCAATCAGGATTGTAGCTCTCCACTGTACTATTCTTTCGAGCCCTCAGGTGAGCTAGCGATCGCCTCTAGAATCGTACATAGCTGAAACCAACGCACTTCTGTAGTAGTTAACATCAGTTCCCTTGCCTATCAACCCAAAGAAGCCTGAATTAATCTCTTGCCAACCTGGAAGAGCACAGGAAGGTGCGGGTGACGCAATTTATACAATCAACTTTATTAATAGTTACTTTCTGAAACATTTGAATAAATTAAAGAAAGTTCATTTTAAGATAGGGCTAACGTTAAAGCTTTTCACTCTGGAGGAGTCTCCACTTCCCCCCAGAGATAGAAGCAGTGGAAGAGCATAAACGCTAATGAGTTGGGTGCATCTCCGTGTCCAGTTGTTTTTCTGCCACCGTCCTCTAAATAACTGCGAAGTTTCCGGGAGGCTCAGTGTCATAGAACAACTTATTAGTCGGCAGGAGTGAAATAGTGCACATAGAAACCCAAACGGCAGCAGTAAAAGCAACAGCAAGTTTTGATCAACCGTTATTAGACCCTTTTTTTACACTATCTCTGGATTTGCTTTGTGTGGTGGGTTTCGACGGCTATTTCAAGCGCTGGAATCCAGTTTGCGAAAAAACCTTGGGTTTTACTGCTGCTGAGCTACTCGCCACTCCTGCAATGCAATTTGTGCACCCTAGCGATCGCGCTCTGACCAAAGCTTATATTCAACAACTCCTCCTGAGTGCAGAACCCATTTGTTTTGAGAATCGGTGCTTGTGCCAAGACGGTTCCTATCGTTGGTTATCTTGGAAAGCTCAAGCGCTGCCAGGCCAAAAATTGATTTATGCCACCGCCCACGACATTACGGAACGCAGGCGATCGGCGAAACAACTGCGCTCCAGTGAGGAAAGATTTCAACTCCTGGTAGAAAGCGTTAAAGACTATGCCATTTATATGCTCGACTCAGATGGCGTGGTCATTAGTTGGAACACAGGTGCAGAGCGGATCAAAGGCTACAGTGCTGAAGAAGTAATTGGTCGGCATTTCTCTTGTTTTTATCCACCCGAACAAGTCCAAGAAGGCAAACCTGCGTGGGAACTACAGCAAGCTGCTACCTTGGGTCAGTGTGAAGTAGAAGGTGAGCGGGTCCGCCGAGATGGCTCCAGATTTTGGGTGAATGCGCTCATGATCGCGCTGCGAGATAACCACGGCCAACTCCAAGGCTTTGCGAAAGTGACGCGAGACATTACGGAGCGCAAGCAAACGGAATCGATTTTGCAACGAGCCTTTGATCAACTAGAAAAGCGGGTCCACGAGCGGACTAGCGAGCTATCCCAAGCAAACTTCATGCTCAAGCAAGAAATTGCCGAGCGGGAGCAGATGGAAGCAGCGCTCAGACAGTCAGAGGCGCAACTGAAGCAGCAAGCTCAACAGCTAGAGTCCACCTTACATGAGCTACAACGAACTCAATCTCAACTGGTTCAGTCGGAAAAGATGTCCAGTTTGGGCCAGTTGGTCGCAGGAGTCGCGCACGAGATCAATAATCCGGTTAGCTTTATTTACGGCAACGTCAGGTATGCCGACGAGTATGTCCAGACAGTGCTAGATTTACTGACGCTTTACCAACAACAATGTCCCGATCCGGTGGGTGAGTTGCAAGCGGCTTTGGAAGGGATTGACTTAGAGTTCCTAGCTACAGACTTGCAAAAACTGCTGCAATCGATGAAGGTTGGGGCGGAACGGATTCGCGAAATTGTCTTGTCTCTGCGGAACTTCTCGCGCTTGGATGAAGCGGAAATGAAAGCAGTAGACATTCATGAAGGTCTCGATAACACGCTTTTGATTCTGAAAAATCGGCTCAAAGCCCATGCGGGTCATCCTGGAATTACGGTGCTGCCAGAATATGGCGACCTCCCCCTCGTGGAGTGTTACGCTGGACAGCTCAACCAAGTCTTCATGAATATTCTGAGTAACGCGATCGATGTTTTGGAGGACTCCCAAGACCAGTCTGCTGAGCAGCCAGGGGTGATTCATGTTTGCACGACTGTGCAGGCCGATCAGTGGGTAGTCATTCGTATTGCTGACAACGGGCCTGGCATCAGTGAAACGGTGCAACGGCGACTCTTCGACCCTTTTTTTACCACCAAACCAGTCGGGCGTGGGGTGGGATTAGGCTTGTCCATCAGCTACCAAATTGTGGTGGAGAAGCATGGAGGTCGCTTAAAGTGCCACTCCATCCCAGGTCAAGGTACAGAATTTGTGATCGAAATTCCTAGCTCGGCAGCTCTCAGGTCCATCCCACCTCTGGCTGAACCAGTGCAACTCCAGCCGCGATCGCGAGATAAACAACCCGCCCTAAACCCCCTGCCTTCTAAGCAATATGTGTAGTGCTGAGCCTGGTGGAGGATTTGTCCTAAAATTGGACAACGAGCAGGTCAGTTAGGGAAGTAGTGGTCATGGGTGTGTCTATTGAGGTTAATAGCGACAACTTTGCCGCTGAGGTCGTGCAAAAGTCCTACGAAAAGCCAGTCGTAGTCGATTTTTTTGCCCAGTGGTGCGGCCCCTGCCAGATGCTGAAGCCAATCTTAGAGAAGTTGGTGCAGGAGTACGATTTCGTCTTAGCCAAGGTTGACATTGACCAAAGCCCAGATTTAGCCAATACTTACGGCGTGGAAGGGGTGCCAGATGTCAAAATCTGGATGCAAGGTGAAATGCGAGATGGCTTTGTTGGTGTTCTACCGGAACCCAAGCTGCGATCGCTGCTTTCAGAGTTAAGCCTAAAGTCTGAGCTAGAGCAAGGGTTAGAAACGCTACAAACTGCAATTCAAACGGGCGACGTAGCCACCGCTAAGCAACTGCTGCAAGCATTGAGCGAGGAATATCCTGAAGATCGCCGCTTAATTTTGGCGGGGGCCAAGTTTCTAGTTAGCCAAAATAAGTTCGAGTCAGCGACCAAGTTATTGACGGCAATTCAAGCCGATGACAAAGAGTATTTCGCTCAAGCGCAGGCCATAAAGGCTTTGATTCAGTTTCAGCAAATAGTGACAGAATCCGCCGCTGAAAATGAACTAGATGAACTGTTTTTTAAGGCGATTCGCCTGACTTTAACTGAAGATTATGCCGCAGCCCTAAATCTATTTTTAGAGTTAGTCAGTCGAAACCGGAATTATCGGGGGGATGGGGCCCGAAAAGCCATGATCATGATCTTTGACCTATTGGGGGATGATCATCCTTTGACAAAGGAGTATCGTAAACAATTACTGCTGGTGTTGTACTAGTTGGTCTGGCCCTGGATGAGACAACAGATAAGCCATTCAAGTGATAGATATTCTAGAAGTTTGTGGATTCACGGTTGAGCGATTCGCTACCAAAAACTTCAAGGCAATCAAGCTGACTTACTTGAGCTAAAATTTATCAGTTTTAACTGTTACTTTTAGAGGTTGGCTTTAGTAATCCTTTCATTAATAAATATTGTTAACTTAATGAGATGATTCGACTTTAAGTTTGAGTAGATGTTACTTAGGTAGGCTTGAGCGCCAGTGGAATAGTCCGTGAAATAGAAACTAGGCGATCGCTGAATTGCAGACTCAGCTTGCGTTAGATAGGTTCTTCTTCGCGTACAAATTTTCTAATGTTTCTATCCGCACAACGATGAAGCTTTGCCAGTAGAATTAGGAGTTAAGTTCCTCAAAAACACTGAGAGGAACCTTTAAAAAGTATAAAATTATTGTTTGAAATTGGGTTTATTACAAGTGGAATCATCTTTTTTTACGGTTTACCAAACCCAGTCAGGGATTGAACTTCGACCAGGCTGTGATGATTCAACAGCCGAAGCTCGTTTGATTTGTACCTGTAAAAACTACGAAGCTGCCTACGAAACGGCTCAGTCAATTGCTCATACTCGGAGCTTGCCGTTAATAGATTGTGTCTACGCTAACCCGATGTCCTGATATTCATTAACCTAAATTTCATTCCAGCCGCTCCTAAAAGTAGCCCGATGGCTTGCGTCCAGTAACTCCAGCCAGACGGATTAATGCCACTGGGTATAGTGAAGCTATCTAACCCATAAGTTGCCTGCTGAATAAACCACCAAAACAAGTAAAACCATACAGGTAACTCAAGCGGCACAAAAACGACTACCAAGGGCAGAATGGAGTCAATTTTGGCTTTGGGAAAACCAACTAAGTAAGCTCCCAAAACTGCGGCGATCGCACCATTGGCACCAATAAATGGAGCCTGTAGGGTTGGGTTAATCAAGACTTGTAAGCTACTAGTCATGATCCCGGCTAGAACAAAAAAAGCTAGAAATGCTCCATGTCCCAGCGTGGCTTCAACTTGGGCTCCAAAAACTCTAAAAAAAAGTAAATTTCCCAGCAGTTGGGCAAAGCCTTGATGCAAAAATAAACTCGCTACGAGGGAAGCAACAAGCAAGGGTAGCGCCAACCATTGACCCGCGATCGCGTCTTGACTCAGAGCAGCTATCCGCGCTGGCACCACGCCCCAAGTCTGTAAAAAATCATTTAAGGCGGGCGAACCTAACTGCAACTCCCACAAAAATAAACCAACACTAAGTCCAATCAAGCCATAGGTCACAATCGGGTGAGAGCGCCGGGGTAAGTTATCACCGATGGGAATCATGGCGAGAGCAGACTCAAGGTTTCAACTAGCCTACTCTAGGTCTGCAAATAGGTCAGCTAAAACTTGGTTGGAAAACAGAAAGCCTTCTGGATCGCTGAGCTTGATCCGAGCTTCTGGCGGTAGCGCTTCTAAAGGTAGCTGGGCGATCGCTTTCCACTCGACTCCGACGACTTTTACCCAGCCTTGTACATAATGCGACTGCAAAGAATGGCAGATTTTATCTAAGCTAGGTTTGCCAAACTGTTGCGCTAACTCTACTAGACTGAGACCTTCGGCAAGACGGAAACCCAGCATCAATGTGTCCAGGAGAAGGTCTTGGAGGGATGAGGTAGAAGGAGAGCTAAAGAGGTTGGATTTTTGGGCTTTGACCCATTCGTAGTATTCACGGGTTTTGCGGGGGCGGGTGAAGCGTTGGCCTTGCAGGTAACTAGCGGCTCCCATGCCAAAACCATAAAAAGGCTGGTTTTTCCAGTAAACGCGATTGTGACGACACTGGAACCCCGGTTGCGCGTAGTTGGAAACTTCGTAGTGTTCGTATCCCGCAGTGCTGAGCAGTTGTTGGGCTAAGCGATACATTTCAGCCGTAGATGTATCGGAGGGTAGTGGCTGGTCTCCAGGTTGATATTGCCGACCAAAGGCTGTGACAGGCTCCACAATCAGGTCGTAGCAGGAAAGATGCTTCGGAGCCAAAGCGATCGCTGCTTCGATGGAGGCTTGCCACTGATCTAGGGTCTGATGCGGCAACCCCGAAATTAAATCTAAACTAAAGTTAACCATCGGCGCTTGGTGGATTAATTCCACAGCCGCATAAATATCTACTACCGAATGGGTGCGACCACAGAGCGCTAACAATTCCGGTTGAAATGCCTGCACACCTAAGCTAACTCGATTGATTCCAGCATCTCGATAACCTTGAATTTGAGCCAGATCAAAGGTGCCTGGGTCGATCTCAATCGAGATTTCGGCATTCGCAGCGATACCAAACTTATGCTCTAACGTTTGCAGAATGCGGTCGAGCTGCGCTACAGAGAGTAGAGACGGAGTCCCACCCCCAAAAAAAATGGTTTCTAAAGGCTGAATAGGAACGGCTTTATCTAATACAGGTAGCTCTACAGGCAGCTCAATTTCTTGGCAGAGCACTTCCACATACTGGGCGATCGCCCCAGAATTCTCGCCCCGAGCCTGATCCCCCACCACAGATACTGGAAAATCACAGTAATAACACCGCCGCCGACAAAAAGGGATATGCAGATAAGCCGCTTTCGGGCGATCGCGATCGAAGGTTGGAGCCAAAGAATTTGTGTTGTCTAACAGCAATTTAATGAATGATTTAGGACTGTTGTTTTAACCAAAAATCTAATGAAATCAATACATTCACGATTAAGCGTTATCCTGCCAAACTAAAACTGCTGAGATAAAGCAAGCAGAAAAGTTATTTCATGAAGTGCAATTTCATCAAAAGCTAGAACAACAGCTATTACAAAGTTAAGGAAGTCGAAGATATAAAATAGAGCCATGTAAATTTTTAGTAGCTGAGTGAGTTCAAGTCGCTGCTGAAGCCCTTCCAAATATTGAAAGTGAATTCAATCGGCTTAACACGACGCTCAGCGATCGCTTAACTCTCTTCTAGTCCCTCCCAGAGCTTGTCTATTGGGACTAGACATTCATCCCATCCATCCCAATGGGCTATACATATGCTCGATGCACTGATCATCTTCTCATTCATACTAGCAGGGGGGGGGATAGGCTTCTTCAGCGTTGATCTCCTACCCAACACAGCCTTAGCACAAGTCAGTAATCGTGAAGGTTTGAGCTTGGTCACCGCTGGCTTCGGAGCCTTGATTGGCATGGCTTTTGGCCTTGTGGCTCAGACTGCCTATCGGCGGCTAGAAAAACAAGTTCGGCAAATGCCCGTTGATATTTTGCTCAGCCGTTCTGTCGGGCTAGTCTTGGGGCTTTTGGTCGCCAACCTGATGCTAGCGCCCATTTTCTTGCTACCGATCCCCTGGGAATTCGCCTTTATTAAGCCATTAGCAGCCGTACTTGGCAGCATTTTGTTTGCGTTCTCTGGGATGTCCTTGGCCGATACTCACGGTCGAGCCTTGCTACGGCTGATCAATCCCCACTCTGTAGAAACCATGTTGCTGGCAGAAGGTACCTTGAAACCCGCCGCAACTAAAGTTTTGGATACTAGCTGCATCATTGACGGACGTATTGAAGAACTTCTTGGTACCGGGTTTCTAGAAGGCCAGATTTTGATCCCCCAGTTTATTTTGCTGGAACTGCAACAAGTGGCTGATGCCTCTAGTGATCAGAAACGGGTGCGCGGACGACGAGGTTTAGACATCCTCAATCGCATGAAGGAAGCTTATCCTGAACGACTGGTGATTCATTCGGCAGACTACGATGATGTCTCGACTGTTGATGCGAAGCTAGTACGGTTGGCCCAGGAAATCAATGCGACTCTGCTCACCAATGACTACAACTTAAATAAAGTCGCTAGCCTCCAGCGTGTGCCAGTCTTAAACATCAACGAATTGGCTCAATCGCTACGACCTGCTTATTTGCCAGGGGATTACCTAGATTTGAAGATCCTCAAAGAAGGCAAAGAACCTGCTCAGGGGGTTGGTTATCTGAACGACGGCACAATGGTGGTGGTAGAAGAAGGGGGCAACCGCATCGGGGATGAACTGCAAGTGGTGGTCACGGGAGCCTTACAAACCTCAGCGGGTCGGATGATCTTTGCTCGACCCAAGTCTTCAATTGTGGCTTAACTGATGGTACGAGCCACCAGAGTCAAGCTGTGCGATCGCTGTGCTAATTCTGCGGCTGTGCTCTACCGCGTCAAGCTAGATGAGTCCGAACAATGGCGGTTTGTCTGCGATCGCTGCTGGCCTGAAGTGAGCCAAGGCAATCCATTTTATGTCTATGGCGGCACTTGGAAAGCCCAAAAGCGTCGGTAGAAACCATTTTCTTTTATTCTGATGCCAGGGCATCTCCATAAATTCGAGATCAGTTTGAGGAATCAGGGATGAGCGATCGCTCGTCCCTTTTTGCTAGAGGCTAACTGTTACGTGGAAATCGGGAGTTACGTGGAAATCGGGAGTAGGAGCGTTGAGTAACCCAGCGGGTCAGGATTCTAAGTGGCTCAATTCAGATTTAGGTTGGAGCTTGGGGCTACTAGTTGCGGCTTGTGGTCTATGGGGGATCAACTTGGGTGGGGTGCCGCTGCGAGACTGGGACGAAGGTACTTATGCAGCGATCGCCAAAGCTATGTACCGCACTGGCAATTGGCTCTACCCCATGATCAACGGCAGTCCTTATCTCAACAAGCCACCGCTGCTGGAATGGTTGATTGCTAGTAGTTACCAGCTATTTGGGGTGAGTGACTTTACGACTCGCTTACCCGCTGCGCTTCTGGGTGCATGCGCCGTACCGCTGTTGTATTGGGTTGGGCGACAAGTGTTTAGCCAGCGCCTACCAGCTCTGTTCTCGGCTGCCGTATATCTCACTCTGTTGCCTGTGGTGCGGCATGGACGACTGGCGATGCGCGATGGCATCACTGTCACCTTCTTGCTGCTGTTATTGGGATGTCTGCTGAAAGCGCGACAGGATCGCCGTTGGGCTTTAGGAGTGGGCATCGCACTAGGCTTGTTGGCTCTGACCAAAGGAATTTTGGCGCTGCTTCTAGGAGCGATCGCGTTCATTTTTCTAGTCGTAGATCGGCAGTATGCTTTGCTTCGGAGTCCCTATTTGTGGTCTGGAATTGCTTTGGGATCAGTGCCAGTCTTCGCTTGGTATGCGGCGCAAGTGCAGCACTACGGCCCTGTTTTTCTACAAGTGCATTTCCTGCTGCAATCAGTAAATCGGGTTTGGGAATCGGTCAACAGCAACACTGGCCCTGTTTGGTATTACCTTTTAGAGTTGCTGAAATACACTTGGCCTTGGCTGATCTTCTTACCGAGTGGATTGATTTTGGCATGGCAGAAGCGGCAACTGACTTGGAGCCATTTGGTTTTAGTAGGAATCGGGATCTATCTGAGCGCTGTTTCAGTCATGACGACCAAATTGCCTTGGTATGTGCTCCCACTCTATCCCTTCGTGTCTTTAGCCTTGGGAGCCCAGCTCGATCAGCTTTGGCACCGCGATCGCCCATACTCCAAGGTAGCAGTAGGCTTCTTAGGATTCTTAGCGATCGCTGGTTTCGCGGGGGGAGCTTATGGCAGTTGGGCTGATTCTCAACCTGTTTTGTTGGCGATCGCTGTAACGGTCGGTGTGAGCTTTAGTTGGGCTGCTTGGTGGATGCTACGGCAGCAACAGCAGTTCATTACGGTGTTGCTGGTAGGCTGCTACCTCAGCCTAGGATTACTGATGAGTTCACCGCTTTGGCTGTGGGAGCTGAACGAAGCCTACCCTGTTAAACCCGTGGCTACCCTGATTGCCACTCACACCCCACCGGGAACTACCATTTACACCTCATTTCCCAATCACCGTCCCAGCCTGAATTTCTACAGCGATCGCCTAGTGTTGCCTGCGGGGCTACCAGATTTGCAGCGGCTCCAAGCCACCCAGCATTATCTGTTGCTAGATACCGCGGTGCTCAATAGCTTGCAGATTTCTAGCCAACGAGTTTTAGGCAATGCTGAGGGGTTTGCCTTAGTTGCGCCTTCCACTGCTCCAACTCCTTAAGAAGTCAGTTGCCAGATTTTAATCGTGTTGTCCCAACTGCCACTGGCAAACAACTGCCCGCCCGCACTCACCGCGATCGCACTAACCGGATTAGAGTGGTCTGTTAAGTTACAAATTAAGTCTCCGGTGCCAATACTCCAGATTTTGATGGTCTTGTCGCTACTGCCACTAATCAGCATGCGACCATCCGGGGTAATGGCGATCGCGTTCACCATATCGGAATGGCCTGTGAGCGTGCGGACCAACTCCCCTGTACTCAGATTCCACAAGCGAATGCTTTTATCTTTACTGCCACTCGCCAAGATTTGTCCATCCGGGGTAATGGCCACCGCATTGACCGAGTTGAAGTGTCCATAGAGCGTACGAGTCAACTCCCCGCTGCCTAAATGCCACAGCTTAATTTGGTTATCCAGCCCGCCACTAGCCAACAACAAGCTATTGGGACTGATCGCAACCGACTTCACCATGCCCGCAGTTCCAGATAAGGTGCGGAGCAACTCTCCCGTTCGCACCTTCCACAACCGCACTGTTCTGTCTTCACTGCCACTTGCTAAAAGCAGACCATTGGGGGTGATCATGACAGAGTTGACATCTCTAGAATGTCCGACCAGATTGTTGAGCAGATCACCAGTCTGAAGGTTCCAAATCTTGACCGTTGTATCATCACTACCACTAACTAGCAGTTGCCCGTCCGGGCTAATCGCCACAGAATTGACCGCCTTGAGGTGACCTGGCAAGGTGCGGATCAAGCTGCCCGTTTGCAGATTCCAGACCTTGATTGTGTCATCCAAGCTGCCACTCGCAAGGATTTGTTTGCGAGAACTCATAGCGAGTGACATCACCCAAGAAGAGTGCCCTGTCAACGTGCCGACACACCGCCACAGAGCTGCTTGGGACTGCCGTGGCCCCGAAAAAGTGCGCCCCGCAGAGGGGTTTGCAGTTATAGGTTGAGAAACTGGCTGGGAAACTGGCGTGGACGAGCTTGGTCCAGAAGTGAAACTAGAAATAGAGTAGCCAGAAGGCCGTGATGTAGGTGGCTGGGAAGTTAGAGGTCGCGATCGCGGCGGTTGCGAAGTGGGAGGAATACTGGATAGCGGTGGGTTAGATGGTTTCGGTGCCGAGTCCGGTAGGGGAGCAGCCACAGCTTGTAAATCTTGCAGCACTTCGTCTACCGATTGATAGCGATCGCTAACTAAATCCTTGAGCAGCTTGTCCAGAATTTGTCCTAATTGTTGGCTGATATTGGTCCCTTTCTTAGCCAGGTAATCCCGCCACAGCCATCGTCCTTGCAAAGGATCGTAGAGATCCTCTGGCTTCACGCGGGTCATTAAGTAAAGACAGGTCGCACCCAAGCTGTACAAATCACTGGCTGGGTAGGCTTTGCCGCTCCGCAGTTGCTCAATCGGTGAATAGCCCTCGGTGCCAATTTTAGTGCCTGGTTGTGCCAAGGTGACATCTCTCAGCAGCTTGGCTACGCCAAAGTCAATCAGCACCAATTTATGGTCTAACTTGCGCCGCACGATATTGGAAGGTGTGATGTCTCGGTGAACGACCTGACACTCATGCACAAACCGCAAAACGGGCAGGAGATCAGCCAAAACATCCCGAATTTTTTGTTCGCTAAACCTGCCTTGTTGCTGAAGTTCCTGGCTTAAATTCAGCCCCTCAATAAATTGCTGCACCAAGTACAAGCGCTGCTCTTGCTCAAAGTAAGCCAGCAAAGCTGGAATTTGAGGATGCTCACCCAATTCATGCAGCCGTACTGCTTCTTGATCAAATAAACGAATTGCTTTATCTAACGAGCGGGCACTCTGCACCTGAGGTGAAAACTGCTTCACCACGCAACGAGTCTTGAGACGGTCTTCATCGATCGCTAAATAAGTACGCCCAAAACCACCTTGCCCAATCGGCTGCAAAATCCGGTAGCGATCTCTGAGTAAGGGAATCAACTTTGTCTCACAGCTCTGGCAGACAGCGGCGCTATCAGAATTTTGGGGTTGCTTACAGTTCGGATTCAGGCAACAAATCATACTCAGACGGCACCCAACGGATCTGCATTGATCTTCATTGTCCCAGGGGGATTCTCACGCTGACTTAAAATGTAACGAAATAGTACGAGGCAGCGTGATAAAACCAGATTTCACAAAAAAACCCCTGAGCGTAAAGCTGCAAGGGTTAAGTTATTCTATATTTCTGCTGGGAGTACCGCTAATTTCAATCTAACGGCAAGCTGCGATCGCTCAAACTCAACCACCTGCGATCGCTGGAATGATGCTCACTTCGTCACCATCGCTCAGTGGAGTCTTTTGCCCATCCAAGAACCGGATGTCTTCGTTATTGACGTAGAAGTTGACAAAGCGGCGCAACTCACCTTGGTCATCACAAAGACGAGCTTTGATGCCAGGGCAGCTTTGCTCTAAAGACTCCAAGAGTTCACTAATGTTAGTACCCGCACACTCAACCGTGGCTTGGTTATTGGTCAGCTTTTGCAGAGGAGTCGGAATCAGAACTTTAACGGACATAGGACAAATTGAAAGGATGAAAAAGGATGAGATAGGTAAAGATAGAAAGACGCTAGCGTCTTTCTATTCTTTCTAGACTAATACTTGTTGCCACTCTAGGCGATCGAGGGTGCGGGAGCGCTCTAAAGCTCGCTCGAAGCTGTCGAGTTTGGGTTCGATAGTCAGGGGTTCGTTAATGCAGCCTTGTAACGCTTCTTGAGTCTTGAGGCCATTACCCGTAATGTAAACAACGGTGGTTTCATCAGGGTTGATCTTACCTGCTTCTACTAGCTTCTTCAGCACTGCGATCGTGGTGCCACCTGCGGTTTCGGTGAAGATGCCTTCAGTTTCAGCCAGCAGTTTGATGCCTTCAATAATCTCTGTGTCGTTGACCGACTCGATATTGCCGTTAGTTTTCTTCGCCACGTCTACCGCATAGACACCATCAGCAGGGTTACCGATCGCGATCGACTTAGCGATCGTGTTGGGCTTGACAGGAGAGATAAAGTCACGACCTTCGCGGAAAGCCTGAGCAATAGGAGAGCAGCCTTCAGCCTGAGCGCCACTAAAGCGCACTGGCTTCTCATCTACTAAACCAACTTTGACAAATTCTTGGAAGCCTTTGTAGATCTTGGTAAAGAGAGAACCAGAAGCCAAAGGAGCGACTACGTGATCAGGCAGTTCCCAACCGAGTTGCTCAGCAACTTCGTAACCAAGGGTTTTGGAACCTTCGGAGTAGTAAGGGCGCAGGTTGATGTTGACGAAGCCCCAACCGTGGGTGTTAGCAACTTCTGAGCAGAGGCGGTTCACTTGGTCGTAGTTACCTTGCACTGCCATTACCGTCGGGCCGTAAATTAAGGTACCCAGGACTTTTCCTGCTTCTAGGTCAGAGGGGATGAAGACGCAGCAATCCAGACCTGCATGAGCCGCGATCGCAGCCGTGGAGTTTGCCAAGTTGCCTGTGCTAGCACAAGAGACAGTGGTGAAACCCAGCTCACGAGCACGAGTCAGAGCGACAGAAACGACCCGATCCTTGAAACTCAAGGTGGGCATGTTGACGGCATCATTCTTGATATAGAGCTTTTTCAGACCGAGGCGACGCGCCAAGCGATTGGCTTGGACAAGAGGAGTCATGCCAGTACCGACATCAATGGGGTTGTCGGTGGCTACGGGTAGGAAGGGCCGATAGCGCCAAATGGAGTTGGGGCCAGCTTGAATACTGGCGCGAGAGACTTGCCGTTGGATAGCGCTGTAGTCGTAGGCAACTTCCAACGGCCCAAAACAAAACTCACAAACGTGGGTGGCTTTAAGTTCGTACTCTTCGCCACATTCTTTACACTTCAATGCCCTGAAGGTGGCAGCAGTGGATAGGGTGGGTGTGTGAGTTGCCTGGGTCATGGTCACAGCTCTCTTGTAATCAAGAATTACGGTCTTTGAAGTTCTGTCGCGTCGGCAGTGGTTCAGATAGTAACACGCCTTCCAAAACAGCGTCAAATATACCCGACTTATTTTGTCGGGATTGAGCTAAGTTCCTATAGATTAAAGCTTTTAGCCAATTCCATCAGGATTTGGCCTATACTTTACTCACAATTAACTGAGTAATGCAGAGAAATTTTTGTGAGCGATCGCTCATATTGCTGTTAAAAACCGCAACACAGCTCGTTACCCACCACTAACAGGCGGAATTAGCACCACTTCATCGCCCGCTTGTAACAAGGTATTGGGTTCCACAAATTGCAAATTCACACCGAAGCGAGTTAAGTCACGCCAGCGCTCTAGTTCTGGATGCTCTTGGATCAGGCGATCGCGCACCTCAGCCACCGTTGCCCCGATTGGCAGCTCTAAAGCCAGTTCTGGTAATCCGTAGGCTTCCTGGTAAGCCGCGAATAGTTTTACAGTTACAGTCACCGTTGCTTCAGCCATAGCCACTTATCTGTCAGATCTCATTACATTTACAGTAAGTTGCGATCGTGACATCTAACTCGTTTATGGAATTTGCTGAATTACTCTGAGCGTAGAGCTTTTACTGGATCGAGTTGACTGGCACGTAAAGCAGGAGGCAAACCAGCCCCAATTCCCACTAAAACCGCTGAGCCTAGCGCCAAAGCTGCGGTGCCAGATTCAAACTGGTAGGGCAGCTTAAAAGTTTTTGCCACCGTTGCCGTCAGGCCATGCACCATCCCTAAAGCCACAACACCACCTACCACGCTGAGCACTGCCGCTTCCAAGACAAATTGCAGCAGGATGTCCTGCTGAGTCGCTCCAATCGCCCGACGTAAGCCAATCTCAGCCGTTCGCTCTGTCACCGAGGCGATCATAATGTTGGCGATGCCTACACCACCAACCAGTAACGAGATCAGTCCTACCACAGCGAGTGCCTGCGAAGCGAGTTCCAGGGTTTGCTGCTGCTCCACAATATCCTCGACATTGTTCCAAGCCCAGAACTTCTTACCGGGGAATTTCTGCATCAGTAGTTGCTCGGCTTGCTTACCTAGATTCTCTAAGTTTTGAATTTCGTCAGGGCGAAGCCGCAAACCACCAACGTCCTGGCTGCCTGTCAGCGCACTGTGCAGCGCGATCGAAATCCAAATTTCGCCTTCTGGTGGTTCCTCGCTCTCTGTTCGAGTTGGCACTACTCCTACCACAATGTAAGGACGACTATCCACATAAATCCGTTGACCGATCGCGTCTTGGGCTGCAAATAGCTTTTCGGACAGAAACTGATCGATCACCACAACTGGACGATAATTGGCAAAATCTGCTGCCGTAAAAAAGCGACCTGCCACCAAATTGCGTCCGGAGGTCAGCAGAAATTCTTGAGATACCGCAGTCATAAAAGGATTTGCTTCTCGGTCTTGAAACAGCACTTGAGCTGGGCCTGACCAATCCGCTGCGCTAATTGCCTGTAAGTGGGTCAAGCGCGATCGCAAAAACTCCATGTCTTCAGCTTTTAACTGGGCAGGTGCATCACCTCTACTGTTCCAGCTAGGATATAGCGTGATTTGAGGGGCATCTCGCTTTGCCAACTCTGCTGCAATGATCGCTCGGCTAATGCTGCCGACTTGCAATGTGGCATAAACCGCGCCAACACCCATAAATACTCCGAGCAGGGTCAGAGCAGAGCGTAGTGGATTTCCAGCTAAAGAACGGCAGGTTAATTTCAACAAATCAGCTAAAGCAAGACTCATGACACCACCTGCATTTCATGGTCAAATTTGCGATCGCGCTCCATCATGACTAGGGCGAAGCTGGAGTAACACTGGGTTTAGCCTCGGTTTGCGGTGTGACCTGCATTCCTGGTTCTAGCGGTGGTTCTGGGGGTGGCAAAATGACTTTCTCGCCCGGTTGCAATCCTGATTTCACCTCGACCGTGACTAGACCTTCCAAACCCAAATCAACCGATCGCTTTTCAGCTTTGCCCTCAGCGTCTCGAATCCAAACAAACGGGGTCGCTCCAGTGCGCTGAATTGCCTCGGTGTTGAGCGCTACCACATTGGGACGCTCTTCAATTACCAGTTCCACATTCACCTGACTGCCTGGAATTAAACTGCGGGTGGGCCTATCTAGGCGAACCGTTGCGGGAACCGTGGCTTGATTCGACTGGCTAGAACCACGACGGCTGTTTTGTTCTTGGGTGTTAGGAGCGATCGCTTGGGGATACAAACTTTGCACCCGTCCGGTAAATACCTGTTTATCTGGCCCAATCACGGTAATTCGGGCGGGTTGATTCACCTTTACTCGCACAGCATTTAGCGTGGAAAGTTGCAGCGTTACCAGTTCTTGACTCGGATCGCCTAAGGTCAGCAAGTCGGTGCGTAACTCCACACCATCCCCATCTTTAACTTTTACGTCCAGAATCAGGCCATCAATTGGTGCAGTCACCACCGTATCCCGCAACTGCTGCTGAATCCGCTGTTTCTCTAGCTGTAGACTTTCCAGTTCCAAGGCTCCTGTGCGGATACCCGATTCTGTATTGCGTAGCGTGGTTCGCAGTTCTCGCACCTGAGTTACTTGCTCTTGCACTCTTTGCTGAGCCAGTGCTCCTTGTTTTGATAAGTTTTCGAGCTTTTGCTGTTCGCGTTCTTCGTCCGCGAGTTGTTCTTGCAGTTCTAGAATTTTTTGGCGATCGCGTTCCAGGGTCAGGGCTTGCTTCTGAATCTTGACTTGTTGGTTGGCTAAAGCCGTTTGGCGTTCAGGATAACGCAGCACTACCAGCGTTTGACCCGCTTTTACGGTGTCTCCCGGTTGCACCAGCACTTGCTCGACCGCGCCTTCTGTAGGTGATTTTAAGGTTTGTTGCGATCGCAGTTCTACAGTGCCACTTTCGTTAATCGTGGTTTCGATCGTGTCCCGCTCTACCGTCACTAAAGGTGCTACGACAGGCTTGGCTACTTGGCTCCAAAATTGGCTATAAACCAGCCAACTTCCTATACCCGCTAGCGCTAAAACCCCCGAAACGGCAAGCGATCGTATACCCCGCCTAAGCTCTTTTTGACTTCGTTCCGCAATCATTAGCACCCCACCTCTGGCCTACGTCTAGGCACTGGAGATTGCACTATAGCTTAGTGAAGCTTGAATAATTTCACATCACCTAAATAGGTTAAGGTTAAACCGCTCAACAGCTTTAAAGCATCTGTTCTATGCGGCGAAAATCGCGTTCTACTTCGGCCCAGAGCGATCGGTTGTGAGGATCTGTCCGGAGAGCTTTTTTTAGGTAAATTCTGGCTTTATCTAGCTGCTTTTGGCTGACCAAGTGCCGACCCAATCGTTGATACACGATCGCCTGCCATTGCCGCACTTCCGGGTCTTGGGGGATGCGTTGGGCTAACCCTTCTACAATTGTGACAGCCTTGGGAAAGCGCTGATCCCTCAGTAATTGCTGGAGCTGTTCGTAAACTCTCTGCTTAAGTTTTTGTTCTGTTTCCGAAAGCTGCGGATTAAACTCAACTCCAGGTTGCTTCTTGGTTACCTTAACCTGAGTTTCCGATGTGGCTCGTTTCACCGTCACTTTTGGCGTGGGAGGCGGAGACTTGGTAGTAGGAGAAGTTGCAGCGGCATTGCTAGCAGTCCCTTGGCCCTGACTGGCTTGTCCCTCTGAGGACTTCACTGTAGTCAAGAGGAGTTTGTAAGCTGCCGTCAGCTCAATAAACTTTTCCTTAGCACGCTGATCCCCTGGATTGACATCAGGATGATACTGCCGCGCTAGACGGCGGTAAGAAGCTTTGATTTCGGCAAAGGAAGCACCGGAGCGCAATCCTAGAAGACGGTAGCAATCTGCAACGTTCATCGAAATGAAAAAATGGCAGAATTATCAGATTCTGCCATTACTAAAGATAGATTGACATCTCAGCAAGAATCAAGAAATCCGTGCAGGCTTCACAGGTCTTGATTCCTACTGGGTGGTTAAGGGGTGCGATCGTCTAAAACGCGATCGACCAAGCCGTATTCTTTGGCTTCGTGGGCTGACATGAAAAAGTCCCGATCCATGTCTTTCTCGATCTTCTGCAAGGTTTGGCCCGTCTTGTCAGCGTAGATTTGGTTAAGCTGACGACGAATCCGCAAAATTTCTCGCGCTTCAATCTCAATGTCGGTCGCTTGACCACGGGTACCACCAGAAGGCTGGTGAATCATGATCCGTGAGTGGGGCAGGGCTAAACGCTTCCCTTTCGTCCCGGCGGCTAGCAGGAAGGAACCCATTGAGGCCGCTAGACCTACACAGATGGTCACTACATCGGATTTAATGTGCTGCATGGTGTCGTAAATCGCCATGCCAGACGTAACCATCCCGCCAGGGGAGTTGATGTAAAGGTAAATATCTTTGCCAGGATCTTCTGAATCCAGGTACAGCATCACCGCAATGATCTGGTTGGCAATCTCATCATCCACATCCCGCCCTAGGAAAATAATTCGTTCGCGATAGAGGCGGTTGTAAATGTCGATCCACTGGGTAAATTGTTCCCCCGGCATCCGGTAGGGAACCTTAGGAACGCCAATAGGCATAGTATGCTCCGTCAGTCAATGAGGTGAGAGGTGGGCAAGTGAGGGGTGAGCAAGTGAGCGGATGAGTAAGCGAGGGGGTCAATAAGTTCTTAACACCTCATTCCTCTCTCCTAACTCCTCACAGTCTAGATAACGCCTGCGGGCAGAGGAGGATGAGCGAGGTCTTCTTTTTCTAAAACTCGATCAATCAAGCCGTAGGGGACAGCTTCCTGAGGAGTGATATAGAAGATCCGATCCATGTCCTTGATAATTTTTTCGGGAGATTGGCCAGTATTTTCTGCCAAAATATCGACCATCGTTCTTTTGTTAGCAAGCACCTCTTTCGCCCGAATTTGAATATCGGTCGCTTGGCCGCGAGCATAGCTCTTGGGTTGATGCAGCACGATTGTGGCATTGGGTAAGCTAGCTCGGCAGCCTTTGGTCCCAGCAGACAAAAGCATGGCCGCCATCCCCATTGCTGAACCCAAGCAGATGGTGTGAATGGGAGGCTTGATGTACTTCATGGTGTCGCAGATGGCGAAAGCTTCGGTTTCAAAGCCGACGGGCTCGCCATTGTAGCTAGAAGTCCCAGTGGAGTTGATATAGATTTTGATGGGTTTTTCTGGGTCTTCGTACTGTAAGTACAACAATTCCGCAATGATCAGTTCTGTCACAGCGGGAACTAGCGGCATCCCTAGATAAACGATCCGCTCCTTGAGCAGCAAGGAAGGTAAATCGGGTGGGGGGGTCCGAGAGAACGCATCTCCATAGTAGGGAGATTGAACGGCTTGGATCGGTAAGTTCATAGCCTGTGCGTGTCTTTGCCTGTATTAATGGCGCTATTTTTAACAATAGTAGCGTGCCCTTGACTCTGAACGCCGGACTGCTGTTTTCCGAGCCGAAATGGCGCGGTTTCAGCTTGATTCATGGGATGAATCGCCTCCTGATTCCGTAGCGTTGGGTGTGGATGGTGAGGTTACTACTACCCTCCTCTATTTGCCTGCCCAGGAGCCTCGGTTATGAAAGTCAGCTTGCAACCTGCCCTTAACGATCGCCATCTAGATGCGACACAACCGAGTAGCCAGCGGCAATTGGCGATTTCGGTGTCGGCCATTCCAGAGGCTAGCGATCGCACAGTGCCCCTGAATCTGTGCTTGATCTTGGATCACAGCGGCTCAATGAATGGGCGGCCTCTAGAAACGGTGAAACAGGCAGCGCAGCAGTTGATTGATCAATTGTCTCCGGGCGATCGCATTTCGGTGGTTGTGTTTGACCACAAGGCCAAAGTGCTAGTTGCCAATCAGGTGATCGATGATCCGGTAGGCATTAAGGGCAAAATTGCTCAACTCAAAGCTGGCGGTGGCACGGCGATCGATGAAGGGATGCGCTTGGGCATTGAGGAATTAGCCAAGGGCAAAAAAGACACGGTTTCTCAAGCTTTTGTCCTGACTGACGGCGAAAACGAGCATGGGGACAATCAGCGCTGTCTCAAGTTGGCAGAATTGGCTACTAGCTACAATCTGACTTTGAATAGCTTGGGCTTTGGTGATCACTGGAATCAGGACATTTTAGAAAAAATTGCTGATGCCGCTGGGGGCAGTTTGTCGTACATCCAGCATCCGGGCGAGGCAGTGGAGGTCTTTGGTCGCTTGTTTAGTCGGGCACAAGCGGTAGGCCTAACCAATGCTTATCTGCAATTGTTTTTAGAGCCGCAGGTACGGTTGGCCGATCTAAAGCCGATCGCGCAGGTAGCTCCTGATACGGTGGAACTACCTGTGCAGCAGGAAGGCTCTTGGTGTACGGTGCGGCTGGGCGACTTGATGACCGATGTGCCACGGGTGATTTTGGCGAATTTGTATGTGGGAGCGTTGCCTGAGGGGCAGCATGCGATCGCGCGGGTGCAGGTGCGCTATGACGACCCAATGCAAGGGCAAGAGGGACTGGTTTCGGAAATGGTTCCCGTGGAAGCGGCGGCTTTGAGTGTGTTTCAGCCTGCGGTGGATGCGGAGGTGCAGCATCACATTTTGGCGTTAGCGAAGTATCGGCAAACTCAGATTGCGGAGGCGAAGTTGCAGCAGGGCGATCGCGTGGGAGCGGCAACGATGTTGCAGACGGCGGCGAAAACGGCTCTACAAATGGGCGATCAGGGGGCAGCAACGATTTTGCAGACGAGTGCGACGCGGTTGCAGTCGGGTGAGGAGTTGTCGGAGGCGGATCGGAAGAAGACTCGAATTGTTTCTAAGACGATTTTGCAAGCTTGATTTTTGGGTGTTTTGGTATTTGGGAACCAAGCCTTGGGGGCACTCGCCCCCAAACCCCTGCTGAGGGACGGCTGCGTCCCCCAGGCCCCCTCCAGAAGGGTTTGAAACTCATGCATTTATCCTCTTAGATTTTTCTTTCTAGATGGCAGGTTCGCTCTGATTTTCCAAACTTGGGGCTAGGGGCTGTCCAGAAAAATCATCCTACATCAACTTGGTCGCCCTATTGCCCAGTGTCCAAGGCGTTATGGTTTGGGCTTAACGCTAGGTAGTGGCGAAGTTAGGTTGAACGATATCTGCTATTTCTACCAAAGGATACTGGTGTTACCACAATTTCGGTTAGATATACTACTAAGTAGATGCACAACGACTTCTAATCGTCAAAGTTTAGTACTCTTCAGGCTCCTCAACGGTAGTCGTGGTCTAGGTTGCCGCTACTGAGTTGCCACTTATAGATAGAAGCAAAATTATTTGTCGCTGAAATTGGCTTCTTGCACAACCGCTGCTAATGGCACAGTGGAGGTAGGCGTGAGAGGCTAACTTTAAGTCAGCGGGATGTCTTTTTGGCAGAATTTTGCCCAGGATAAGTATCTTTTAGTTGTCTAGCTATAAGCTTCCAGTAACTTAACCATGCATCCTAAAACCACAACGATATCAAAACGTTCGTGGAGCATTGTGATGAGACATATTGAAGGGAAGTTCAAGGGATTTGGTGAGCTTGACCTCTATTACCAAAGCTGGCATCCAGAAGGACAGGTTCAGGCTGTAGTCGTCATGGTACATGGCTTAGGAGCACATAGCAGTCTGTTCGGCCAGGTTGTGCAGTATTTGGTTAAACAGGAATATGAGGTTTATGCCTTTGATCTGCGGGGTCATGGACGTTCCCCTGGGCAGCGAGGACACATTGGCGCTTGGGCGGAGTTTCGGGAAGACCTTCAGGCATTTCTTCAACATATTCAGATCCTACGCGCCAGTTGCCCTTGTCCTTATTTTCTTTGGGGCCATAGTTTGGGTGGCACGATCGCGCTAGATTATGCCTTGCGATCGCCAAATTCCTTGCAAGGATTGATTGTATCTGCACCAGCTCTAGGAAGAGTCTCTGTATCTCGCTGCAAGTTGATCGTGGGGCGGCTCCTATCAGGAGTGTTTCCCCGCTTTAGTTTACGACTAGGGATTCCTTCAGACCTAGGGTCCCGTGACCCAACGCTTCTCTCAATTTACACCCAAGATCCACTGCGGCATGAGTATGGCAGTGCCCGATTAGCCACAGAGTTTTTTGCGACCGTAGATTGGATCTACAAACATGCCTCGGATTTGCAAATGCCTCTATTACTGCTGCATGGCAGTGCCGATCAAGTGATCCACCCCGAAAGCAGCCGAGTTTTCTTTCAGCAAGTTATGTTTTCTGATAAAGAACATCATGAGTATCCAGGGTGTTATCACGATCTTTATGTGGATGTTGATTACCAAAAGGTATTCACCGACTTAGAGAACTGGCTAGAACGACATCTAGCAGGAAGTCCATCCTGTGAGGCTTTAGGACTGTGTGTGGTGCGCTACTAATTTACCGTTGGCTGAAGTGGGCGTTTGAGCTCGCCTAAACTCTAGTAGGTTCGCTTGGTAGATTCGTCTATTAAACCCTTCAGAAAATCCTTAAACTTCATGATTTTTCAGGTGATGTTGCGCTGAGAAACTATCACCTGAAAATCTATGAAGGAAGATAATTACTCTGGCTTAACTGGTCTTGTACTTTATATGTAAACTGTTTTTAAGCTTAGGATTAAAGTTTAATTACAAAGAAAATGCGATCGCTAAATCTTAGAGTTCTAAGAGGTAGACCTAGTGATATACATAATTTGTTTGTCTAGTTACCAGCTCAATCGGAACAGAAAAAACGCACTTACTTGCCGTCTTGAGTCTCTCTTTTGGAGGATAAGCTATTGGGGATCAAGAAGAAAGGCTATATATAGCCCTTAGCTTTAACTCTATAAAAGGTTGATTTGCTTTTAGTTTTGTTCAAGAAATGTATAAAAATCAGCGAATTGATTTTCTTATAGCTACACTAAATATTATCTGAAAATCTATTGCTGTCAGTTTGTTAGGTATGGTACTGCCCAGACTGAAGCTGTATAGAAACTACTGCTAATTACTACCAAGTTATAAGGAGACACTGGGAATTGACTAAGACTCCGGCCTTAGAAGTCGTGTTCTTTACTTTCTAATGGGTCTGCATCTAGCATCTCTGAAGCGTTGTTGAATCCTTGACGATTAAACCTCGATCAATTGTTTAACTTTTAGGATAGTTTAAGAAACTTGTAGCGCACTGTTCTCGTTGCATCCTTTGCGCTCCCAAATTTCTCTTTAGAACTATTGCTTTGGGGAGCTGAAACATATCATTCGTGAGGAGAAGGGTTTTTACTCTTCGAGGAGATCTTCCACATGGATAAGACTTACCAGGCTCCTCCTAGCTCTGGCAGGGTCGTTCTGGGGCGTACAATCCCCTCATTACTTGATGAGGCTTGTGCCCAAGCCCCAAATGCTCAAGCTTTGAATCAATGGACTGGCACAAATTGGCAATCCATTTCCAATCAGGGCTTTCGGGCGGCTGCTGAAGCCTGTGCGTTGGGTTTGCTAAGGTTAGGGTTAGAGAGCGGCGATCGCGTCGCTTTATTGATGTATAGCGATGTCAAATTTGGCTTGGCTGATATGGGTTGCCTATGGGCAGGGTTGGTTGATGTACCCATCGATCTCACTCATACCCTAGAGCAAATTATTTTTGTTCTCCAACACAGTGAAGCTAAGGCTTTAGTCATTGCCGACCTAGAGCTGTTGGTCCAAGTCACGCCACATTTAGGAGATACTCCTCACTTACGGCATATTATCGTGGCGGATGTGCCTGAGGACTGGGCAGAGCAGCGATCGCACTGGCTCCAATCGTTTCCCGTTTCATTGATGTCTCTGGGTGAATTGCAAAGTACCAAACCCATCCTAGAGACAAGTGAGGCAACGCCAGAGCTACAGGCAAATTCAAAACCTGAGGATTTAGCCACAATCATCTATATCCCGGATGAGGCGGGGCAACTGCAAGGGGTCATGCTAACCCATGAAAACCTCTCCATGAACGCTTTTGCTGCTTTCTCAGGCATCACTACACTGGGCAAGGGTAATGAGGAAACGGTGCTTTCCTTTCTACCGTTAAACCATGTGTTAGCGCGGACGATGCTCTATGGACATATCCTCTACGGGCACAGCATCTACTTCTCCAGTGCTAGCCGTCTCACCAAACATCTCCAGGAGGTTCAACCCACCATCTTAGTGACTGTGCCCATTGTGTTAGAAAAGACATATAGCAAGATTGTTGAGAGAGGGAGTAAAGCTAGTTCTCTAGTCACTCGTCTGATCTTTCTCTGGGCGCTTGGTTTAGCTAAACGTTATGAAATTGGCCACCAACCTAACCTTCTATATGCTCTACTGCTCAGGGTGGCCGATTGGCTGGTGCTGTCAAAATGGCGATCGCTCTTGGGGGGTCGCCTTAAATATGTGATCTGTGGCGGAGCAGCGCTGAAGGCAGAATTAGCCAATGTCTTTGCCGCCGCTGGCATCCCGATTCTACATGGGTATGGTCTCACCCAAGCCAGTGCGGTGGTGTGCTGCAATCGTGGCTCCCTAAATCGGGCAGGTACGGTGGGACTACCGATCGCAGGGATAGAGGTAACGATCGCGGAGGATCAAGAAGTTTTAGTGCGTGGACCTTGTATTACTTCCGGGTATTACAAGAATCCAGAAGCCACACAGAAACTCGTTGATCAGCAAGGCTGGTTGCATACAGGTGATTTGGGCGCGTTTACAGCAGATGGCTTCCTAGAAATTACAGGTCTGAAGAAGTCTCTGTTTAAACTCGCAACGGGTAAATATATTGCACCACAACCGATTGAGCAGCGATTGCAACAGTTCCCGTTGGTAGCTCAAGCGATCGCCGTGGGTTCCGCCCAGAAGTTCTGTGCTGCCTTAATTGTTCCAGACTTACAGGCTCTCCATAGCTATGCCTTGGGAGTGGGGATTGATCTCCCACCCGATGCTCTCCTCACACATCCTCACGTCATAGCGCTTTACCAAGCTTTGGTCGATACCGCCAACTGTCATTTACCATACTGGGCGATCGTCAAGCGCTTTCAACTAATCAACAATCCGTTTACCGCAGAAAACGGCTTATTAACTCCAACCGGGCAACTGAACCGTACCCAGATTAATAAAACCTTTAGTAAAGAAATTGATGCTTTGTACGGGGAATCAGAGCCAAGCCGTGGGAAAGATCAGGATAAGCAGAAAGCAGCTTCTACATCTCCTCAAGCTCCTGAGAGTGACCTGTCGAGCATGTATCCGTCTGTTTCGCCTGCTGCCTGTCCTGCCTTTGCCCAATCCCTACCTCGGATTAATCGTTTAATCACGTTCATCCTTTGGACGAGTTTGACTGCGCCTCATTCACTCACAAAATTGCCAATCTATTAGCTCATAACCCTCAATGCAAGGGAGAGTTCCTCAATGTTTAAGCCATTTCGAACCGCCGCCGTCCTGGGTGCAGGTGTAATGGGAAGCCAGATTGCTGCTCACCTCGCCAACATCGGTTTAACTGTGCATCTATTGGATCTACCTGCCAAGACAGGGAATAAAAATGATTTGGTAGAAGGCGCGTTTAAGAAAGCCCGCAAGCTATCTCCACCGATCTTCTTTACGGATAAGGTGGCTCATCGCGTCATCCTAGGTAACTTTGAAGAACATTTTGATCGTCTAGCCAATGTAGATTGGCTCATTGAGGCTGTTGTTGAGAATTTAGACATCAAGCAACAACTGATGCAACGGCTGGAAGCGGTCATGCGGTCAGATGCTGTTATCTCTACTAATACCAGTGGATTGCCGATTCATGCGATCGCGGAAGGTCGAGCAGAATCCTTCCGCCAACGCTTTTTAGGCACCCATTTCTTCAATCCACCCCGCTATCTAAAATTGCTGGAAATCATCCCGACTCCGGAAACAGATCCGCAAGTAGTCGCACGCATGCGCTGGTTTGGAGAGACCCGCTTAGGCAAAGGTGTGGTGATTGCCAAAGACACGCCTAACTTCATCGCCAACCGCATTGGCATGTATGCCACGATGCAAGGCTTACGAGCATGGACGGAGCAAGGATACACCATTGAGGAGGTCGATACTCTCACCGGGACTCTGGTAGGACGACCCAAATCGGCCACCTTCCGCACCGCTGATTTGGTGGGGCTGGACACGCTGATGTATGTGACGAAGAACCTTTATCCTGCCATTCCCCACGATGAAAGCCGCGAGATGTTTCGAGTGCCAGAAGTTCTGCACAAACTGGTCATGGCAGGGGCGATCGGAGCCAAAGGGGGACAGGGATTTTACAAGAAACAGAAGGGTGAAATTCTTTCAGTTAATCCCGAAACCATGAGCTACGAGCCTGCCAAGCCAATGAATTTGGGCGAGGTGGAGAAGTTGGGCAAGGTTTCAGGTTTGAGCGGTCGCCTGCAAGCTCTGTACAAAGATCCTGGTCGTGCAGGGCAGTTCTTTCGCAACACCACCCTGGACTTGCTCGGATATAGTGCCCGTCGTATCCCTGAAATTGCGGATAGCCCTGCTGATATCGACCGAGCTATGTGCTGGGGGTTCGGCTGGGATGTTGGCCCCTTTGAGATTTGGGAGATGCTGGGCTTTGAAACTGTGCTAGCGGACATGAAAGCAGCCAATATCTTGGTGCCCGAATGGGTAGAAAGTATGCATAGTAGGGGCGAAGCATTCGGGCAATACTCCTTGCAACCAACTACTAAGCCTACTTCTGAATGCTTCGCCCCTACAGCAGACCAGATTGATTTAGGAGCCATCAAAACAGATCCCCAAAAAACATTGTGGGAGAATGCTGAAGCCGCTTTGCTGGATTTGGGTGATGGTGTAGCGTTGTATGAATTCCGCTCTAAAGGCAATACCCTCAGCTTCAAAGTAGTAGAAGGATTAGCTAAGGTTCTAGATCTCCTAGAAGAGCGGGACGACTTAAAAGGCATAGTGATTGGCAACAGTAGCGCTCATTTCTCTGGCGGTGCAAATCTCGCCGAAATGGGGATGACTGCCCAATCGGGTAACTTACAAGCACTGGATGACCTGATTGTGGAGTTCCAGTCAGTTCTCCAGCGCATCCGCTATGCCCCCAAACCTGTAGTCATTGCCCTGCAAGGGCGAGCCTTGGGAGGTGGTTGTGAGCTAGTGATGGCTTGTCCTCATGTCGTTGCTGCCGCCGAAACCTATATTGGCTTGGTAGAGGTAGGTGTGGGTCTAATTCCTGGGGCAGGGGGCATCATGCGGACTGTGGCACGAGTGGCAGAACGAGCCGCCAGCGACTCTCCCAGCGACATTCAACCGTTCCTCAAGGCCGCTTTTGAAACGATCGCGATGGCTAAGGTTTCTACCAGTGCCTACGAAGCCCAACAGATGGGATACCTCCCTTGTGATGCCCGCATTTTGATCGCTGGAGAGAATCGCCTAGAAGTGGCTAAAGCTGAAGTCATCCATCTCGATCGCGCTGGGTATGCACCGCCGCCAGAACAAACCGCCATTATGGTCTTGGGCCGTCCCGCCAGAGCCATGCTAGAACATATCGCTTATGTTTTCCAACAAGGTGGTTTTGCTAGCGAATACGATCGCTACCTAGCAGGAAAGTTGGCTTATGTGATGACAGGTGGCGAACTCTCCGCTCCCGCTCTAGTCCATGAAGACTACCTGTTGCGCCTAGAACGGGAAAACTTCTTACCGCTCCTCAGCCAACCCAAAACCCAAGAGCGGATCGCCCACATGTTGAAGACGAAGAAGCCACTGCGGAACTAAGGAGAAACGACCATGCAAGATGCATATATTGTAAGTAGCGTTCGGACGGCAGTGGGCAAAGCGCCTCGCGGTACTCTCCGCAACATGCGTCCTGACGATATGGGTGCGATCGCAGTCAAGGGAGCGATCGCCAAAGTCGAAGGACTAGACCCCAAACAGATTGACGATATCATCATCGGTTGCTCCTTCCCGGAAGCTGAACAAGGATTTAACTTGGGACGGGTGATTGCTCAACGGGCGGGATTACCCGACACCGTCGCAGGCTGCACCGTGAATCGCTTCTGTGCTTCGGGATTACAGACGATCGCAATGGCGACCCAAGCCGTGATGACAGGACAAGCCGATGTGATGGTCGCGGGTGGTGCTGAAACCATGAGCCTGATCCCGATGGGAGGTCATGCGATGGTTCCCAACCCAGACCTGATGACTTCAACGCCGCAAGTCTACTGCACAATGGGGTTAACGGCTGAAAATGTGGTGCAGCAGTATCACGTTTCGCGTGAAGATCAAGATGCCTTTGCTCTGCGATCGCACCAGCGAGCTTTGGCCGCCATTCAAGCAGGGAAATTTGAGGAAGAAACGATTCCGCTCCCCATTCACGAAACGCTATATGTAGATGGCGAAGCCAAAACGGTAGATATGGTCTTCCAAGTAGATGAAGGACCACGGGCGGACACCAGCATGGAAGCTCTAGCAAAACTGCCCTCTGTATTCCGGATGGGAGGCAGTGTCACGGCTGGCAATTCCTCGCAAATGTCCGATGGGGCTGCTGCCACAATCATCATGAGCCAACGCAAGATGGATGAGCTAGGCGTGAAACCAATGGGACGATTGTTAGGTTTCAGTGTGGCTGGCGTACCTCCGGAAGTGATGGGGATTGGGCCTGTAGAAGCAATTCCCAGGGTACTCAAGCAAGTCGGTTTAACCCTAGATGACATTGGCTTAATTGAACTCAATGAAGCCTTTGCCGCTCAATCTCTAGCTGTGATCCGTAAACTGGGTCTCAACGAGGAGATCATTAATGTCAATGGTGGCGCGATCGCTCTAGGACATCCTCTCGGCATGACTGGAGCTAAACTCACCGCTACAATTCTCCACGAGATGAAACGGCGCGGTGTGCGCTACGGCTTGGTGACGATGTGTGTCGGTGGCGGCATGGGCGCTGCTGGCGTGATTGAGAACCTGATGCTTTAAGCAAAACTTGAGGGATGTTGCCATTTTGTAGGGGCGAAGCATTCGGAACAAGACTTTCGGCTTCTCCCAATGGCAATCTACCGAATGCTTCGCCCCTACCGTTGCCCAACGATCATCGGTCATTTATCCGCATCTATTTGGATGAACAGCCATGATATCTATTCCATTGGCGATCGCCTTCTCTCTTTCCCTCTTTCTCCTCCTACTTCTCGCTTATTTAGGAGTGCCGCTCTGGGCTTGGTCACTTTATACAACGGGTATTCTGGCAGTTTTTCAAGCCCCTACTTGGCTGTGGATAGGATTCGGAATTGTAGCTTTGGTGCTGAATCTCCCTCTGTTGCGGCGATCGCTCCTTACAGTTCCCTTGATGAATGCAATTCAAGCGCTGAAGCTATTACCCAGTATTTCTGAAACCGAGAAAGCCGCGATCGAGGCAGGAACAGTTTGGGTCGATGGAGAATTTTTCTCTGGCGCACCTGACCTGAAACGGATGAACAGTGAGTCGTATCCAGAACTGTCAACCGAAAGTCAAGCATTTCTAGATGGGCCTGTAGAGCAAGTTTGCCGTATGGCGACGGATTGGGAGATCAATCGCCGTAAAGACTTGCCGCCAGAAGTGTGGCATTATCTCAAACAAGAGCGCTTCTTCGGCATGATGATTCCTCAAGAATACGGCGGGTTGGGTTTCTCCAACTTGGCCTACAGTGCGGTGATGGTGAAATTAGCATCGCGATCGTTTATCCATACAGCCACCGTTGGGGTCACCAATTCCCTTGGCCCCGCGAAACTGCTACTGAATTACGGCACCCCAGAGCAAAAAGAGTATTATCTCCCTCGATTAGCTAAGGGCGAAGAGATGCCTTGCTTTGCCCTCACTGAACCTACTGCTGGTTCTGATGCTGCCAGTATCACCTCAGAAGGCATTGTGTTCCGGGGTGGAGATGAAAAACTGTATCTGCTGTTGAACTTCCGCAAGCGCTATATCACCTTAGGGGCGATCGCTACCCTGATCGGCTTGGCTTTCAGGCTCCGCGACCCTGAAAATCTTTTAGGTAAGGGTGAGAATGTCGGCATTACCTGTGCCTTGATTCCAGCGGATACTCCCGGTCTAGTACTGGGTAAACGCCACGATCCTATGGGAGTGCCGTTTTACAACTCTCCGGTAGAAGGGCAGAATGTGGTTGTTTCCATTGACCAAATTATTGGTGGCAGTGAGCAGGCAGGCCAAGGCTGGAAGATGTTGATGCAAAGCTTGGCAGCAGGCCGAGGCATTAGTTTTCCTGCATCCTGTACAGGGATTGCCAAATTGGTCACGCGAGTTACCAGTGCCCACGCGGTAGTTAGACGTCAGTTTGGTTTATCCATTGGTCGCTTTGAAGGAGTAGAGGAACCCCTAGCCCGGATTGCTGGACTGACCTACCTGATGGAAGCAGCCCGCGCCTACACCTGCGCGGCAGTAGATAACGGAGAAAAACCAGCCGTTGTCTCCGCGATCGCCAAATATCAATTTACCGAGTTATCCCGTAAGTTAGTCAACGATGGCATGGATATTCTGGGCGGTTCAGGGATTTGCAAAGGCCCGCGAAACCTTTTAGCCAACGTCTACACCGCTATGCCCATACCGATTACAGTAGAAGGCGCAAATATTCTCACTCGCACCTTGATGATCTTTGGACAGGGAGCAATTCGTTGCCATCCTTATGTTTATCAAGAAGTCATAGCGCTGAATGCAGGAGATGCGATCGCCTTTGACCATGCTCTTTGGCCTCATATCGGCTTGATGGTCCGCAATACCATCCGGTCGATTGTGCTCAGTCTTTCCCGTGGAACATTGGCTCAATCTCCCGTATCTGGCCCTACAGCACAGTATTATCGCAAACTGGCTTGGGCATCTGCTACCTTTGCCACCCTCACAGACATCGCTCTGATTGCTTTTGGTGGTTCCTTGAAGCGACGGGAGAAGCTGACGGGGCGTTTTGCCGATGTGCTCTCCTGGATGTATCTAGGTATGGCTACCTTACGCCGCTTTGAGGCAGAGGGACGCAACCCAGAAGATCTCCCTCTGGTGCATTGGTCAATGCAGTATGCCTTTGCTCAAATTCAACTGGCATTTGAAGGGTTATTTGCCAATCTATCAATCCCTATCCTTGGCCCAGTGTTCCGAGGGCCGATCCTTTGGTGGTCTCGGCTCAATCCTATCGGCACCCTGCCAACAGATGAACTCGGCGGCACACTGGCTAAAGCGGTGGAGATGCCCGAAGGAGTACGCGATCGCCTCACCACCAATATCTACGTTCCCTCGCATCCGGATGAAGCGCTAGGACGATTGGAGCAAGCCTTTAAGCTGTCTATCCAAGCCGAAGTTATCCTCAAAACGATCAAAGCGGCTATCCGTGATGGTAAACTCCCACCTGCTAAGCCCGAAAAGTTGATCGATGCCGCTTTGGAAGCTGGAGTGATTACAGCAACAGAAGTCACCCTAATCCGCGAAGCCGAATCTGCACGTAATGAAGCCATTCAAGTAGATGCCTTCTCATTGGAGGAATACCAGCAAGGCGCACAACTCACCGCTTGGCCCACCAAAGAACTGATGCACCACGCATAAATTCACACTTTCTAAAAACTCGTAGGGACAAAGCATCCAGCCAGCAGTGTAAACCACCGACTGTAAACTCTGATCTGAATGCTTTGTCCAGTGCAAAGTTGAGCTAACTCAATAGTCTCGATCTGTCCTCAAGGACATAGCATTTGGAATGACCCTCAATTGTTTCCCCTTTTAATCACTGTTCAAATGCTATGCCTCTACAAGGAAGGTTTAAAGTGCTATGTCTTTTGCCATCAATGCCACGCATGATCCAAATTTGCGAAGTTGGGTAGAATCAGCTAACCAACCCAATACAGACTTTCCCATTCAAAACCTACCGTTGGGGGTGTTTCGCAGACACAACAGCACCGAATATCCTCGGCTGGGTGTAGCGATCGGCGAGCAAATTTTAGATCTCCTCCAGTGTCATGAATGTGGGCTTCTAGAAGGATTGCCTGGGAACCTGCAGGCAGCTTGTGTAGACTCTAATCTCAATGCTCTAATGGCTTTGGGTAATTTAGCAGCATCGGCATTACGGCAGCACTTGAGTGAGCTGTTGCGATCGCCTCAGCAGAATGCTTCCGTCAATTCCAATCTTCTCTTGCCCATGTCGGAAGCAGAGATGCTATTACCTGCGGCGATCGCTGACTATACAGACTTTTATGCGTTTATTTTTCATGCGACCAACATCGGCAAGCTGTTCCGTCCTGACAATCCCTTGCTGCCTAACTACAAATATGTACCAATCGCTTATCACGGGCGGGCTTCTTCCATTGTGGTCAGCGGTACAGCCATCAAGCGCCCCAACGGTCAACGCAAACCACCAGAAGCCACAGCGCCCAGCTTTGGCCCCAGTCAAATGTTGGACTACGAGCTGGAAGTCGGAGCTTTCATAGGAGTTGGCAATGAATTAGGGGAGGCGATCGCAATTGACCAGGCTGAGGATTATCTGTTTGGGCTGTGCTTAGTTAACGATTGGTCTGCCAGGGATGTTCAAGCTTGGGAATACCAACCGCTGGGACCATTTCTCGCCAAAAACTTCGCTACCAGCATTTCCCCTTGGGTGGTAACTTTAGAAGCTTTGGCTCCTTTTCGGAGTCCAGCGTTTCAGCGGGCTGAAGGAGATCCAGAACCTTTACCCTACTTAGCTTCTGAGCGCGATCGCCAACAGGGAGGCATTGCCATCACTGTCGAAGTATCTCTATGTTCTGCTCAAATGCGAGAGGCAGGCATTGAGCCTGTGCGGCTTAGTCAGGGTTCGTTTCAGCAAATGTATTGGACCTTGGCTCAGATGCTCACTCATCATGCCAGCAATGGTTGTAATCTCCGTCCTGCTGATTTGCTTGCCAGTGGCACTATCTCTGGAGCAGAACCAGGCTCTCAAGGATGCTTGTTAGAAATTACTCAACGCGGCTCTCAACCCATTGAACTACCCACCAGAGAAAAGCGATCGTTCCTGGTGGATGGAGATGAAATAATTCTACGGGGTTACTGTGAGAAATCTGGATATGCCCGCATTGGTTTCGGCACTTGCCAAGGAAGAGTAACAGGATGATGTTTAAGGGCAAAGACAAGGGATTGCCCCTACAGCTTTCTGGCTCACATTGTGCAAGGCCTTTTTTCGAATTAACCAGAAGTATCGGTTACGCTGCCACCTGGATTGCGGGTTCTTCAGAAGAGGCTTCTGTGGGAGCGCCATCTTGTACTAAGGAAGGCATCTGACCACTCTTCTGTACTAGGCTCCCAACCATTGCCAATAAAGCATTAACTTTGCGCGATCGCCATTCATCCACGAGTGCAGCCACTTGAGCAGCAGGTAAGCGACGCTCTAGCGCTTCATACAGATAGGCGGCATGTCCAGTTTCATCCTTGGCGATACTGAACATCCCTTTCTTCAGGCTGGCACTCCGTAGATCATCGTCAGGGAGAACTTGAGCCATCCGGGCAAAGTCTTTGCTGGCATCAAGTTCCAGAATATACGTACTGGCCATAAATACAGCCCAATCTATGTTTTCTGGTTTGAGGTCAGCCTGGGCATAGCCCTCAAAATAGGCAGCAAAGAAAGGACTACGGCGCTCTTCAGGTTTGCGATCTTCGGATTGCTTCGCCAGTTGTTTGAAATCGATCACTTGCTTGTTGAGTTGCTTCAACGCTTGAGCAAAGATTTGCCCATGTCGCCGTTCATCTGCGGCATGACGGCCTAGTTTCTCCGCTAACCAGGTATCTCCTTCGGCAGCAGCGCGATCGCGTAATGCTTCTAGAAACGGCACAGAGCCCGACTCAGCTAATTGAAATCCCGCAACAATATTAGGCCGTGTCAGGGGATCGCGAATTTGACTAGCGTAGACATAGGCTGTGGCCGCAGATCCGACTAAATGGAGAGCGTAAGTAAAAATATTCATTCTGGAGTTCACATTAAACAGCTGCCATCTCTTCTTGCTCGTGCTCAATCTTGGTGCCGAGGGCTTTGAGAAACTCAGCCAACCAGCGCGGATGAGCGGGCCAAGCAGGAGCTGAGATCAAATTGCCATCAGCGATCGCGTCATGCACAGCAATTTCTACATATTCTCCTCCAGCCCGATTCACGTCGGGGGCGCAGGTAGGATAAGCCGCACAACGCTTACCCGCCAACACACCAGCCGCTACCAAGACTTGCGGGCCATGACAAATCACCGCGATTGGTTTGTTGTGACCCGCAAAATGGCGCACAATCTCAATCACCCGCGAGTTGAGACGAATATACTCTGGTGCTCGTCCCCCTGGGATCACCAAGGCATCATAATTGGCTTCGTCAATATAGTCGAAGGTGGCGTTGAGTTCAAAGTTGTGCCCAGGTTTCTCGCTGTAGGTTTGGTCACCTTCAAAGTCATGAATCGCGGTTCGAATTTTGTCGCCTGCTTCTTTGTGGGGACAAATTGCGTGTACCGTATGCCCAACCATTTGTAACGCTTGGAAAGGCACCATCACTTCATAATCTTCGACGTAGTCGCCCACCAACATCAAAATTTGCTTGCTTGCCATCGTGATTAACTCCTGCCAGATGCCCTGAATGCTTGCAGCTCTAAATTAATGTCTAATCTAATCGGTTTGCTGCGTTATAGATGACATTGGTTAAAACTTGTATCGTTGCGCTACTCATTCATGCTAGCTCGCGATCGCATCCATAACCACCCAACACCTAAAGGTGCTAGCGGTGCCGCTTGTGAGTGCCCCAGTCATAGAAAGTTAATTACAAGACCCGCCTCTACCAAACCCGCCAAACTTTTAGCAACGTCAACCCAACGATTGGTTAGAACCTGCACAATTTTTGCAGTTCGACTCAGTTAACTTGGTAGCAGAAATCTCAGTAGTTGGCTTGGCAGAAAAGGAAGCCAGAGTTTGTTCGATAAAGTTTAGGCGCTGGCGATGCTGCAACCAAATGCGGCAAGCTTCTTCAGTCAGTTGAGCTTCTTCAGGGGGCAAGGATTCTTCGAACTGATTCTGGGCTAGCACCTTGGCTACCCGACTTGCTTGTTGATACTCTACCCCTGCTTTAACCAGCTCCGCATGGAATAGCCGTGTTTTTTCTTCAACGGATACAAAAAATCTAGTTGACATGAACAACTGGCGCGATCGCGGTTAGGAGGGGGCAACTACTACACAGTTTCGCTACTAGTTGACACGATTCGCATCCGCCTAAAGATTAACTTCTGACCCACATCAAAATCTACTCGTTATAGTCCTCTCATGGTTGCCCTAGATCTCCCCTAGATCTCATAGTGCCAAACTTCTTCTTCTTGCAGCACAATGCGCTGAAGGGATAGGCGACGAATCAAGCCCTGTTGCTCTAGCTGATTGAGAGTGCGGGTAATAGTGACGCGAGTGGAGCCGAGCATGTCAGCAATATCTTGGTGGGTGAGGCGGAGATCGATCAGTTGTCCTTGCTCAACTTGACGACCAAACTTTTTGCCTAACCAATTCAATAGCTTCAGCAGCATCATATCAACGCGACGATGGCTGCGAATTAGCGTCAACTCTCCAGCTTGTTGAATATGAGCCAGCAAAGCGGATTGAGTTTGCAGCCAATTGTCGGTTTGCAGCCGAGTTGCCTCTACTTTTGTCAAACACTCCAATTGATAGGGATCGATTTGGGCTAACGTTTTGCCCACAATTTCTCCTGCTCCCCACAAGCCCAGTGTGACGACAGTGCCATCCTCTAACCAGCTCAAGGCTCTAACTACACCCGTCTCAATCTTCCAGCAGCTCTCCGTTTCCAAAGGCAACAGCGATCGCGGCGCAAAATGCCGGGAATTTGTTGATGGGGCTTGAGTTCGGGGTAGCACGGAGATAGACATAGCCTTCAAAAATACTATATCCCGATAGACTAACCGGGGTTTAGATAAATGTCAATTTTTTGATAGAAAATCTGAATGAGTTTATTCAAGTTTTTTATCTCTAGCTTGAGAACCTAGCTTCAGAAGACAGGTACGAAAGCTAGATGCCTGCTCCATTGAGAAACTCTTCAATCATCAAGTCAGAGTTGGCTTTCTCACTTGACCCCCCTACTTCGCTTGAGGCAGGAAGTGAAGGAGCAGACGCTTGCAACTGCTCGATCTGTTGTTCTAAGAATTTAACTCGCTCAAACAATAGCTGAATTACTTCCGCTTCCACATCTCGTAATCCGCTATTGCTTGGGATTCCGGCACTTGTGCGATCTTGAGGAATTACCCGCCCTGGAATGCCCACGACAGTACTGTAGCTAGGAACATTTCGCAGCACCACTGAGCCTGCACCAATCCGGGTGTGATGGCCAATTTGGATATTACCTAACACCTTGGCTCCCGCGCCCACCACGACATGGTCTCCTACCGTTGGGTGCCGCTTCCCGGTTTCCTTGCCCGTTCCACCTAAGGTAACTCCTTGATAAATCAAGGCATAGTCGCCCACTATGGCTGTTTCCCCAATCACCACTCCCATCCCGTGGTCGATAAAGACTCCTTTGCCAATCTCGGCTCCCGGATGGATTTCGATTCCAGTTAGAAAACGGCTGAGTTGAGAAATGAGTCGAGGTACCAAAGGCACTTTCAGACCATGTAACCAGTGGGCTAAGCGATGGAACTGTAGGGCTTGCAGTCCAGGGTAGCAAAATAAGATTTCCAGCCAATTCCGGGCCGCTGGATCTCGCTCGTAAATTGTCCGAAAATCCGCTAACACCATAGTTGCTCGACCTCTCAAAAGCTTAGGTATTTTTCGCTGGAGACTAGGAACCAGCTAAACCCGCATAAAATATACGGTAACTCTATCAAGTTATAGTATTTTAGATCAATGGCATCCTATCATGCCTTGCAGTTGTAGAGCGAGCTGGCCTAGAAAGCCAGTAATTGTAGAGAGTGATTGTGGAGAGCGATCGCCCCTCCTCTTCCACCAAACAACCGTCATTCTTCAGATTTAGCTTCTGTAGAATGAAAAACTCCTGACTTTATTTAGAGCTTGTATTTATCGATACAACATTCAGCTAGATAGAGCACTTCTATAGAAGAAATATATTAACTCAATCGTTTTGTTTATCGATACCAAGCGTTCGCAGATTAGTTTGTTAGCGCAATTGCTTGAAAGCTATACATTTGCGGTTTTCCTGTCAGTAAATTTAATTGAGTTCGCAGCTTGAACTACCTGCTTGAACTTTGGTTTTGCCTATGGCATTGTCTTAATCAATCACTAACTACAAAAAACCTATCGATTAACCGTAGTTTCAAGGTATACTGCCTAAGATTCTACTGGAGAGGGTCCTGTTAGTGCCTACATTCATCGCTCTGGGGCAGTCGGCAATCAAGTGCAGCAGGTAAGCTCCTGTACTTCTAGAGCCGCTGAATCATTGCTCAAAACTTAGTTCTTGCTGTGAATTATGAACTCAATTGTTCGGAGAAGTGCTGTTTCCTGTTTGATTACAGTGTCCTTACTGTTTAGTAGTGGCTGTTCCAAAGAAGCTACTAATAGTTCGGGTGCTGATACAGGAAAAAAAGTAGTTCGTATTTCTATTGGCACTCAAGATCAGACCATCAATACAGTGACAGGTGGCTCGGTAATTCGTGAAGGAAAACTGCTAGAGAAATACTTACCTAAAACCGGAAAGTACGCCAATACAGAATACAAAATTGAGTGGTCTAGCTATACTTCTGCGCCACCATTGACTAACAAAATGTTGGCGAACCAAATTGATATTGGGATGATGGCAGACTTCCCTTCTACCATTAACATCACTACATTTCAAAAGAAGGGAAATGGGGTCAAAACTAAATACATTGCTACCCTCGCTTACAGTCCCAACGGCGCGGGTAACGCGGTAGTGGTCCCCAAAGATAGCCCTTACAAAACGCTGCAAGATCTGAAAGGTAAGACGATTTCTGTACCGTTCGGTTCTTCGGCCCACGGCATGATCCTGAAGTCACTCAAAGATGCAGGAATTGACCCGCAAAAAGATGTCACGCTCGTTAGTCAGTCTCCGGAAGTGGGAGGCAGCAGCTTACAGAAAAGCCAGATTGATGCCCATGCGGACTTTGTGCCTTACGGCGAGTTGTTTCCATTTCGCGGTTTCGCCCGCAAGATTTTGGATGGTGCCCAAGCAGGCACACCCACTTTTCACGGGGTAGTGGTGCGTTCAGATTTTGCTGAAGCCAATCCAGAAATTGTGGTGGCGTATCTGAAGGCGGTGCTGGAAGCAAACAAACTCTTCCGCGAGCAGCCAGAAGTTGTAGCTAGCAACATTCAGAAATGGTCTGGGATTGAAAAAGAAGTGGTTTACATGTTTCTGGGGCCTTCTGGCATTCAGAAGCTTGATCCCAGAATTCAGTCTTACCAGTTGACAGCACTCAAAAATAGCGTCACCACCCTCAAGCAAATTGGCAAGTTAGATGCCAGCGTCAATCCAGATGATGTCGCAACTTGGGCGGATGACAGCTATCTGAAACAGGCAACTAAAGAACTGGGCGTGAGTGAAGCGGAACTTGGCACTCTTGCTGATCAGAATGTGATCGGCGGTAAAGATGCGCTGACCCAAGAGCCGATTACAGAGCCTAAGTTAGCCGCTCAAGTCTGGGTTAAAGGTGAAGATAAGGTAATTAACTTTGCTTCGATCGAAAACATGGTGACGGCATTGGACAAGCTCAAAAAAGAGGGTAAAACCCCTAGTGTCATGTTTGTCCACGATCGCACCAATGGCTGGAAGTTGTTTGCCGAAAAGTCCTTCTACGTGCAGAACGGTGATGAAGTAGCGGCTTTCCTGTTAGAACCCGATGCCCAAGCCTTTGCCGAGAAAGCAGGAACTAAGGTCGCTGACTTTAATGGTCTACAGACGCTCTATGCTCAAAGTGCTCAGCCCGCCGCGATCGCTGCTAAGTAAATCGTATTTATCCTGAAACATCACACTTTGTCTATTTTGGGTATTGCCTGAGTTCCTTTCACGGAAAGATGTCGCATGTCTAGCTCCTCCTCTTCTAAGCGTTCTAGCAAAACTACCTGGCTCAGCAGCTTAAGTGGCTTTGTAAGCCAACTGCAAAGCCAATCTCAACGTAGTCAGCGGTCTGCTCGTTTGCCCTTTCCTACAGGTAAAGTACTCAGGCAATGCCTTTCTCTGGTTCTCTTTTTTGGGATTTGGCAATTGCTCTGTATGGCGAAGTTTAATTTCTTTGTCAGCTTTGAATTTTTGCCATCTCCATTAGAAGTCTTTCACGCGACTGTGGAATTCTTCACGGGCAACGCAATGGTGCATATTCAGGCCAGCGCAATTCGAGTGTTAGTTGGCTTTAGTGTTGCCACTATATTAGGGGTGAGCTTAGGAATCTTAATCGGCTGGTTCCAGAAACTAGAAGATTTAATCTTTCTGCCTCTAGAAATCCTGCGGCCTATCCCAGCCGTTGCCTGGATTCCCTTAGCAATTTTGATGTTTCCTACGTCCGAAGCAGGGATGATCTACATCACCTTTTTAGGAGCCTTCTTCCCTATCCTCATTAGTACAATTCGGGGGGTGGAGGGAACCGATGTGATTTTGCTCCGAGTGGGGCAATGTCTAGGAGCTAAGCAGTGGCATATCTTTAAGGATATTGTGGTCCCTGGTGCCATGCCTTGTATTGCTAGCGGTCTGGTGATTGGCATGGGGAATTCCTGGTTTTGTTTAGTAACGGCTGAAATCTTGGCAGGTCGCTACGGTGTGGGTTATATCACTTGGGAGTCTTATGTCACTTCTAACTATCCCCCCATTGTCATGGGTATGTTGTTGATTGGTTTGATGGGATTGTTTAGTACTTACTTAGTCGATCGCTTGACTGGCTTACTCATGCCCTGGCGGATCACTCAGAAACAACGAACTTAGCTTCATAGCGCTAGGGATTGCTAATGAATTCGTGAGTGTGGAGAGATAGCAGAACTATGACAAAGTTAGTAGAAAGAACGAGCAAGCCTTCGGTAAAAGGGCTAGTAGAAGTTGAGCAGTTGTCAGTTTCCTTCAAGCGTCAGGGACATCATATTCCGGTTCTGGAATTGATCGATTTAAAGATTAATCCTGGTGAATTTGTCTGTTTGCTCGGCCCCTCTGGTTGTGGCAAGTCTACAATCTTAAACTCTATTGCTGGCTTCATTCGACCTAATCGAGGCTATATCTCGGTTGATCAACGCTTAGTCGATCAACCTGGAGCCGACCGAGGCTTTGTCTTTCAGCAATATTCGCTATTACCTTGGAAGACAACCTTTCAGAATATTGAATTTGGCTTAAAGATTCGCGGTTTATCTAAGACGGAACGCGAAGCACTGGTGCATGAATACCTAAATCGAGTCGGGCTTTATAAGCATCGCCATTCCTATCCCCACCAGTTGTCCGGCGGAATGCAGCAAAGAGCCAGTATTGTGCGAGCCTTAGTGAATTCTCCTTCTGTGTTGCTGATGGATGAACCATTTGCGGCACTAGATGCCCAAACCCGACACATGATGCAGGAGCTATTGCTCAGCATTTGGAGCGACTTAAAGACAACTGTTGTTTTCGTAACTCATGACATTGAAGAAGCCATTTTTCTAAGCGATCGCATCTTTGTCATGGGTGTAAATCCAGGCCGTATTAAGACTACCTTGATGGTGCCATTACCTCGCCCTCGCCACACTGATGACATCTTATCTCCTGAATTTGTGCAACTCAACCGTCAGATCTTTGAGCTAATTCGAGAAGAAACGTTGAAGAGTATGGACGTGTAGAAGGAGGGATGAAGAAGGGAAAGAATGTAGATTTTTGGTGTGCTGTAGGGTAACTTAGAGCCGAGCTTTGGCGGTTTGAAGGAGATCAGGTTGAACCCATTGGTTGAGATCGATCGCTTTTAGGCTCTCATTCCCTGGAATCAAGCTGAGTTGCGCGATGTGTTGAGCGATCCAATCAGGCCGAATGGTCATTTCTGAAAAGAAACGTCCTGGTTGTTGCTTCTGGAAGGTACTGCTGAGCAGTTGCACAATGATTTCGGCATCAAGTTGGGTCCAACGACTAATCAAGGGTAAAGCCGCAGAGGTGTTAGCGCACCAATATTGAGCCGCTTGCAAGGCTTTCAAGTAAGCAATCACGATCTCTGGATGTCGTTCTGCTAAGACTTCGCTCACTACGACAGCATGAAACGCCGGGAGACCGCTTAAGTCATCGTCCAACAGATAGCGGAACTTTCCTTGCTGGCAAGCGATCGCGTGGAAGGGAGCAAAGTGAGCATAACCATCGGCGAGTTTGGTTGGGTGTTGGAAAGGACGATTTAAGTTTGCTTGATCGAGTGCGGCAATGGTTACGTCTGACAAAAGATTAGCCGCTTGGAGCGATCGCATCACCATGCCATGAGCGGAGGAACTGAAGGGAACCGCAATCACTCGCCCCCGCAAATCTTCTACACTCTGCAATTTAGATTCATGCGGCACAATCACAGCATTGCAAGAGCCATCTGGATTAGCTGAGACAAAACTGACCAAGCGAGTTTTAGAGACTGGATGAGGAGAGTCTAAGGGAGACGTGGCACTGAGCAGAGAAGGATAATCACCCAATAAGCCAATATCTAGTTGCCCTGACTGTAACCCTTGAATAATGGGGGCACCCAGGGAGAAATCTTGCCACTGAATTTGATATTGAGTAGAACTGTAGCGACCGCTCCTGGGTAAGAAATGTTCTAGCAAGCCCAAGCGCTGAATTACTAAACCTCCTGTCACCGTGGGAATCGTGGCATTCTGTATCCCAATTCGAATGGTGATCGTTTCAGGGTGGTGAGTTTGATGAGATCGCGTAATTAAGCTGGGCGATCGCAGGCGCACGGAGGGTTCAGTTGCAGGAGACGCAGCCGTTAACTCAGAAGTAGAAGTTTGAGCGGGTTGAACGAGAGCCGCAAACTTTTGGATCGGATTTAAGCTTGGAGATTTACGACTGGGGCGATCGCTGGGTGGTATAACTGACTGACTTAAGCGCTGGGGTAGCAACAAAAATACATTGCCTGGCAAAGGAAATTCTTGGAGCGGAATGCTCGTCAAAATACGGGATTGTCGTTCAGACTTGAATTCTAAATCTGAAGCAAATCCTACATAGTTTCCTTGGGTTAAATAAGTCCGTACCAAGCTTAAAGTATCAACGGTTTCAATTTGAGGAAAGTCAGCGAGCGATCGCCCCAATTCGGTTAGCCGAGATTCCAAAACTAGACGATTTGCAGAACTAGCAGGTAGTACCACCCATCTTTGCTTTTGCAACTCCTTTAAACTTAACCATTTCTGTTTGGTTAGAGGATGGTTTGTTGCCACGATCAAAGCATAGTGAATGGGGGCGATCGCTGTAGCCGAGATTTCAGCAAAATCACCCAAATCAATTTCTGAAACACCTAGATCAATTTGGTTGCTCGTTAAAGCTCGATGCAGACTTTCGGCTGAATCAAACACAACACACTGAGTTTGAATATCAGGATACTGCTGACGATAGCGAAAGAGTACCTCTGGGAGCCAGTGTTCCGCGATCGCAGTAGTGCAGCCAACCTTCAGTTGACCTAATTTTCCTTGTTTAATTTCCTCAATCGTCTTGAGTAGATGGTTCTCTAGATCAATCAGCTTTTGGCCTTCGGTAAATAGAAATTGACCCACTTCTGTAAGCTGAACCTTGCGACCTAAACGATGAAAAAGTGAAGTGCCAATTTCTGACTCTAAAGATTTAATTTTGGCACTCACCGCAGGCTGAGTTAAGTTCAGAGTATCTGCCGCCTCAGTAAAACTTAAATATCGAGCAACTTCCAGAAAAACTCGAACTTGATAAACCTCCACAGCCCCACAACCCTTATTTGAAATTTTCTTGATTTTGCCAATATCAAAGTATTCTATCAGTCAATAAAAAATGTGGATAGAGAAACAGTGATTCTTGATTCAAAATGAAAACATGAGTTTTAGTTTCTTCGTTATTCGAGATTCAGTAAGATCTAACTTTTGAAGTTATTCTTGCTGACAGTTTTTTACTACTGAAGTAATAGATTATCGCTACTAGAGGGATAGGTTGAGTGGATACTCAATGGCTGAAGACGGATGTTCTAGTGATTGGCGGCGGTACGGCGGGAACAATGGCTGCGATCAAGGCTAAGCAAGCAAATCCGGAAGGAGATGTGTTAGTCCTGGAAAAGGCTAACATCCGTCGTAGCGGGGCGATCGCGATGGGAATGGATGGCGTCAATACCGCTGTGATTCCGGGTCACTCCACACCAGAACAATATGTGCGAGAAGTTACGATCGCCAATGATGGCATTCTCGATCAGCGAGCGGTTTACCAAACGGGCAAACTCGGTTACGAAACGATTCAAGAACTAGAAAGCTGGGGCGTTAAGTTTCAAAAGGATGCTCAAGGCAACTACGACTTGAAGCAAGTGCATCGGGTGGGCAAATATGTGTTGCCGATGCCTGAAGGAAAAGACTTAAAGACGATTTTGGCTCGCCAAGTAAAGCGTCACAAGGCCAGAGTCACCAATCGCGTCATGGCTACGCGGATTTTAGTCAAAGACGGTCGGGCGATCGGAGCCGTTGGGTTTGATGTCCGCAATGGTGATTTTGTGGTGATTCAAGCCAAGGCTGTCATCCTCTGTACTGGGGCTTGTGGGCGCTTGGGCTTACCTGCTTCTGGTTATCTCTATGGCACCTACGAGAATCCCACCAATGCGGGGGATGGCTACTCAATGGCCTACCATGCAGGTGCCGAGCTATCCAACATCGAATGTTTTCAGATCAATCCTTTGATGAAGGATTACAACGGCCCCGCCTGCGCTTATGTAGCTAGCCCGTTTGGGGCTTATACCGCTAATGCAGAAGGACATCGCTTCATTAGCTGTGACTACTGGAGTGGCCAGATGATGCTGGAGGTTTGGAAGGAACTGAACTCTGGTAAAGGCCCTGTGCAACTCAAGATGACTCACTTAGATGAGGACACAATTTCTGAGATTGAATCGGTTCTTTGGGCGAATGAGCGTCCTAGCCGAGGGAGATTTCACGAGGGGCGAGGTGAAAACTATCGCACCCACGGAGTCGAAATGAACATCTCCGAGATTGGTCTGTGCAGCGGTCATAGTGCTTCTGGTGTCCGGGTAAATGAAAAAGCTGAAACCACGGTACCTGGCCTTTATGCGGCGGGGGACATGGCGAGTGTGCCTCACAACTATATGATTGGAGCCTTTGTCTTTGGTCGCTTGGCAGGTACCAACGCCGTGGAATACGGCCAAGATTTAGAGCATGTTGAGCCTGATCAAGAGTTTCTGGAAGCCGAGAGACAGCGCATCTACGCTCCTTTAAGCCGCCCCGACGGTATCCCGCATACGCAAGTAGAGTTTAAGCTACGCCGCTTGGTGAATGATTATCTGCAACCTCCGAAAGTAGATCACAAAATGGAGATTGGCCTCAGACATTTTGTGCGTTATCACGAAGCCCTAGACCAAATGGGAGCCCGCGATCCCCATGAATTAATGCGCTGTATGGAGGTTCATTTTATCCGCGACTGTGCAGAGATGGCGGCAAGAGCTTCTTTGTATCGGCGCGAGAGCCGCTGGGGTCTGTATCACTATCGCGTAGATTGCCCAGAAAAGAACAATGAAGAGTGGTTCTGCCATGTCATTGTGCAGCAAGATGAGACAGGGGAGATGAATCTGTTCAAGCGGCCTGTAGAACCTTATGTGGTGCAGGTAGATTTGGAACGAGAAGTTTATGATGTGGCGGTTCGTTGAAACCGAGCCTCGGGGCACTCGCCCCCAAACCCCCGTTGAGGGACGGTTGCATCCCTCAAACTCCCTCCAAAAAAGGTTCGACAGCGTAAGTGAAGCATAGAAAAGGTGGCTACTTAAGAGTTGTAGCAACAAATAGAGAAATGGAATGTAAGTTTGGAGAATATATTATATGGCGTTAGCGACACAACGGGTAGATGTGCCTGTGATTGTGGATGAGTCGAAGTGCTTGGAAAAGTGTACAGCTTGCATTGAGGTTTGCCCGTTGGATGTCTTGGCGAAAAACCCTGAAACAGGGAAAGCCTACATGAAATATGACGAGTGTTGGTTCTGCTTACCTTGCGAGAAGGAGTGCCCCACCAATGCGATCACTGTGAAAATTCCATTCTTGTTAAGGTAAGGAAGAGAGATGTCTGTAGAGACGAATCAAGAGCTAGAGCCGTGGTTGGAGATGTTGCGATCGCCTGAGGTAAGCGATCGCTTGGTAGCTGTTAAAACTCTGCAACATTTGGGTGACGAAGAAGCTCTCATGCCACTAATGACAGCATTGCAAGATGAAAGTCCTGTGGTACAAAAATTGGCAGTAACAGCGCTTTGGGAACTGGCCAATCCAGCCGCAGTGCCAGCACTAATCAGTTGTTTGACTTCTCCTGATGAGGAAATTCGAGAGGAGGCGCAATCAGCTTTAGGCGAGTTGGTTTCTCCCGATCATCTACTGTTGTTGCTGGATGCTTTGCAGCAAAAGGATACTAACCTACAGTTCCATGCGCTGGTGCTGCTGCGCAAAATTCATGATGTGCAATCTCTTCCTTATGTGTTGCCATTTTTTGCTGCCGAGCTACCAGAACTACGAGAAGCAGCAATTACGACCTTGCGCTATCTAAACCAAGTCGATCGCTGCCAGCCTGCTTTGGCACTCCTACAAGATGCATCAGAAACGGTACGACGAGCGGCGGCTTTGACCTTAGGGCATTTGGCTGATGCAGAAGTGGTGCCTCTGTTGAGCCAAGCTCTGACGACTGATGCTGATTGGCAGGTACGCCGCAATGCAGCTAAGTCTCTTGCAATTCATGCAGCACCAGCCGCTACCCCAACGCTTCAGCAAGCCTTGAGCGATGAACATTGGCAGGTACGAAAGGCTGTGGCACAAGCACTTCAGCAGACACCTGATGAACAGGTGATGCCTGACTTAGTTAGGGCCTTAGCGGATGAGTGTTCTGATGTGCGGCGAGAAGCGGCGATCGCTCTGGGCAACCTATTGCATCCTGCGGCCATCAATCCCTTGAATCAGGCGCTAGATGATCCAGACAGAGATGTATGCATCTACGCCCAACGAGCTATCCAAAAAATTCAGAACTCCCTCAACGCGATTCCTAATGTCTAGCCACTCTTCTCCTTTTCGTTCTCCTAGTCTCGCCGAAGCACCCCCTGAAGCTGCTCCTGATCCATCATTGCTGGCACGTCAATCAGAGGTAGTGGCTCGCCTCAAACAGGTAGTAGAACCTGTTTTGCAGAATGACATTGTCAGTCTGGGTATGGTGCGCAATCTCCGCATTGTGGAGGATTATGTTTATCTGCGGCTGTATGTTGGGACTCATCAACAGGAACTAGAAGCCAAGGTGCGATCGCGTTTGTCTGATTTAACTTGGTGCAAAAAACTCTATGTTCAGCTTTGCACAATTCCAGGCGTAAAAACTACACTGGCGATTTCTAGCGGCAAAGGAGGCGTAGGCAAATCAACAGTGTCGGTGAATTTGGCAGCAGCACTGGCCCAACAAGGAGCGAAGGTTGGAATTTTGGATGCTGATGTCTACGGTCCTAATATTCCGCAGATGTTGGGGCTAAACCAGACAGAAGTACAGATTGTGGAGACTCCAGCAGGGCAGCGATTTATCCCTCTAGAAGCCCACGGCATCAAAGTAATGTCAGTAGGGCTATTAGCAGAACCCGATCATCCCTTGGCTTGGCGCGGGCCTGTGCTCCACAAAATCATTACCCAATTTATCCAAGAGGTAGAGTGGGGCGAGTTAGATTATTTATTGATCGATCTCCCCCCTGGTACCGGAGATGCCCAAATCACGATTATTCAGGAGAGTCCGATTCGGGGTGTCTTGTTGGTCACGACTCCGCAGCAGGTTGCGGTTGCTGATGTCCGCCGGAGTATCCATATGTTTCGGCGGGTGGGAGTTCCGGTGTTGGGCATTATCGAGAACATGAGTTATTTGGTTTGTGGTAGTTGTGGCGATCGCACCCCTATTTTTGGCAGTGGCGGTGGCCAGCAGTTAGCGGCTGAGTTGCAAGCGCCTTTACTCGGAGAAGTACCGATCGCGGCTCCGATTTGTCAAGGCGGAGATGCAGGCCAACCGATTGCGAGCGCAGACCCCAACGCCTTGGCGAGTCAGGTATTTCAACAGATTGCAGCTGGCATTCACCAAACTTTCCAACTTCCGGGGATGGGTAATTAATGGGGAACGGTAGCTGTGGGAGTTGTGTCTACTTCTACAACTCTCCTCTTACCCCAAGACTCACAGCATGTCTCGTTGGTTCCAATTCTGGCTCTCTCTTAGCGTCCTCACGATCACCATTGCCGAAAATCTTGCGCTCCCTAGTTACCAAGCGATCGCTCAACTGCCTCCAGTCGCAGCCTGCAATTTGGCAGCGCCACAGGACAATGAAGTTTTAACACTTCTGGATCAAGCCCGTATTGAGTTAGATAACAGAAATACAAAAGCTGCAACTCGCTACTTGCAAGCAGCCTTCCCTAATGCCCTCCAACTGAGCAATGCTGGTAAAGCAGAACTAATTCAGCAATGGCTTTTAGATCCCTACGAAGGACATTCGGTTTCACGGTTACAGCGGTTGATGCAGCAAGCGGAGATGCAAAAGTCATCTGCTTCCATACAGCCACTGCTAGACCAGCTCTTGCAGCTCACCAATCGCCTCACCGCCAGCCATAGTTTTGTCAAAACCAGAGCTTTAGCCGCGATCGCCCATCATTATGTAAAGCTGGGTCAGCCTCAACAGGCAAAATTGGCACTCAGCCAAGCACAGCAGGCAGCTCGCTCGATTCAAGGCCCCATTTTTACAGCCCAAGCCCTTACGGATGTGGCAGCAGGCTATGCGGCGCTGAGTTCGGGCAGTGCTGCCAGTAAGAACCAAGCCCAAACGGCTCAGGCAGTCTTAGCTCAAGTTGAGCAAGCGATGAAGCAGATTCCACCCAACACGTCTGAGTCTCTGCAAGCCGCACTTTGGCCTCGACTAGCAGCCATCTACGCTCAGATTGGCGACTATGCGAAAGCCAATCAAACCGTTGCTAGATTGCCTAAAAATTCTGAGTCCCAATCTTTTGCTCAGCGTGGCGTGGTAGAAGCTTACATTGCCGCTCAAAACCTTAACACCGCCGAACAACTGGCTCAAACGATCGCCACGCCTGTACAAAAAGGATTGGCTCTGGGAAAACTCGCCGTTGGTTATAGCCAAGCCAAACAACCTCAAAAAGCCACTCAACTGCTACGCCAAGCGGTGCAACTCGCACAATCGCCCACGGTGGCACGCGATTCGATTGCCCAGGAAGCTTTGCTAAAAGCGCTCGTGGAATCCTATTTGCAAGTGGGGCAGCGAGATGAAGCTTTCCAGTTAGCCAAAACTGCGCTGAAAGGGTCTCAGACTGAAGCTATTAGAGCTGTGGCGATCGCCTATGCACAAGCTGGGCAAACCAACTCAGTGCGGCAACTGTTATCTGAGCGGCTCCGCACCATTCAAGCGATGCCGCCAAGTTGGGATCGGCAGTTGGTGTCACCGAGCTTGCTGCAGCTGGTGATGGATACGCAACAGTTTGACTGGGTTCGTCAGGAATGGCCTCGCCTTGCCGCCCTGGATTACGGTCTACAAGATGATCGGGTAGTAAAAATGGCCACTGCTTACGCCCAGTCAGGACAGCACCGTCAAGCCCTTCAGTGGGCGAAGCAGTTGCCCATCAGCGATCGCCCTTTATTACAGGTTAAGCTAATGACCGCGATCGCCCGTGAGGCTCACCGTCAAGGTGAAACCCAATGGGCGAATGAATTGCTCCAGCAAACTTTACAAAGTCTCGACCCATTGCTGCGAGCCTACGACGAGCGAATTAAACGCGAAGGAGGCGATCTCCTCGAACGCGATCGCTTCAAACCCCAATCTTTAGCGCTGATTGCCCTCGTCTACGCTCAGAGCAACCAAGCAGAACCCACTCGCAGATTGCTTCAGCAAGTCAGCCAACTGGATGTCAATATGAGCGATCCAGCGATCGCACCTCCAGACCCCAATCCTTTCGCCCTCTTTATGGCAGCCGAGCAATATGTCGGCGCTTTACAATTGGCTCAAGCGACTAAAAACCCAGAAATTCGGGTTGCCCGATTACAAAGCAGCGCTACTGCATTACTGAAACAGAATCGGTTTGATTTGGTGTTGCCAGTGGTAGATCAAATCACCGCTGCCGATCGCAAAACTCAAATGCTGCTGGCGATCGCCCAACGCTACGGGGAACTTCAACAAGTAGACAAAGCCTTGCCAATTCTGGCGCAAGCCTTCCGTGTTGCCCAAACCATTCCTGGTGAGGAATCACGGGTGGATCGCTTCGGAACCGATGGCGCAACTGTCATAGAGGCATCCGATGACCGGGGCAGTATACTAACGGCGATCGCAGTGCAGTATGCTCGCTTCCAGCAACCCACCCAAGCCTTGAAAGTCGCTAGCACTTTGCAAGCCAAAGAAATTCGTGAGCAAGCCCTTCAAGCCGTAAAGTGTGCTTCTAGTCTCAAGGTTTGATCCAACTTGTAACCATCGTGCTCTATCAACTTTGCCCCACAACTGCTTAGAAATTGGGTTAGAGCGATCGCGAAGCTACAAACAGCAGAGTGCGCTCAAATTCCAGTGCTGCGCCTCAAATCAGAAGTTGATATTGCCTAGACTGCCTAATCTCAGCAATCAGTCATTAGCTGGAAAATTGATGGACTTAAGAATTGCTTAAATCTCCCTATGTATCAATACTTTCATCCGTTTAAGTGTTCACAATAAAGGTGAAGTAATGGGACGAAGGGATCTACGTGAACGGGGACGAGTTTATTGAACAGATTCACGATGTGCAGCAACGAGTAGCAGAACTCCAAGAGGATGCTACCCAACTGCCATCGCTGCAAAAAAGCCGATTGACAGAATCCCTGGAGAGGCTGACCGCAGCTTTAAGAGATTTGCAAGTTGCTGAGGAAGCCATTCGCCTGCTTCTGTCTGCTGTACAGCAATCGCGCGACTCCATTATCATTACCACGGCCCATGTTGATCCGCCAGGGCCAGAAATCGTTTACGTTAATCCAGCCTTCAGCGAGATGACTGGCTATGCCAGCGAGGAGGTGCTTGGCAAAACTCCCCGGTTACTCCAAGGCCCTGATACGGATCGCCAGCTGCTTCGAGACTTACGCCAGCATTTGATTGATGGAGAACCTTTTCACGGTGAGGCAATCAACTACCGAAAGGATGGAACCGAATATTATGTGGAGTGGAACCTCACGCCGATTCGGGATGTTCAGCAAACCATTACCCACTTTGTAGCAATTCAACGAGATATTAGCGATCGCAAACGCTTAGAGCAAGAACGAGAGCATTTATTACAGCAAGAGCAAGCTGCGCGGAATGAAGCAGAAGCAGCGAATCGGACCAAGGATGAATTTTTGGCGATGCTCTCTCATGAACTAAGAACTCCCCTGACACCCATTTTGGGTTGGGCTAAGATGTTGAGAACTAAGCAGCTGTCAGAAGCCAAGCGCCAAGAGGCGTTAGATGCGATCGAGCAAAGTGCGAAACGCCAATCTCAAGTCGTAGACGACCTGCTCGATCTCTCTCGGATTGTCCAAGGTAAATTAACTCTCAATCTCACTTCAGTATCATTGGCAACCCCCATTACTGCGGCGTTAGAAACGGTGCGTTTGTCTGCGGAAGCAAAATCTATTCGAGTAGAGACAAAACTAGACCCAACGGTTGAGCCAGCCATTGGTGATACGGGCAGACTGCAACAAGTATTTTGGAATCTGCTTTCAAATGCCATTAAATTCACCCCTTACAAAGGTCACATTCAGTTAGAACTGAAGCAAGTTGAGCAATATGCTCAAATCACGATTACCGATAGTGGGCAGGGAATTCATCCAGAGTTCTTACCGTTCGTATTTAATCGGTTTCGTCAGCAAGACAGTTCAATTACACGGCAATTTGGTGGCTTGGGGCTGGGCCTATCCATCTCGCGGCAGTTGGTAGAAGCGCATGGGGGCACCATTACAGTCAACAGCGCTGGAGAAGGCAAAGGGGCAACTTTTACAGTGCGGCTTCCCCTCATACCGCACACTTCCCCAACGGAGGCTCCTAACTCATCAACCGACCGAGCGCAGAGTTTGGCAGGCACCCAGGTTTTGGTCATAGATGATGAGCCTTTTACGCTAAAGTTCATCACTTTTGCCCTAGAAGAAGCAGGTGCAGCCGTTACTGCTGTCACTTCTGGGCAAGCAGCGCTGCAAGCTCTGAGCCAATCCAATTTTGATGTATTGCTGAGTGATATTGGGATGCAGGAGATGGATGGCTATGCTTTAATTCGGCAGATTCGTTCTTCTCGGCCAAATCGAGATCTGCCAGCGATCGCCCTCACCGCTTATGCCACTGAAGACAATTGCCAAAAAGTATTGTCGGCTGGCTTTCAACAACATTTGGCTAAACCCGTTGAGCCAGAAACTTTAATTGCAGCGATCGCACTAGCCTTAGAACAAACGTCAACTCTATCGCGGAATAGTTAGGACTGTCTTGAGAATATCTTTGGGGGAATCTTAAAGCGATCGCCGGAGGTGGGATACCTGGCGACTGAAGAAGTATGAGCTCCCAAGGTTAGAATTAGCAGTAGACGGTTAACACCATGAGAAGTACCTATGTTCGGCCATGACATCATTGTGATTGGTACATCGGCGGGTGGGCTGAAGGCACTAAGCAAAATTGTGGGTAACCTACCTGCTGACCTCAATGCTGTCATCTTTATTGTTCAACATATTGCCCCAGATAAGCCTAGTTTGCTGCCAAGCATCCTAGAAGATGTTTGTGATTTTCCAGTTACGCACCCTCAAGATGGGGAGAAGTTTCAAAAAGGGCGAATTTACATTGCCCCACCCGATCATCATTTGTTGGTGTATCAAGGGCAAATGCGAGTGGTGCGGGGGCCGCAAGAGAATCGATTTAGACCCGCGATCGATGCCTTGTTCCGCTCAGCGGCGCGCGCCTATGGTCCTAGAGTCGTAGGTGTGGTGCTCACAGGCTATCTGGATGATGGCACTGTAGGTCTCCAAGCAGTTAAAAAGCGGGGCGGAGTTGCTATAGTGCAAGATCCTCACGAGGCACAGTATTCTAGCATGCCTAACAGCGCCTTGAGGTATGCCTCAGTAGACCACTGCCTGTGCTTGGCGGAGATTGCAGAATTATTGGTGTCTTTGACCAAGGAACCCGCAGCGGAGGAGAAAACGTATCCAATCACTCAAGAAATAGAGTTTGAATCTAGTATTGCTGAACAGCAGATGAATACGCAGCAGTTTCTAGAGAATGTTGAGAAGATTGGACAGCGTACAACCTATAGCTGTCCTGAGTGTAACGGCAGTATTTGGCAAATTGGTGATGGGGATTTACTGCGGTTTCGCTGCCATATAGGGCACGCTTTTACAGCGAATATCTTTCTGTCTGAGCAGACTAAGAATATAGAAAATACTTTATGGTCGGCTGTGCGAGCTCTGGAGGAGAAAGTGACGCTCTCACGCCAAATGGCTCAACGGATGAAAAATATCAATTTGTCTACCGTAGCAACAAAATACGAAAATAACGCGCAAAAAATAGATGAAGAGGTGTCAGCGCTGCGGAACTTGATTCTTACGGGCTTTGCCACAAAACAAAATATATTCTTCAAAGATGAGGAGTTAGAGGAGGGGCTGTAACCGTGCGATCGCCCTCTATCCTTCAGGCCTCTCCCTAAATCCCTCTCCGTTTGGAAAGGGGTTATGAATTCTTATCTAACCCTCGCGCTAGAGATACTTTGTTGGTTGGAGATGTCTAATAGGAGAGCATAAAAGGAAAGTTGGCGATCGCCAAGCTAGCCGAATCGATTGAAACTCATGTTGTTAATTGGCACCAGTGGTTGGGTCTATAAACATTGGATGGGATTGTTCTACCCAGCGCAAATGCCTGGTGAGCAACAGTTACCTTTCTATGCAGAGCAATTTCCTAGCGTAGAAGTCAATTTCTCCTTTTATCGCTTACCAGAGCGATCGGTGTTTGAGCATTGGCGGACCCAAACTCCAGACAAGTTCTTATTTGCCGTTAAGGGCAGCCGCTATCTCACTCACATGAAGAAGCTGAAAGACCCTGAGGAGCCCTTAGAACGCTTAATGGAGCGAGCTAGCGGTCTGCAAGAAAAGCTGGGGCCGATTTTGTTCCAGTTTCCTCACACCTGGCACCTCAACCTCGATCGCCTACAACCATTTTTAGACTTGCTCCAGAATTATCCGCAACAGCAGTACACATTAGAGTTTCGCCATACTAGTTGGCTGATTCCAGAAGTTTACCAACGATTAGAAAAAGCAGGAGTGGCGCTGTGTCTCCCTGTTAGTCCCACTGTTCCCTTAGACATTTGCCTCACCGCTCCCTGGACTTACATTCGGATGCACTCTGGTCAGGAAGGTACAGGTTACAGCGATGCCGAATTGCTAACTTGGGCGGCTCAGATTCACTCGTTCTTGGCGCAGGACATTAATGTCTATGTCTATTTCAACAACGATCCGGAAGGCCACGCCATCCGCGATGCCCAACGCCTCAAGATATTGATTGATTCCGATGCCAAACAATAAGCGATCGCCCTACGTATCTATTCTCCTCCCCCCGCAGGGAAGGGGCTAGGGGTTAGGTCTACGCTCTCTGGCAAAGATACCGATCGATCGCATCATCTAGAGATGGCAACAAGATACCGCGTTCACTGCTGAGGGCACTGTAAGTTGGACGAAGAGCAGCCCAGCCTAAATCTTTAGTAGGCCGAGCTTCAATCACTGCGGTATCCAATCCGGCGAGATTCGCCACAGTTTGAGCTAAGTCGGACCAAGCGATCGCGCCTGAGTTCGCCAAGTGCCAAATACCGCATTCTCCATCAATCAGAAGATCTAGCGTGTTATTGACGAGATCAGGGACATAGGTGGGGGATACTACTGCATCTTCCGCTGCGATAAAGGGCTGACCGGAAGCTAGAGTGCGCAGGGCGATCGCGAGAAAGTTATGTTCATCCCAAGGACCGAAAAAGGCGCTAGTGCGAATCACCAAGGAACAGGGATGGTTGGCAAGTACCCGTTGTTCAGCGATCGCTTTGCTGTGTCCATATACATTTAGAGGTGCCACTTCACAGCTTTCGACATAAGGTTCCGCTCGGTTGCCGTCGAACACTAAATCCGAAGAGAAGGTAACAAAGGCAGCTCCATGATTCGCGCAAGTCTCCGCTAAAATTGCCGCTCCATCTGTATTAATGAAGCGACATAGCTCTGGTTCTCGCTCCGCATCATCGACTCGGACATAGCCTGCGGTATTCACCACCGCCCAAGGTTTCAGCTCTGCGATGACGCGATCGACAGAATCTGGATTGGTGATGTCCATATCCTGACGAGATAGCAATTGGTAAGGAATACCGCGGACTTCGCAGAGGCGGGCAAAAGCTTTTCCGAGCGTCCCTGTTGCACCCGTGATCAAAAGCGGTGGCGTTGAGGCAGCAGAAGTTTCAGCACTTCCCAATGCTTGGCTTCCAACTCTTGGCTTCCAATGCTTGGCTTCTGACTCTTGCCTATTGGCTACAGGCTTCTGATTCTTACCTTCTAGCTGCTGATCTCCTGGTTCTCCAGTGTAATTCACAGGCGGATACAGCAACCGTTCTGGGCGTTGCCACCAACCGGGAACAGCGAGCAAAGGATGATGGAATTCGTTGCCTTCAGCTAGCTGACGTAGCATCTGAGCTAAGGCAGTAGGCCGAGGCTGAGGTGATCTGAGGTCAAATACACCGGGTTCGTAGTAGCCGTCCGAGCGCGTCAGTAGGCTATTCCAGTCGTAAGCTCCTAGTAGCGACCAAGCAGTAACGGCTCGGATATCTACACCGTCAGTTCGCAGTTGTTGGGCTGCTTCCCAGATTTCCTTGAGCCAGCGCAACTGTTCTTCTCTGGTGCATCCCAAATGTACCTCTGTCACCGCGATCGGTAACTGGTAGCGATCCCAAACCTCTTTCAGTAGGATCTGGGCATCACAAATTCCTTCTACGCAAACCCGGACCGCCTCTACATCAGCATACTGATGCTTGCCGTTGCCTCCGTGGGTATGAGCCGGATAACGTTCTAGCCGCTCATCCAAAAAGCGATCGCTCGTGAGATAGCGGTTAATGCCCATAATGTCGGGTGGGCAAGGATGGTCCAAAAACCAAGTGAGTTCGGCTTCGCCAATCCCAACTAGCTCTCGCAGATACTCCCAAAGAGGATGCTCGCGATCGACTCGACCGCAGAGTAAGTCAAGACTGAGCCAGCGGCGATTGTTCTCAAACTCTGCTTGGTAAGCCAGCAAAGGAGTGCTGAATATCTTGCCTAAATCTTCGGTTTGTACCAGTTGGGCGCTTGGATTAATTTGCCGAATCGCTTGCATCGAAAGCACAACGGCACGGCATTGATTGAGTAATGCCTGGATAAAAGCTAGCCCATCCCGCTTGTGAGGATACCAGTGGCCGTAGAGAGCACTGAAGCGAGCTGTGGTCAGGGGTTCATTAACTGGAGTGTAATGAGTAATCCAGGGATAGCGAGTTGCGACCGCGTGAGCAAATTCCGCTAGCTTTTCCGGAAAAGCGGGATCAAGCAAGCTGGTATCCTTGGGACCACTACCATGATGCACAAGCCCCAGAATGGGCCGAATACCTAGATCATCCAATCGCGCTAATCGCTGGTCTAACCAAGACCAATCTGCTTGCGCTAATCCATTGGGAGCAATTCGTTCCCAGAGGGCAGGATAGCGGATGGCTGTAATGCCTAAAGAATCGAATAGATCTAGATCTTCGATCCGATTAAGGTGACCGTTACGTTCTAGTTGATCAAAGTATTGGTCGCCGATACGATTTACGGTGCATTCAATACCAGCCCACAACTCCAGGTTAGCGGCTGAATTTGCGCTATTGGCTACTGAGTTACTAGACGCAACATTAACTGGAGAAGACTGCTCCTCACTCCTCGTATTGGCTATCATGCTTGTTTATTCTGGGTCATGCTAAAAAGTGCATTAAAGGTCAATTAGCAGGTGGATCTTTCGTTGATGACTGATGAAAGATCCACCGCTAAAGTAGGCGTTCTAGTCTGCCTTAGTAGATAAGGATTTGCTGGAGCCATTCTTCTCTATGTTTTTAGCAGGAGATGAATTGGCAGCATGGGTGAGAGAAGTTTGATCCAGGTTGATTTCGGATCTGCGATCGCTGCTAGGAGATTTAGCCGATACGCGAGCGGCAACGCTTTCTTCGGGGTGCCAACTGGGTCGCTCTGTGATTTTGGCGTAGACAGATAGGGCTTGAGCGACTACTTGATCCATGTTGTAGTACTTGTAGGTAGCCAATCGCCCCACGAAATGCACTCCAGGTGTCGAGTCGGCTAGCGCTTTGTACTGCTTGTAAAGCTCAGCATTCTCAGGGCGAGGTACGGGGTAGTAAGGATCTCCCTCAGCCTTGGGATACTCATACACTAGGCTGGTCTTGGTATGCTCCTGACCCGTGAGATACTTAAATTCAGTGACACGAGTGTAGAGATGTTCGTTGGGATAGTTAACCACCGCTGCGGGCTGATGCACAGATTCATTCAGCGTCTCATGCTTGAAGTCGAGGGATCGGTAAGGTAGCTTACCGTAGCGATAATCAAAAAACTCATCCACGGGGCCAGAGTAGATCATTTCCTTGAAAGGAATCATCTTTTGGATTTCCCGGTAGTCCACATTCAACATCACTTTGATGTTGGGGTGAGACAGCATGTTTTCAAACATGCGAGTGAAGCCGTGCAATGGCATCGCTTGGTAGGTATCGGTAAAGTAGCGATCGTCTCTGTTTGTGCGAGTCGGAACGCGAGCTGTGACCGACTTATCGAGTTCCGAGGGATCGATGCCCCATTGCTTGATCGTGTAGTTGCGGAAGAACTTCTCGTACAGTTCCCGTCCTACTTTGCTAACTACTACATCTTCGGAGGTGCGGATAGATTCTTTAGGTTCCGCAACTGAGGCAAAGAAATCATTCAGTTCAAAGGAAGTGAGATTTAAGCCATACAGCTTATTAATGGTGTCCAAGTTAATGGGCATGGGCACCAATTGACCATCGACACTAGCTAGAACTCGGTGTTCGTAACGCCGCCACTCGGTGAAGTTGGACAGATACTCAAAGACATCACGCGAGTTGGTGTGAAAGATGTGAGGGCCATACTTGTGTACTAGAATGCCCGCATCGTTGTAATGGTCGTAAGCATTGCCACCAATATGATTGCGGCGATCGCAAACCAATACCTTTTTGCCTAACTGGCTTGCCAAGCGCTCCGCCAGAACGCTACCTGAGAATCCTGCACCCACAATTAGGTAGTCGAACATTGAAGTACCTCTCTTTTAGTAAATGGTTGAGAGCTTTCGTTGCCATCTTTGGCATCGCTGAAAGCTCTAGTTTCGGCATCTGAGTCATTCGTCTTCACAGTGCATCTGGGCACCTATGACTCATCACCGCAGGGTTTGTAAATGTCTGTATTGGTCTTATGTCTTAAATCAATCACTGTCACTTTATATCTAGTCATCTAGAGCTTGAAGACTAGTGATGAACTGGCTTTGCTAGCCACCCGAAACGGATTCAGAGAGAACGGCTGTCGGCTTGGGCGTTGACTCGACCTGCTTACTCGCGATCGCCGACTCAATCAGTTGCAACATTGCTGCCCAAGTTTTATCCCAAGAAGTTTGGGCCAAGAAACCATCCACTTGATGCCGCCATTCTGTATCTTGCTCAGCCTGTTGCATGGCTGCTTCGGTTGCTGTCACGAACTCAGATGCTGTGTCAGCGATATGAACTAAACCCTGCTCCCCGTAGGGCCGCACCACATCTCGAATCGAGGTAGAAACCACAGGCTTGCCAGCAGCGAGATATTCTGGAGTTTTGGTAGGGCTGATAAAGCGCGTCGATTCATTCAATGCGAAAGGCAACATAGCGACATCCCATCCCGCTAGATATTGCGGTAGCTCTGGATAGGATTTGCCACCTAGATAGTGAATGTTAGGGTGACGGGGCAGAGTCTCTGGATCGATTTTGACTACAGGACCAATAATCACCAAATGCCAATCAGGTCTGGCTTGAGCAATGCCATCTATTAGATCCAGGTTCATCCGTTCGTCTATAACACCATAGAAACCTAGACGAGGATGAGGAATAGCTGCTTGGTCAGCTGGATCGGCGCTGATCATTCTAGCTTGGGCAAAGTGTTCTGCTTCAATGCTGCTAGGGAAGGCGTAGGCATGAGGATGCTGATGGCGTTTCGCTTCGTACAGGCTTTGGCCACCTGTAAATACCAAATCAGCTCGTTGGAATAGTTGGTCTTCAAACTCTCTGAGTTCCGGGGGGGCTCCCTTAAAGGCAGCTAGTTCATCCATACAGTCATAAACGACTGCTGCGGCCTGCAAATGACTGGTGAACGCCAAGGCCATCGGCGTGTAGTACCAAAGAATCGGGTTGGCGATCGCATACTCAGCAAACAGATCATCTATCAAGCTCTGTTGCATGGCAGTGACCATCTCTGCTTTCAAGCCACTGGGGAGATGGGGCACAACTACTGATACGCCACATTCCCGTTTGCCGACTTCCAGCCACCAATCATCTCCTGCTTCAAAGATGGGTTCCTCAACAAAAAAGACTCTACGTCCCTGAGCACAACGACTTAAAAGATGTTGCGGTCGCTGATAAACAAAATCCCACCGTAAGTGGGACAAACAAACCAAATCAGATGTACCTGGGAAGAACCATTCAACATCTGAAAGAGAAAAGCTAGCAGTCTGCGATTCTGATGTTGATGTATCTTGCAAAGATAACTTTCTTATAGGTCTCATCTTAGTACTATTACTGATTGATGCGGGGTCAGGTGGAGTCATGATTCAACCTAGTTTTATTTAGGTGGAAAGCTCTAATCTTAATTCACAATAATTCCTTATTACTTTTAAAAGCTTCTATTCAACGGTAGATGTGAAATCTATCTTCAGACAGAGATAAGTATTAAAATAACTTGTAGCTTCGAGGCCTTGTAGGCGCTAAAGTGATTTAATATCAGTGTTTTTGGCTTTTTATCTAGTTTTGTTGCAATATCTACAATTAGGGACACCCAGATTTACGTCATTAGTAGGATATGAAGCTTTTGAGAAATCTGAGTTAATTGCCAAATTGGCTGTCAAGTTAAATGTCAATTACTAAATTGATGCAAGTAATTAGATTTGGCTTTGAATTTTATATTGACTCATCTTTAATCTAAGGATTTGCATGTTATTGATTGATATAAAAAATCTATTTTAGAATTAAGACAAATTAAGTTTTTAATTCTGAAGCGTTTCTTAAATAGAAATACCCAAAGAAATCCACATCCTATCTATCAAGGCACACCAATCTCATGATTTTAGTAACCGGGGGAGCAGGGTATATTGGCTCCCATGCTGTTATGGAGTTACAACGAGCAGGTTATGAGGTGATGGTTTTAGATAACCTCTCTTATGGCCATCGGGAAATTGTTGAGGAAGTCTTACAAGTAAAACTAGTAGTAGGGGATATTAGCGATCGCGCCTTACTCGATCAACTATTCTCTACCTATCCCATTACCGCAGTTATGCACTTTGCGGCCTACATTGCTGTAGGTGAGTCTGTTACAGATCCCGCTAAGTATTACCGCAACAACGTTACAGGCACGCTAACGCTCTTAGAAGCGATGACTGCAGCGTCTATAAAGCAGTTTGTGTTTTCTTCAACCTGTGCGCTGTATGGCATTCCTAAGTTTGTGCCAATCACAGAAGAGCATCCCCAAGACCCCATCAGTCCCTATGCCACCACAAAACAGACTGTGGAGCACATTCTCTCGGATTTTGATGTAGCTTATGGTCTGAAGTCAGTTCGCTTCCGCTATTTCAATGCGGCTGGAGCGCATCCCAATGGTCAACTTGGTGAAGACCATGCGCCTGAAACCCACTTAATCCCTCTTGTGTTGATGGCTGCCTTAGGTAAACTACCCGCCATCCAGATTCTAGGGACCGATTACCCGACACCAGATGGCACTTGCGTCCGTGACTACATTCACGTCAGTGACTTGGCTCAAGCCCATGTTCAAGGATTGCAGTATCTGGAAAACGGTGGAGCCAGTGACGTATTTAACTTAGGCAATGGCCTAGGATTCTCAGTCCGCGAAGTGATTGAAGCCGCTCGCGAAGTCACTGGCCGAGAAATTCCTGTAGTAGAGCGCGATCGCCGCCCTGGAGACCCTCCGGTTTTAGTGGGTAGCAGCGACAAAGCCAGAAATGTGTTGGGTTGGAAACCCGAATACGCTGACTTGAAACAAATTTTGACTCACGCTTGGCAATGGCACCAACAACGGCACGGTCAGCATACGCCTGTGCCACAGTAGCCACAATGTGAAGCTTATGAAGCTTTGGGAGCAGGCTTGAGTCCTAACAGACCTTCTCCCCCAACCCCTCTCCGCATCGGAGAGGGGCCTTAGTTCTATATGGCTCCCCTTCCCTAGCAGGGAAGGGACTGGGGGCTAGGTCTCACAGTTTTTAAGATTCTGGAACAGAAGGATATCTCACAGTCAGCACTGTAGAATCTTCCTCTGCCAGCCAACCATGAGAGAGACCGGGCAACCACAGGGCGTAATCCCCTTCTTGAGCCAGCACTACCTCGCGATCGGGGAACTGCAAGCGAAAGCGACCCTTGATCAAAATTGAAAGCGTCGTCGCCTGGTGATTGACTCCCCATTCTTGCCTACTGTCCCCAGCGGAGTGAGTCCCCCACTTAACCTCCACAGCCGACGTAGCGCGGGGATCATCGGCTGGCGTCACAAAGTACCCCATAAACCAACCGCGACGGGTTTTTCCTTCGGTGTAACTATTGCCAACAATAATTTGTGGTGAATCAGCCATTTTTTTAAGAATTTTCAATAACAATTTGGTGAATTGTAGCTTTGAGAATCGTCAAGTTTTGTGTTGATAGTTAGTAGTGATTGTCACACTATTTATTCAGATTCAATTCAAAAACGTACTATAAGTATTCTTAATTTCTTGCTAGAAGGATTTTGGTTTGGTAATCAAACATAATTTTGAACCTGATTTCAGGCTTCTATCTCAGGAATGATTGTAATTAGGTATGATTTAAATAGGTAGTTTGACTAGACCTTGATAAAAGCGGTTTATGTCAGGGAATGCAGTAATTCGCTCGGACACAAGAGTAGGGTTACTGTTGATGAATTTTCACTGCTCTGAAGTTCCCCTAATTAAAAATTCCTTTCCGAAGAAATAAAGGCTCGAAAAATTTTTAGTTTCGAAGCTGATAAATAGATAAATCAGGGGTAGCAAAGGGCATTCTTCGTTAAGTAGCTAGGGTTCAAGTTTGATGAAATTACTCGGCAGAAGCCTCGAAATCAATGCCCCCTCTGATTCCAGCGCGATCGCGATGTTTCGCCAGCTTGAAACGGGGTATCCTCGTCCACAGTTACAGCGAGCTAACTGGCTCAACCTGAATGGAGCCTGGAAATTTGCCTTCAATAATGAAAGCAACTGGGTCCAGCCCACCGATGTCGCCGAGTGGACCCACACCATTGAAGTTCCCTTCGCGCCAGAATCACAACGCAGTGGTATCGGTGACACAGGGTTTCATCCCAACTGCTGGTACGAGCGCGACTTTGAATTAAGCCCAACTCAAAGCGCTCATCCTGCTCGTGTGTTGCTACATTTTGGTGCGGTTGATTACCACGCTCGTGTTTGGGTCAACGGTCAGTTCATTGGAGAACATGAAGGTGGTCACACTTCCTTCAGTTTTGACATCACCCCAGCTTTGCGTCCTGAAGGCCCTCAGCGAGTCACCGTTTGGGCACAAGATGACCCCCAAGACCTCGCCAAGCCCAGAGGTAAGCAAGACTGGTTGCTAGAGGCTCACAGCATTTGGTACCCCCGCACCAGTGGCATTTGGCAGACTGTCTGGATCGAAACGGTGCCAGAAACCTACTTAGAAAAGATTCGCTGGACTCCCCACTTTGAGCGCTGGGAAATTGGCTTTGAAGCGCTGATTGCTGGCAACACCTGCGATGATTTGCGCCTCAGTGTCCGGTTGACGGTAGATAGTCGCTTACTCGTGAACGATGTTTACGAAGTGATCAATGGTGAAATTCATCGGCGGATTGCGCTGTCTGACCCTGGCATTGATGATTACCGCAACGCTCTACTTTGGAGTCCCGAAAAACCAACTCTGATTGATGCTCAGGTGCAACTCTGGCGTCACGGTGAGTTGTTAGATGAAGTCAAGTCCTATACGGCGATGCGAACTGTCTCGATTCAGCGCGATCGCTTTATGCTCAACGGGCACCCTTACTATCTCCGTCTGGTGCTGGATCAGGGCTACTGGACTGATACGCTCATGACGCCGCCCTCCGATGAAGCACTGCGTCAAGACATTGAGCTGACCAAGCTCATGGGCTTTAACGGCGTCCGCAAGCACCAAAAAGTTGAAGATCCTCGCTTCCTCTATTGGGCCGATGCGATGGGCTTACTAGTTTGGGAAGAAATGCCTAGTGCCTATCGCTTTACGCCCAAAGCTGTGGAGCGGATCACTAAAGAGTGGACAGAAGTGATTGAGCGGGATGCTAGCCACCCTTGTATTGTGGCTTGGGTTCCTTTCAACGAATCTTGGGGTGTGCCTAACCTCACTGAAACTCGGGCGCATCAGCACTATGTCCAGGCACTTTATTACTTGACTAAAACCTTAGACCCCAGTCGCCCGGTGATTGGCAATGATGGCTGGGAAAGCACTACTACTGATATTCTGGCGATTCACGATTACGACAACAACCCGCAAAGATTAGCCAAGCGCTATGGCCCAGAAATCAAGATTTCTGATTTGCTGCACAATCAGCGACCGGGAGGACGTGTCTTAACGCTGGACTGTTATCCTCATCAAGGCCAGCCGATTATGCTGACCGAGTTTGGTGGTATTGCTTATACCCGTCCCGCTGATACGGAAGCTTACAAAGCTTGGGGTTATGCCCGCTCATCAGACACCTCGGAACTGCAACAGCAATACAGCGCTTTGCTTTCAACTGTGAATCGGGTTCAGATGTTTAGTGGTTTCTGCTATACCCAGTTGACAGATACATTCCAGGAAGCCAATGGTCTTCTGTACGCCGATCGCACACCGAAGTTTCCGCTAGAGGCGATCGCATCTGCAACTCTAGGTAGGGACAATCCAGAAGTGGAGAGATCTATACTGCCACCATCAGTTACAACCCCGTGGTCCAGTGCAGAAAATGTACCTCCAGGAACTCCTCAAGCCGGATGGTCGCAAGCTCACCCTGTACAGCAGATGCCCCATTGCAGCGGACATCCAGGCTCCCAGTCCTGGTAACGAGCCGATTCAGGCAAATCCTCATCTCCGTTGGCATCCATTGCGGGGTGAGTGGGTGGCTTATGCCAGCCATCGCCAGGGGCGAACTTTTATGCCACCCCCTGAGTACAACCCACTCGCCCCCACCACAAACCCTGAATTTCCTACAGAACTTCCGCAAGGCCAGTACGACATTGCGGTATTTGAAAATCGTTTTCCATCAATGGCAGTCCAGGCCCACGATCCACCGCATCTTATTGTGGATACCCTGCCTGCTAATGGTGCTTGCGAAGTGGTGGTCTTTACCCAAGACCCGAGTAAATCGCTCTCTAATTTAGAACTGGATCACCTCGATTTGCTGCTGCAAGTCTGGGGCGATCGCACGCGAGCCTTGGGCGATCAAGCTCAAATTCAGTACGTGCTCCCCTTCGAGAATAAAGGGGTTGAAGTTGGCGTGACGCTGCACCACCCACACGGGCAGATCTACGCTTATCCTTTTGTGCCCCCGGTGCCCGCTCGGATGCTAGAACAGCAGCAAGCTTATTACCAGCGGCATCAGCGGGGATTACTACAAGATTTAATTCAGCAAGAGATTACCGACGATCAGCGGATTCTTTATCGAGACGAGTGGGCGATCGCCTTTGTGCCGATCTGTGCCCGCTATCCCTATGAGGTGTGGGTGGCTCCGATTCAACCTGTGCCGACTTTGGGCGAGCTGACTCAGGAGCAGCGGAGGAGTTTAGCGAAGGCGCTGAAGACCGTTACTCTAAAATTCGACGGTTTATGGAATCGGCCTTTTCCTTACTTAATGGCTTGGTATCAAGCTCCTACTGACGGTCAACTCCACCCAGAATCGCATCTACACGCGGAGTTTTATCCGCCCTACCGCACTGCTGATCGACTCAAATATCTGGCGGGTACAGAACTGGCGGCTGGAATGTTTGCTAATGATGCCCTTCCAGAGGAAAAGGCTAAAGATCTCCAAGCCGTGGTGGTGAATTTGGCAGAGTCAGCCTACGCCTAGCCTGACAGCTGGGTAATTTGGCTTAGTCCTGCCGCTTAGTCCTGCCAAGGGCTGATGTTGTAGATGCAAGTTGCAGCTATCTCAGTAATTAAAGAACCTCAACAACCCATCAACCATGGTCATGCAACCAGGAACGGAAATTTCTGAGAAGCTTACGAGCATTCGAGATACTTTAGAGGAAACTGGAGCGGCTGGAGTTCGCTTACGTGGCACGGATTGGTTTGCTTGGGCAACGGGAGGTGCGTCTAACACCGTGTTGTTAGCGGCTGAGTCTGGGGTGGCCGAAGTTTTGGTGACTCCTGATGGGGCTTGGGTGCTCACGGATGAAATTGAAGCTCAGCGTTTTCGAGATGAGGAGTTAACAGGCGACCGCGGTGAATTTTATCAGTTACAGGTCAACCCTTGGGCAGAATCGACCAAGCGCGAAGCTTTTGTTGCGGAGGTGACTGGAGAGGGGAAAGTTCTGAGCGATCGCCCTGTGAGTTTATTGCCTCATAGCCCTGAAGCGCTTTTACCTACTGCTTTGGTGCAGCAGAAACGCACTCTTCTACTTAGTGAACTCGATCGCTACCGTCAAGTAGGACGTTTGGCTAGCGAAGCGATGACCGAGGCACTCACTCAAGCCAAACCTGACTGGACGGAACACCAATTGGCAGGAGTAGGAGCCGCCGCCCTATGGAAGCGAGGGTTACATCCCGCTCTAACTTTGGCTGCTGGAGAACGCCGTCTGCCGCTCTATCGCCATCCTACTGCTAGTGCCGCACCGATTGGTCAAGTGGTAATGATGGTCTTTTGTGCTCGTGGCTTTGGACTCTACGCCAACCTGACTCGGTTTATTTGCTTCGGTTCTCTAGCAGCCGAGCAAAAGGAGCTGCATCGGCAGGTTCGGGAGATTGAGGCAGCTGCTTTAGAGCAGTGCCGTAGAGGTACGCCCCTCAATCAGGTTTATGCAAGCTTGCAACAGGCTTACGAACAGCAAGGGTATCCTCAATCGATTTACGAGCATCATCAAGGGGGAACGACGGGTTATCTGGCGCGTGAGGTGGTGGCTAATCCAGCTACCACTGATTGTCTCATGGCCAATATGGCGATCGCTTGGAATCCCAGTCTGCGGGGAGGCAAAATTGAAGATACTTTTGTGCTGCACCCAGATGGCAGTTTAGAGGATCTTACCTTTGACCCGAACTGGCCTAGTGTTGAGGTAGAAGGGCGATCGCGACCTGTTCCGTTAGAACTTTAAATTCTCAACTATAAGCTTTCATATGGACTTTCAACAGATCTTTAATGCTGCGCCCAAAGTTGAAGCGAGTGCGCCGGGACGAGTTAACCTGCTGGGCGAACATACCGACTATAACGATGGCTTTGTATTGCCAACCGCTATCCCGCAAAAAACCACTGTTTATCTTGGCCTAAGCCCTGACGATCAACATCATTTCTATTCGCAGGAGCTAGAAGAGCAGATCGATGTGCAAGCCTCAGACTCTATTCCAGAGAGCTTTGCGAGTTATATCTTTGGCTGCATTGGTGTACTGGAGAAACAGGGAATCACGGTGCCACCGCTTAATGTCTATGTCACCTCGTCTGTGCCAATGGGGTCAGGACTTTCGAGCAGTGCAGCTTTAGAAGTGGCGATGTTGCGGGGCTTGCGATCGCTGCTAGAGCTTGATCTTGATGATGTTCGCATTGCCCAACTAGGACAGGAAGCCGAGCGACAGTATGCAGGGGTGCAGTGCGGCATTATGGATCAGATGGCCTCTAGCCTTGCGGATACAGATCATCTCCTGTTTCTGGATACCCGAACGCTCGATCGCGAACTTCTCCCTTTTCCGTCAGGCGCAGAGATTTTAGTGATCGACAGTGGTATCCCTCGTACTTTGGCAGGCAGTGGCTATAACCAACGGCGGGAAGAATGCGAAGAAGCGGCGAAACAGTTGGGAGTTAGGGCATTGAGGGATATTAGTGATGTCGAGGCGATTGCCCATCTCCCTGAACTCCTCAAGCGGCGATCGCGTCATGTGATTACAGAGGATAACCGCGTGCTAGAAGCTCGGGAGGGTGTATCAGCCGAGCGCTTTGGCGAACTGATGAACGATTCCCACGCGAGCTTAAGGGATGACTACGAAGTTTCGATCGCAGGGTTAGATCAGCTAGTTGAAATTTTGCAGAAAACCCCTGGTGTATTTGGTGCCAGGCTTACAGGAGCAGGGTTTGGGGGCGCTTGTGTTGCCTTGACGGTGGCAGGGAAAGCTGGGGCGATCGCGCAACAAGTTTTGGAACAGTATAATCGCGCAGAACAAATAGGTCGTGTTTTAGTTCCCTAGCCTGGATGACTCTCAATCATTACATTAAGAATGGTACAAGGGCTTTCTTTAAGGCAAGCAGTGTGATAGTGAATACAGCATCCTGTAAAAGAGATCCTATCTTTGTCTAGACGACATTTGGGGAAGAGTACAGCATACTTTATAACAACAGCATTCGTGGTGTGAGGTGTATCGCTGATGAGAGCCTATGGATGATTGCCAACCCAGACTGTTAAGATCAATCGTTTGATCAAATCTTTTAGTAAGAACTCAGAACTACAAACATAAATAAGTTGGTAAAACATTATGCAGCTCCAAATTGAACCGAATAAGTTTCCCTCCAAAAGCAGTCTTTGTCAGCTCTGCGGTCAATCGTTTGCCATGAAGGAAGCGCAAGTGATTGTCTGTAACGAACAAGGCAAGAGTCAAGGCCAGGTTTGTTCAAGTTGTATTGGCAGAGGGTTTAACTGGATTCAGCAACAATTTGAACTGCTACAGTAAGCTTCAAATACAGAATTTCAACTTTGCCAGAACAGTATCCCAACTTAACTGAATACCATGCCGTTCAGCATGATGTTTACTCGGTTGGCGAATTCACATCCTACAACTTCCCTTTAGATCCTTTCAAATTAGGATTTAAGGGGAAATTGCTATGTGAATTGACTTAAGCCATTGCCACGCTTTTCCAAAGTTTGGATACCTTGAAAATCGATGTAAGCTAGTCGGTGAAAAGAGATCAGTCGTGGAGCCGAGAAAAATGGTAGAAGCAACAACCACAATCACTGGATTCCACGCTCACATCTACTACGATCCTGAAACTCGTGATATTGCAGCGCGGGTACGCGAGGGGCTGGGTGCTTTTGAGGTGCGTTTGGGACGGTGGCACGATCGCCCGATTGGCCCTCATCCTCAAGCTATGTACCAGATTGCTTTCCTACCCGATCAGTTCGTAAGGGTTGTTCCTTGGCTGATGCTACATCGCGAGGGGTTGGATGTTTTGGTGCATCCGGAGACAGGCGATGATGTCTTGGACCACACAAACCATGCTCTATGGCTAGGCAATAAATTAGAACTGAATATTGAGATTCTGCGTCAAATTAGCAGAGCCTAAGACGCAGCCTCCAACTTCTAGATTGCTCAATTGCTGTAAAAACGTAATTTCTATAGAAGTAACCGCTGCCTTTGATCTACCTTTGGATAGACGACTAAGGCTAATGGCCAAAAATCTCAGTGTTTACATTGAATTATTAATTAAATAATCGCTTGGCGCTACACATTTAGTTAGTCAACTGTATTTAGACAGAGAATTCAATCAATTAAATTTATCAACTCAAGAACTATATACATTTGCTTCTATCGTCTTTAGAAACTAGCTTATAAATATAAACAATTCAGTATGACAAGTTGCTATGGATACACATCCTGTCGCTAATGAGATTGATTGGAATCCGATTTTGCTACGCTTGCAAATGAAGGAATCACGACCTACACCAGCTTACCCAGGAGATTTGAAAGCGGCATTACTGAATCACGCAGGTCTCTTTAATCACCCCAAGGGTGAAGCAGCATACCAAATGGCGGTAGAAATTGCTCGGCTTACGACCTGCTGCGATCCAGAAGTCGTTTATTGGTTCTCACGCATTGTATCGTTGATGGATGCTTAGGCAGTTAGCCTAACTGATGACCCCATCTGTGTCTCATCAAGTTTAGAGATACAGATAGGGCAACGCTTACGATGATTGATGCCTCGTCTCAGGCTTGCTGATTAACGATAGGCGAGTTAATCAGGCCACAGCAGCGAATTCAGCTTTGACAGCGACGTAGGCCCAGTCAAGCCAGGGTAGGAGAGCTTCGATGTCGGAAGTTTCTACCGTGGCTCCGCCCCAGATCCGTAGTCCTGGAGGTGCAGCCCGATAGGGAGCAACATCATAAGCAACACCTTGCTTTTCTAAAGTTTTCGCCCATTTCTTGGCAAAAGTCGCTTGGTCTTCCGCACTGAGATTTGTAAACCAAGGATCAGCTACTTTTAGACAGATCGAGGTGCAAGAGCGAGTTTCTGGTTTTTCAGCCAAGAAGTCTACCCAATCGCGTTGCTCTACCCAACGAGCGATCGCGCCGAGGTTGGCTTCACTGCGCTGAATCAAACCAGATAAGCCACCCACACTCTCGACCCAATTCAAACTGTCGATCGCGTCCTCTACACACAGCATCGAAGGTGTGTTGATGGTGTCACCTTTGAAGATGCCCTCAATCAATTTACCTTTTTGGCTGAGCCGGAAAATTTTCGGGATTGGCCAGGCGGGTTGATAACTCTCTAGGCGCTCGACGGCACGAGGAGAAAGAACAATTACGCCATGTTGAGCTTCGCCACCCAAGACTTTCTGCCAGGAGTAAGTCAGGACATCGATTTTGTCCCAGGGGATGTCCATTGCGAATACTGCGGAGGTAGCATCGCAAATGGTTAAACCTTGGCGATCGCTGGGAATCCAGTCACCGTTGGGCACTCTCACGCCTGAGGTGGTACCGTTCCAGAGGAACACCACATCGTGGCTAAAATCCACTTGGCCCAAGTTGGGTAGACTGCCGTAGGGAGCTTTGATTAGGTTGACATTTGGTAATTTCAGCTCATCTAAAACATCTTTTACCCATTCCTGACCAAAACTTTCCCACGCTAAAATATCGACGGGGCGCGGTCCTAGCAGTGACCATAGGGCCATTTCGACCGCGCCTGTGTCGGAAGCAGGCACAATGCCCAACCGATAATCTGCAGGAACACCCAAGATTTTTTTAGAGCGATCGATGACTTCTGCGAGTTTAGCTTTGCCGTCAGCAGAGCGATGGGAGCGACCCACACAAGCATTTTGCAAATTGGTCACACTCCAGCCAGGGCGCTTGGCGCAAGGCCCGGAGGAGAAATTGGGAGAGTTGGGTTTGGTGGTTGGAGGAGTAGGATGTTCTGACATGGGTGCTGAATGCAGCATTCATTAGGGTAGGTAGTCATTATATATATTTCTTTTGCACCTCCAACATCCGGCGTTGCACTGGCTTAGCGAAATCACAAAAACTTCTGACCTTCTACACTAGAAATCAGTGTTCAGTGGGGGGATGTAGGCTCGGTCATGAAAGAAATTACGCGGCGTCAGTTTATTACGACTGCTGCCTTGGCAACTGGCTTTGCCTTAGCAGTAGAACCTATTTCGGCCAAAGTTATTCGGACAGACGGCAAGGGATTGATTGCGGGTGCCGTAAAAATTCCGGTCAAAGACGGCAACGTTCCTGCTTACAGAGCGATGCCTGCCAAAGGCCAAAATTTTCCTGTTATTTTGGTGATCCAAGAAATCTTTGGGGTGCATGAGCATATCCAAGATGTCTGCCGTCGCTTTGCTCAATTGGGATATGTAGCGATCGCTCCGGAATTATTTGTGCGGCAAGGCAATGTGCTGAAGCTAAGCAGTGTGGACGAGATCCGTAAGGTAGTGGCAAAAGTGCCAGATGCTCAAGTGCTGTCTGATCTCGATGCCACGGTGAATTGGGCAGTGAAGTCGGCTAAGGGCAATGGTAAGCGTTTGGGGATTACAGGCTTTTGCTGGGGCGGTCGCATGACTTGGCTGTATACTGCACATAATCCGCAAGTGAAAGCAGGCGTGGCTTGGTATGGCCGCTTGGTAGGCGATCGCAGCCCTCTTACGCCCAGACATGCGGTGGATATTGCGCCCCAACTGAAGACCCCAGTTTTAGGACTTTATGGTGGAGAGGATACAGGAATTTCTCTAGAGACAGTGGAGGAGATGCGCAATCGCCTGAAATTGGGTCGCAGCAAATCCCAAATTATTGTCTATCCTGATGCGCCTCATGCCTTTTTTGCCGATTACCGTCCCTCTTATCGCGAAAGAGACGCGAAGGATGGTTGGAAACGGCTTCAGGCTTGGTTTAAGCAATATGGTGTGTAATTTTCCCAAGCAATATTAGGAGACAGCATCATGATTGAGCTTTATTACTGGACGACTCCAAACGGACACAAAATCACTTTGTTTCTAGAGGAAACAAATCTGCCCTATGAGTTGGTGCCGATTAACATTGGTGCAGGCGATCAGTTCAAGCCCGAATTTCTCCAGATTGCTCCCAATAATCGGATTCCCGCGATCGTCGATCGTGAACCTGTGGGAGGTGGTGATCCGATTTCTGTATTTGAGTCTGGGGCGATTCTACTGTATTTAGCAGAAAAAACTAGCCAGTTCATTCCTGCCGATCTCCGAGGTCGTGTTGAAACGTTGCAATGGCTGTTTTGGCAAATGGGCGGGCTAGGACCAATGGCAGGTCAGAACCACCACTTTAACCAATATGCGCCAGAGAAAATTCCTTATGCGATTAATCGCTATGTAAATGAAACTGCTCGTTTGTACGCGGTGTTAAACAAGCAGTTGAGCGATCGCGAATTTGTCGCAGGAGAATATTCGATCGCGGATATGGCAATTTATCCCTGGATCGTGCCCTACGAAATGCAAGGCCAAAAGCTAGAAGACTTTCCGCAGGTGCAACGCTGGTTTGAAGCGATTAAAGCGCGCCCAGCCACGATCCGAGCCTATGAGAAAGCAGAAGCTTTCAAAGACCAAGCACTCAATATTGAGCGATCGCGGGATCTATTGTTTAATCAGTCTGCCAACACAGTGCAATAGATTTTCTAGCCTGTGATCCCATAATCTTTATCTCCGCTCTTTAGACAGAGGGTTGCTTAGATAGCAGTCGTTACTCTGCTTATGGGGCGGTCGTTTTTTATGACTTTAGATTCAAACGGTCGAGCTGGTTCAATTTACTCTTCACATCTAGGTTTAAGCGCCATGAAAAGACTCAACTACTTTAATAAAGCTACTACTCTTGTGGGAGCAGCAGCCCTCACATCACTGATCAGTTTTCCAGTGCTGGCGCAGATGACTCCTCGGCCTAGCACCCCAGCTAATCGGCCTGCTCAAAGCACAACAAATCAACAACGGGGCGTTGCGACTGCACCTACTGCCTTAGACCGCGAATTTGTCCTGATGGCAGCTCGCGGGAATAATGCCGAGATTCAAACCTCTGAGCTAGCCTTGCAAAAGTCATCTAATCAGATGGTGAGAACCTACGCTCAGCAGATGATCCGGGAGCATACCCAGGCAAACCAACGCCTGTCTCAAGTGGCAGCCCAACATCGGATCACGCTACCCACTGATCCTGGTCCTCTCAATGCAGCGATCGCTCAGCAATTGGCCCAGCTCTCGGGCACAAACTTCGATCGCGCCTATATGGGTACCCAAGAAAATCTGCACATGCAAGCGATCGCTTTGTACCGGACAGAAATTCAGCAAGGAAAAGCGGCTGATGTGAAACAGTATGCCTCGGCCCTGCTGCCCAACATCAACAATCACTATCAAATGGCCAGTCGTGCCATGACTGCAAATAGACCAGGAAATACTGGCCGACCGCTCCAGTAATCGACCCACCTCCTTTTAACTGAGAGAAGCTGAGGGATGCCTTGGCTTCTCTTTTTTGTATTGCCTGATCTCGCTGTGTCATAGAGGCTTCCAACCAACTTTGCAATCCCGCAGACCCTTTCATTCCCTAGATAGAACGCAATGTTTCTAGAGCAAGCCCTTTAGCCAGAGGTCAGCAATCTTTTCGCTACTTAGGATGAATGCAATCGTTAGCAGTTCGTCTGCGGGTAGGGCTTCAGCCATGCTAGAAAAATCGATCGCCGAACTAGCTGATGTAGTACGCCAATGCGCCCATCCTCTTTCAGGTTCTGCTTCAGATTACGACCCGTTGATGGATCTAGTTGGGAATGCTCGGTTTGTCTTGATTGGAGAGGCGACACATGGCACTCATGAGTTCTATGAGCAGCGGGCTGAAATTACCAAGCGGTTGATTCAAGAAAAAGGCTTTGCAGCAGTTGCAGTAGAAGCTGACTGGCCTGATGCTTACCGAGTTAACCGCTTTGTCCAAGGCATGAGTGAGGATGCCACCAGTAACGAAGCACTGGGTAACTTTCATCGCTTCCCGACTTGGATGTGGCGAAATACAGACGTGCTGAATTTCGTTAACTGGCTGCATCAATATAATGCAGCTTTGCCGCCAGAGAGGACTAAAGTTGGTTTCTATGGTCTTGATCTTTACAGCCTTTACAGTTCCATTGAAGCAGTGCTGAAGTATCTCGACCAAATTGATCCAGAAGCAGGACAACGAGCGCGTTCTCGCTATGCTTGTTTCGAGCATTTCGAGGAGGATTCTCAGAGTTACGGATATGCGACCAGCTCTGGCATGGCGGAATCCTGTGAAGGTGGAGCGGTAGATCAACTTCTAGAGTTGCAAAGACAGGCGAGTGAGTATACGCGAAGAGATGGCCCCTTAGCAGAGGATGAATTCTTCTATGCGGAGCAGAATGCTCGACTGATCAAGAATGCTGAGGAGTACTACCGCTCCATGTTCCGAGGGAGAGTGTCTTCTTGGAATTTGCGCGATCGCCATATGGCAGAAACGCTTGATCACTTATCAGCCCATCTAGAAAAACAGCAGCAACCCGCCAAGATCGTGGTTTGGGCACATAACTCTCATTTAGGCGATGCTAGAGCTACCGATATGGGAGAAGCGGGTGAGTGGAATGTGGGGCAACTGGTACGAGAGCGTTACGGTGAAGATGCCGTGTTGGTTGGCTTCAGCACCTATACTGGCACCGTCACAGCAGCGACCGATTGGGATGGCCCTGCTGAACTCAAGCAAGTCAGACCTGCACTGCCCAATAGCTACGAAGCGCTTTTCCATGAAACTGGATTACCCCGCTTTTGGTTGAATCTCCGCCAAGATAATCTGGCGATCGCTCAGCTACGAAAACCCCGCTTAGAGAGGGCAATCGGCGTGATTTACCGTCCTCACTCCGAGCGGCTAAGCCACTATTTCCACACCCAGTTACCCAGCCAGTTTGATGCCATCATTCATATTGATGACACCCGTGCGGTTGAACCGCTAGACCGCGATGAGCCTGTCGAGGATAATGAAGTGCCCGACACTTATCCCTCAGCGCTCTAGTTCTAACCTTGACTTTGCAGAGCTTGCAACTTGGCTCGAACTGTTTCGATGCGTTTGCGGTTGACGCCTAAATCCGATTTGCCCAAGCGAGAGGCCGATCGCACGTGAATCACTTGCTGAACTTCATCCAGGTAAAATTCCACGTCATCTACATACCCCATCAGAGCGCTTTTGAATTCTGCGTACAAGTAGTTAGGCCTTTCCGTAACGATGGTTGTACGCTCCAGATTTTGGATCACCGTTTTGAGGTCAGCGATCGCTTGGGTTGCTGTGGAGGTGTAAGTCAAAGGGGCAATCTGACAAGTTGGGCTTGTACTTTGGCTATTGACACAGTTGGGGGTATTTGGGCAGGGTGCTAAGCTACCATTTTGAACGCCAAGATTAGTGGGCCGTTTGCCAGCAAACACAGTTCTTCCTCCAATGCATTAACCAAGACCTTTGTGAGCTTACCATCCCTAGCCCTTGCCTCTGCTAAACTTCCCAACAGGTACCCATGATTTGCTCATAATTTGATGGAGGAGATTTGGTTATGGCTGATCCATTAACCCCTAGTATTAGCGATCGCATTTGCAAACATATGAACGAAGACCATGCCGAAGCGATCGTGCTTTATGCCAAAGCCTATGCTGGAGCGACTAGTACCACTGCGGCGGAGATGGTTTCGATTGATGCCCAAGGGATGAACTTGATGGCTCAGGTTGAGGGAGCGGCAACCCCGCTTCGGGTTGAGTTTGACCACGAACTGCAAGACTCGGAAGATGCTCACCAAACTTTGATTGCCATGGTGAGACAAGCTCGGACCCAGCCCCAGTAGCACGTTCGACAACTGCCGCAGTCCTAGGCTGCAACACATTAAGATTGAAGAGAAGACTTTAGTACAGATGTACGTTTATGGTTCAGTATACGCTAGCGCAAAGCCCTGAAATTATTCTGACTGTCTCTGGCAAAGATTCTGCCAAAGCCCGTGAAAAGGCAATGGATCAGCTGATGGAGCTGATGGATTCAGGCAAGTTACCGACCGATTTGGCAGAAGGATTTGGCCCTCAACAATTTATTGAAGTGAAAGAACCAAGCTCAACGGTCTCTGCGGACGAAGATGCTGTCACCCAGGCAGTACAAATTCTCAGCAACTTGGCGACGCTCAAGCTGAAGGTGCAAGAATTGCGTTCTGAAGCAGTCAAAGTGCGAGAGCAGGTCGATATTCTGTTCACAGATGAGTCGGTGAGCGAGGAGGCGATCGCCAACCTTAAAGAAGGCTTCAAAACCTTGAAAACCTTTGCTCAAACCAACCTCCGTTACCGAGAAGCTAGAGCCCAGGCAGAAGAGGCGCGGACTGTACTGGACCAAGCGCTCCAATCACCGGACTCTAAAGCTTCATCGGACCCTAAATCAGATAAACCGAATGACGCCAAAGCGAGCGATAAAGCTACTGACACCAAGGCCGAGAAATCTGGCAAATAGTTTGCTCAGATCGTTCCCTGCGCTTTAGCCGCTCCGGGTAACTGCCACCAAGCTAGCTGCGGGTACTCATGGTGCTCTTCGTGATAGCCAAAGTGATAGCAGGTAATGAAAGACCAGAAAACTGGAAGGGGGTTACTTTGAGCCCGATGGTGATTTTTGTATCCTCCTTCTGGTTCTCGGTGCGGGAGGTAGGTGCCAAAGAAAAACAGTTGTACCGAGCTGGAGATCGAAGGAATGACCCAAAACAGCGTCATGTTTTCTGCTGGCAAAGCCAGCGTCAAGCGAATGGTGTGAAAGAGCGCAACTAAGGCCAATATTCTGACCCAGCTCCAGTGGGATTTCATGAACTGAAAATACCAAGCAAAAAAATTCTGGTGCTTGCCATTATGGGAGTCTGGGTCTCGTTCGCTCACTGGATGCTGATGGTGTTGCCAATGTTTTTGCTTTAGCTTCTCGAAGGAAAACAGGGCATAGCAAGACAGAGCGATCGCTCCCATCCCATCATTAATCTTGGAGTTTTTGGGATAGACTGCTCCATGCATCGCATCATGCGCGACGATGAATAGCCCTGTGTAGAGAAACATTTGCCAAACCATCAGCGGCAGTTTCCACAACAAGGGCCACGCGGAGATATCTAAGCTCAACAAGCAAGCTAAACTCGTCGCCCAAAGGCTCAACATGCCTATTGCAGTGATCAGGCTACGGTTTGCTTCTTTCGCGGGGTCAGCGATCGTTACCTCTTCTTTTAATGGGGCAGCGGGTGGGGATACTTGCTCAGAGGAAATCAAATCTTCAGCTCCAGATAACGATTGACTTAAGTAGGCAGATACAAAGCTAAGCAGCCACCGCTCAGCGTGGGTAAACAATTTCTATGAAGAATATTTACTTTAATCCCGTCTGCCTCCTAAACCAAGGCTTTCTGGCAGAACTAATGCAAAAAGTGGAGTTGGATGTGTCGATTTTCCAACTTAACCCTTCCAAGACTCTAGATGAATAGAACATTGGGCCATAGCAAAACCTTGTGGTCAGACTGGCAACTTAAGCTGAGTTAAGGCCACCAGTCTAACGACAAGGTTGGATGCTTATGACTTATTCAATGATTAACAGTCAGTTACTAACGAGCCAGTGACTAACGAGCGATGTATTGGGGTAGGAAGTGCAGCACGTCACGCAATACACTGTAACCGTTCAAATCCCACAACAGATATGCCAAGAAACCAATCATGGCTAGACGACCGTTCCATAGCTCGGCTTGGGGATTCCAACCAAACAAAAAGGCGTTCCGATCTTTGCCGTTATAAGCGTTAGCAACAGTGGGTAGATCAGCAGAAGGACGAGATTCCATATTTACATTCCTCAACGAACTTGTTAACAAACTTGTTATGTCCCTATAGTATCGAGTTGCCTCTAAGCCGCAGTCTGCCTAGGGTGCGAAACTATAGGCCCTCCTTCTGACCGATGTAAAGAAACTTTAAGCTAAAACGGCTCTAACTAAAGATGAGTACAGGCAAGTACAAGCCCAAACTCTACAATTCGACAGAGGCTGAGTCGGCAAGGACAGGTGCGTTAAAATGGCTCAACTTTAAAGATTGGGGTTTAAGAGTCGAGGGCCGATTGAGCCAAGATTTACTTTGCTGCACGCGATCGCTTGAGAGAGCCATGACAGAAAACACCACCGTAGAAGCTCAACGGCTAGAAGCAACCCGTCATAGGCAAGCGCATTGGCGCAGATGGGGGCCGTATCTCAGCGATCGCCAGTGGGGAACTGTTCGGGAAGACTACAGTGCTAGTGGGGCAGCTTGGGACTATTTCACCCATGACCAAGCGCGATCGCGGGCTTACCGTTGGGGAGAAGATGGCATCGCAGGCATTTCGGACAATCATCAACGGCTTTGTTTTGCGATCGCCCTCTGGAATGGCAATGACGCAATTCTCAAAGAACGACTGTTTGGCTTGACTGGGAAAGAAGGCAATCACGGTGAGGACGTTAAAGAATACTATTTCTACCTCGACAACACGCCGACGCACTCCTACATGAAATGCCTTTATAAATATCCACACCAGGCATTTCCTTACGAGCAATTGGTGGCCGAGAATGCTTGTCGGGGTCGCGATCAATTAGAGTTTGAGCTATTGGAGACAGGCATTTTTGACGAAGAACGCTATTTTGATGTCTTGGTTGAATATGCTAAAGCGGCTCCAGAAGACATTCTGATGCGCATCACCATTACGAATCGCGGGCCAGAAGCTCAAACCTTACATTTATTGCCGACGCTGTGGTTTCGTAACACTTGGTCTTGGAGTAAGGGGTCTGGGAGTGAGAAGCAAGCTTGTCCCTCTCTTCCCAACTCCGACAAGCCCTTACTGTCTAAAGCGAAATCTAAGGACAAGGACAATTACAGCGTCATTGCCGCCTCCCATTCCAGCTTGGGTGACTACTGGTTGTATTGCGACCCGCCTACAGCCCTGCTGTTTACCGAAAATGAAACCAATACAGAGCGTGTCTTTGGAACGCCTAACGTTTCGGCTTATCTCAAGGATGGCATCAACAACTATGTAGTTCAGGGTGAGCAAACTGCTGTCAATCCTGAATTGGTTGGCACCAAAGCCGCAGCACACTATATCTTGCAGGTACAGGCAGGCAAGACGCAAACTATTCAACTCAGATTAAATCAAGTGGCTCCAGCGCTTGTCACCGCTTCTCCCTTGGGAGCTGAGTTTGAGCGGGTTTTTAGCGATCGCCAGCAGGAAGCCGATGAATTTTACCAACGGGTTTGCTGTTTCACGCGATCGCCCGATTTGCAAAACATCCAGCGTCAAGCTTTTGCGGGCCTATTGTGGAGCAAACAATTCTACTACTACGTGGTGGATGAATGGCTGAAAAACGCGCCTGCTGAGCCATCCGTATCCCCGGAGCGGCTGAAAGGGAGAAATTCTGAGTGGATTCATTTATTTAATGATGACATTCTCTCGATGCCCGACAAGTGGGAATATCCCTGGTTTGCAGCTTGGGATCTGGCCTTTCATGTGATTCCCATTGCCATGATTGATCCAGAACTGGCTAAATACCAGCTGGATCGCCTGACGCGAGAATGGTACATGCATCCCAATGGCCAACTGCCTGCTTATGAATGGGCGTTTGGGGATGTGAATCCTCCTGTCCATGCTTGGGCAGCGTGGCGAATCTACAAGATTGAACAGAAACTATACGGTCGGGCCGATAGTGTTTTTTTAGAGCGAGTATTCCAAAAGCTATTGCTCAACTTTACTTGGTGGGTGAACCGCAAAGATGCAGCGGGCAATAATGTTTTTCAAGGTGGCTTTCTAGGTCTGGATAATATCGGTGTGTTCGATCGCAGTTCCGAACTACCTACCGGAGGTCGCATTGACCAATCGGATGGCACCAGTTGGATGGGCATGTATAGCTTGCATATGCTAGCGATCGCCTTAGAGCTATCAAAATCCAATCCCATCTACGAAGATATTGCCAGTAAGTTCTTTGAGCACTTCCTCTACATTGCGGAGGCTATGAACCGCATGGGCCGACAAGAAGCCTCCCTCTGGGATGAAGCAGACGGCTTCTATTATGATGTGCTTCATTTCCCAGACGGTCATCAAGTGCGCTTGAAAGTTCGCTCCATTGTTGGCCTGATTCCTCTGTTTGCAGTGGAGACGATCGAAGCGGAACTCCTAGAGCAGTTTCCTGGTTTCTGGAAGCGGACAGAGTGGTTTATTCGCAATCGCCCTGATCTGACCCAGAACATTGCTTGTATGAAACGGCAGGGGGTCGGCGATCGCAGGCTTTTGGCGATCGTTTATCGCGATAAACTGCGGCGGATTCTAGAGAAAATGCTAGACGAAAAGGAATTCCTCAGTCCCTATGGCATTCGAGCTCTGTCCCGTTATCACGCCGAGCATCCTTACATTTTTGAAGCACAGGGTCAGGAACACCGCGTTGATTATGAGCCAGCGGAATCCACCAGTGCCTTGTTTGGGGGCAATTCTAACTGGCGTGGTCCGATTTGGTTTCCCATCAACTTCTTGCTAATCGAATCGCTGCAAAAGTTTCATCATTACTTAGGTGATGACTTTAAAGTGGAATGCCCGACAGGTTCTGGGCAATGGATGAACTTGTGGGAAGTCGCTAGCGAAATCTCCCAACGACTCATAAAGATTTTTACCCAAGATGCCGCCGGTCGTCGCCCCGTCTATGGAGACACAGAAAAATTTCAAACCCACCCGCATTGGCAAGATTTGATTTTGTTCTACGAATACTTCCACGGCGACAATGGTGCTGGAATCGGTGCGAGTCACCAAACTGGCTGGACTGCTTTGATTGCTAAATTAATCCAGCAGGTGGAGGAGCACGAAGATTAGGGCATAGCCTTCAATCTAGAGGTAATTCTTCCTGCAACTCCGCCCGATACTCAGGCTTGAGCAACAAGCTCCACTGGGCGTTGTAAGGATGCACTTTGGTCGTAGGCTGCTCGGCTTGCCAGAGCGGTCGTGCTTCGTTGGCCCATTGAAAAATGCTGCCTTCCAGGTCATAAACCTGCGTGAAGCCTGCTTGCGCCAACTGAGCTGCAACCCTAGCACTGCGATAGCCAATCGAGCAGTAGACAACTAGGGGCGTATCCTGATCAATCTGGCCTAGAGCGGCCAAGTCAGGCGCAATCAGATCGATTTGTTGAGCAGTTGCCAAATGGCTGACAGCATACTCAGTTTTAGTTCGAGCATCTAATAGGAGCGGTTGCGATCGGACAGGATTGCTGAGCCATTGAGCGAGTTCTGCGGTCGTAATCCACCGAACCTGCGGAAATTGCATTGCAATCAAGTGCCTGATTAGCTTGAAGATCAGCGATCGCCCCATGCCCATGATTTAGATTCTGGCCTCTGGCAACACCAGCATGGCATCCCCAAACGAATAGAAACGGTACTGTTCCGCGATCGCCTCTTGGTACAACGCCATCAAGCGCGGACGACTTACCAACGCACTCACCAGCATCAGCAAACTGGAGCAAGGCAAATGGAAATTGGTAATTAATCCCTCCACCACGCGCCATTGATAACCAGGGTAGATAAATAAATTCACCTTGCCTTGGTAGGGCTGCAATTCACCAAACTGGTTGCCATTTTGCTCAGCTTGCTGCGCCACTCCTTCCAGGGTGCGGACGACCGTCGTACCCACAGCAATCACGCGCCCGCCTTGGGCTTTGGTCTGCTGAATTTTGGCGACTGTCTCGGCTGGAACTTCTACCCACTCACTATGCATGGCATGTTGGGTAATATCCTCCGCTTCGACGGGCCGAAACGTGCCGACTCCTACATGCAAGGTAACAAAGGCTTGGTCAATCCCTTGAGCTTGTAGTCGTGCTAACAGTTCAGGGGTAAAGTGCAAGCCTGCGGTTGGGGCTGCGACAGCTCCAGGTTGCGCGGCATAAACCGTTTGGTAGCGTTCTGGCTCTGCTTCCGATTGGGTAATGTAGGGTGGCAAAGGTACTTGGCCGAGTTCTTGTAGCCGTGTTTGCAATGACTCCCCATCGGGCACCTCGAACTGCAAAATCCTCCCTCCCGTGGGCGCATCCGTCGCTAAGACCGTGGCCTTTAAGCTCGGTGGCTCAGTTGGGTCTGGACCAAACTCAATTGCCGCTCCGGGTTTCAGCCGCCGACCGGGTTTGACTAGAGCCAGCCAGCAATTAGGTTGGGGTTGGGGTTCTAGGAGCAAAACTTCGATCGCGGCACCCCCTGGCTTACGACCGTACAACCTGGCGGGAATCACACGGGTATTGTTGAGCACTAGTAAATCTCCCGATTGGAGGAGATCTGGTAAGTCCCGAAAGATGCGGTGGCTATGCTGAGTTGGGGAGTCGAGGACGAGCAACCGTGCCTGATCCCTTGGCTCTATGGGGTTTTGGGCAATCCTTTCTTCTGGTAACTCGTAGTCATAGGCGCTCAGTAATTGGTCGGAGGTAGGCTCGGATGCGATCGCCGGAGTGACAGGCTGATCTGAGGAACTAAAATCGTGAGGTTTGGCCGTGAAGTTCATACCAGCGTAAGGCTGCGACAAGCAATGAAGTGCAAAACTTATAACAACATTGGGTGGAACCCCCCATAGGAGGTCGGGGGCTTCTCCCCTATTGGCTTCAGCAAATCCCCGTAAGAATAGAAATGTAGCATTCGCTGGGTCCGAAGAAACATGGAATATCTCTACTACCTTGGCAATGCCAGCCTCACCCTAAGAGTCGTCGAACACCTACATGGCACCACGCTAATGCCTGTTCGATTCATGACTGTAATTCATCAGATTGATGGCTGGGTCGTCAAGGTCAAGATGAATCGCTACTTGAGCCCCCAAGAAGATGGAGATTTCCGAGCTTTCTTGAATGAGCTAGGTATTCCCTACGAGCCAGAAATTCGTATTCAAATGGCTTTGTGGAGCTTGGAAACGGGTCAGTCTGCCATTGATGTGATGCGGCGCTATCAAGTAGCGGTGGTTTCTCACGGTAGCCCCGATCGCGGTGAAATTGAAGAATTCCGCAAGCAGTTTGTTCTAGGACTGGGCTATTGTCCGGAGACGCTAGCTTAGGGTGCAACACCTGGCAAATTCTGGCTGGTTGTCATTTCCAGCACTTGTTCGAGCAGCCTGACAACGGCAAATTAAGTGAAAGCTGCTTGGATATAATCTTTTAAGCTTAGTTGACAGCCTCCGATCGCAATAGGTTGCCCTTGGGCGATCGCTGCTTGACTCTGGTTAACCATATGATTCATTGCTAATATCGCAGCCTGAACTTGATCGACACCAAGTTTTTCAGGTTGCGATCGCGCTTTTGATGCAGTTTGATACGCCACCAGCGCCACATCAAAGCGGCAAGGTAATTCTGAGAGTTCAGGATGACTGGACAAAAATAATTCTGCTGTCTGCCAAAGTTTGGCTTGCTTTTGGGCCGTGATCGCTAGCAAACCGTCCGCATCCCAATTGTTGCCGCTACGAGTTTTAACTTCCACAAATACAAGCGTGGCTGAGGGCGATCGCATCTGGTTAGTTGCTATAGGCCTAGGTGCTATCGGTCTCGGTGCTGTGGATTGTTGGGCCGCAGGTTGTTGGGCAATCAGGTCAATTTCGCCCCAACGACAATGCCAGCGTTGATGCAGCAGTCCCCAACCTTGAGCTTGCAACCATTCTGAAATAAAGGCTTCTCCTAGCAACCCGATTTCGCTCTTAGATTGAGACGAGCGGCGCGATCGCGAGGGTTCAGGCTTGCCAGAATTCATGCATTTTACTCAGATTTCCTCGCAGGACGAAGTAGTCAGACTTTAACCTTCGTTACGAGTCTAGTGCTTTTTCACCAAGGAGACCGACAGCTTCGGGTAGGATCAGGGATGGGACCGCTCAGGTCAGTCTAGGCTGCGCTTAGCGCTAGCCTATAGATTGATGTGGCTCCCAGACTCACTGATTCGTCACAGTCACTTAGTAAAGTACGCGAGATGGACAGAAGGTACGGTTTCCCATTGATTCAGCAGCCAATTCAGAAACCAGTGAAAACAGCCTGGTATCAACGCCTAGCCACTGCTTGTTTCAGCTTATGCTGGATGACTCTGGCGGGGTTGCTGGTTTGGGGGGCGATCGCGGCTCCTGCTTTGGCTGAGGACTATAACAAAGCTTTCTTGGTGGGGGCCGACTTTTCGGGCCGTGTTTTAGTAGACTCCAGCTTTACTAAGGCCAATATGCGCGGCATCAATCTCAGTCAGAGTGATTTGCGCGGAGTGAGCTTTTTTGGGGCTAATCTGGAAGCTGCCAATTTGGCAGGGGCAAACCTCAGCAACGCCACGCTAGATACGGCTCGCCTGTCAGATGCAAATTTAACCAATGCGATTCTAGAAGGAGCCTTTGCCTTCAACGCCAAGTTTGAAGGAGCCGTGATTGACGGCGCAGACTTCACCGACGTAGAGTTTCGACAAGATGCCCAAACTTTGCTCTGCAAGGTGGCGAAGGGCACTAACCCTGTGACTGGCCGCAACACCCGCGACACGCTCTATTGCAACTAACCCAACTGCGGCACTTCTAGTAGATCGGCTGGGGTGACGCAGCGTTGGCGATCGAGTTCTTGCAGGTAGCGTCTTTCGTCGTAGAACAGCTTCTGAAACCGCAAGGCTTCGACATCGAAGGCCGCATCTAGGCTTTGTTCTAAAGAATCTAGGATTTGTACTTGGTTAGGGTCAGCTAAGATCGCTTGCGTGGCTTCTTCCCACATCTTCAGCAAGTGACGGCAACGCTTCTCGCACATAATCCGCTCTAGGCTAGCAGTGGCGGTGCGAATCGCTAGACTCGGACGGAGAATATCTAACTTTCCTGTTTCATCGAGTTGCAGAATGTGCAGAACTCGCTTAATTTCCTCTGGCGACTCAGTGCAGCGGTCCTGCAGGGCCGTGAGTAAGTCAACTTCTGTGGGCTCTTCCCAACTGGCGTAAGACTGAGACAATTCGGCCTGAGGCTCTCGATTTTCTGGTTCTTCAATGTCTAGGATCTGCCGCCACAAAAAGCGGTGATGAGACAAGCTAAACTCCAGCTCACGCTCTTTGAGGGCGTTGTGCACTTCTAGACGATGGGCAGGGCAATGAACGTAGATGCGGAGTAGTTGGGCTTCTGCTGCTTCTCGCAAGCTGTAATCGGTGGGTTTTTCCCATTTTTGCGATCGCCCGTGCCAACGTTGCCCCCGAACTTGGGTGCGGAGGTTTTCTTCCAGTTGCAGCGCAAACCTGGCATCGCCTTGACTCAAAAACCCCGCACACTGATGAATATAGTGTGTTCGTAAAGGGGTATTGGGTAAATTGCCCAGGAGCTTGACGATCGCCTGAATCGACTGCTGAAACTGGTCAGCTTGCTTCAGGTCTTGGCCTTGGAGTGCTTGCTGAATCTGCCAATCTAACCAGAGGGGAGCTCTTTCCAGCAGGCTGAGGTAATGCTCTGAAGAATGTGTGTGCAAGAACTCATCCGGGTCTTTGCCTTCGGGAATGTTGAGGACTCGCAACTGCACCTGGCCTTGATAAGCCAAGTCAGCCACTTCCCCGATCGCCCGCTCAGCCGCTTTCACCCCCGCCGCATCTGCGTCAAAGTTAAACACAACTTGCTTTGACTCGCTGTAGCGCAGCAGTTGTTTGACTTGGGCCACGCTCAAGGCAGTACCCAAAGACGCGACGGCGTTGGTAATCCCGGCGGCATGCAGGGCAATTACATCAAAATAACCTTCTACGACCACCGCTTGGTCTTGCTTGGCGATCGCGGCGCGGGCTTTGTCTAGCCCAAATAGGGTTTTGCCTTTGTCAAACAGGTCGGTGTCGGGGGAGTTGAGGTATTTGGGTTGCTCATCGCTCAGGGTGCGGCCCCCAAACCCAATCACGCGACCTTGAATGTCCAAAATTGGGATCATCAGGCGATCGCGGAAACGGTCGTAGTAACCACCCCCAGATTTGCGCGGCAAAATTAACCCAGCTTGGTCTACCAACTCCACCGGGTAGTGTTTCTGCTCTACCAAATAGCCGTACAGCGTTTCCCAACCCGCCGGAGCGTAACCGAGTTGAAACTGCTGAATCGTTTCTTGGCTCAGGTGCCGAGAGTTTTGTAGGTAATCTAAAGCGACCTTTCCTTGGGGTTGTCGCAGTGCGTGCTCGTAAAACTTGGCCGTCAGCGACAAAATCTCATACAACTGCTCCCGCACCGAAAGCTGCCGTTGCAACTCTTGGCGCTGTTCTGGAGCCAAAGTTTTGATATTAACTTGGTAGCGGCGAGCCAGATCCAGCACGACATCGCTGAAGGAGTTTTTGCCCAACTCCATCAGAAACTTGATCGTGTTGCCGCCTGCTCCACAACTAAAGCAATAGTAGAACTGCTTGCTGGGACTGACGCTGAAGCTCGGAGACTTGTCATCGTGGAACGGGCAGAGTCCGACAAAGTCTTTGCCCTGTTTCCGCAGCACGACATGCTCAGAAACTATATCGACAATGTCAGCTTTTTGCTTGACTTGCTCAATAGTGTCAGGATGCAGCCGAGGAATGTCCATTGACGCTGTGCCGAAAAGTAGAACTCACTTACTATTGTCACCGCTCTCTCAGTTTCAGCCAAGCCGTTGTGCTTTGAGAAAAGCCGTGCTGTGACTTCATTTGCCTAAACCCGTTGGTACAAACGGCTGAAGTTCGAGTATTATCACGTTGATCTTGCCTGGAAGCTGTATTCTGGCTTTGGGTTGGGCATAATCAATTCGTTAAGGGTAATTTCATTTATTCAGAGTCATGGGTAGAGGGCCGTTCTAGAGGTCAAGCTACAGCAGTTTTATTAAACAGACACTAAATATCAATAATTTTTAGCTCTAGAGGAAACAGCGCAGATGGGACGAATCTTTATTTCGGCAGGTCATGGTGGAAACGAGAACGGCAGAATCGATCCAGGCGCGATCGCTGGCGGCACCACAGAAGCCAGAGAATTGATTCTGCTACGGGATTTGATTGTCGCTGAACTGCGATCGCGGGCGTTTGAAGTTTTGGCCGTACCCGATGACCTCAGCCTAGCGGGGACCATCGCCTGGATCAACAGTCGCGGGCGTGTGGGTGACGTAGCCCTAGAAATTCACGCTGATGCTTTTTCTGACCCCTCTGTGAGGGGAGCCAGTGTTTTCTATATTGCCAATAATGACGAGCGCAAAGCTCACTCGGAGCTGTTGTTGCTGGCGCTGCTGCGTCGGGTGCCCCAACTGCCAAGCCGAGGAGCTAGACCCGACACTGCTACCGGAGTGGGTAGCCTAGCTTTTTGTCGCCAAATCATTCCTGCTTCTCTGTTAATGGAAGTAGGCTTCTTGACCAATCCAGACGATCGCTTTTTAATTCAAAATCGTCGCCGCGATATTGCCTTGGGCCTGGCTGACGGTTTAGCAGCTTGGAGCCGAGCAGTAAGTGGGACAACTCCCACGCCAACTCCCACACCTACCCCTACTCCTACGCCAACGCCCACACCTTTACCCACGGGCACCTATACTCCCGCCAACATCAATATTAATGGCTCTATTTATGGTGAGCAGGGCATTGTGGTCAATGGTAATGCTTACATTCCAATTGACTTGGCCGATCGCCTGCGGGTGGATTTGACCAAAGCCCCTAATATCCGCCGCATCAACTACCGCAACATTGTCTATATCCGAGCGGTCGATCTGCGGGAGGTTAATATTTCTGTGGGTTGGGATAGCGTCAGCCGGACAGTGATTTTGCGATCGATCCTTTCAATTTGTCCTGGTCAACTCGATCGCATCATTAGCAACGGCAACACTTCGGAAGTCCAGCTAATGATGTTCCTCAAATCTAACAACGAGAATGCTTTAGCTCAGTTTCCCGACTTACCGAAGCTGTACCGAGAAGAAGCCAGCGTGGAAGGCGTAAATTACGATATTGCTTTCTGCCAAATGTGTGTGGAGACTGGCTTTTTACGCTTTGGTAGTGAAATCAAACCTTCGCAGAACAACTTTGCTGGCTTGGGAACAGTCGGTGGTGCTGAGGTAGGTGCGTCTTTCCCCAGTGCCCGCATTGGAGTTCGGGCGCATGTGCAGCACCTCAAAGCCTATGCCAGCACCGAGCCTTTAGTTCAGGATGTGGTTGACCCGCGCTTCCGCTTTGTCACTCGCGGTATTGCCCCTTTGGTGGATCAACTGAGTGGTCGCTGGACTGCTGACTTACAATACGGCACTAAAATTACCGCGACCCTGAGAAGGCTCTACGAAACCGCTGGCTTACTGTAAGGCTCGTTGAATTTACTAGTTGCGATCGCGCTCAACTGTTTCTAACTCAAGATATCGACTTTGCAACACTCGAGACTGAGCGGCCAATACCTGAGATTGAGTTCGCAACCTTTGAAATTGTGCTTTTAGCGCTAGAGATCGGGCTTTAAGGCGGTCGTGGTCATCCTTAAATGCGATCGCTTGTTTGGATAAAGGGTAGGTGTTATCTGTGCCAGAAATACGAGGCTGCGGAGATGGACATCTCCGCAGCCTTCCCAGATCTCTAGGGCTACCATCTCGGCCATAAATTAGTTGAAGCAACTTGGCCAAAGCCTCTCTGATAGGCTCATCCTCATTGAAAATTTTTTTCGCGATCGCTTGATTATAAGAAACTTGATCGGAGTTTAAGGCCTGACATAGTTCTTGATTCGTATGCTGCAATTCCTGATAGCAGGATTTCAACTCCTTAGCCTGGCTCCACAACTGCTGATACAGAGCCTTCTTTTGTGCTTTCAGTTGTGTTGCTTCTGCTTCTATCTGCTTGACCTTTTCCTCAGTTTGTTGAATAAAAAGGTTTAGATAGTCCTCAAAGTTGGACTCTTTACTATTTAAAGGCTCATCTTGCAGCTGCTGAATTTGGGCTTTTAGTTCCCTCACCGCCATTAAAATGTCAACTTGGATTTGGCCCTTAGTGGGTTGTGTTTGGTTATCCATACTTCTAGCGATTGCTAGATTTAAACTAGCAAAAGAATACTGATGCTCACAAATTTAGAACTCATTACAAAAACTTGATTCGTCCTTTTGGGCGAATCAAGTTTTTGTGTTTATGGCTACTAGCATTTTCTACTTAGTAGCTGAACTCTTCAAACGAGTTGAAACATTTTTAGTTGATTCCACTAAAATTACACCTACTGTCCCGCTGCAAACACCTGATCCGCCATCAAGTTCAACTCTGCGCAGCTCATAGCGTCCCCCATCTTCTGGATATTGGTTGACAAACTGATCAAAGGTCAATGGCGATCGCGCAACTTGCCCAACCATAGTCAATCTCTCCCTAGGTTTATGGGACTTCTGGCAAATTGGATTTGATGAGTTGAAGTCTACTGGAGGGGTTCTGTCACCCAAGTAGATTCAGCTTCTGTATCCGATTTGCTAAGCTGAGCTAGCTTCCAATTTTTCTGGTCGGGTTGCTGTTGCAGGTAGACCTCGAACGGATTTTTTTCCTGAGTGACTTGGCGGCTGGGAAACTTCAAGGTGAGGTCGTAAGTTCCTTGCAGATGGTAAGCGGGTAAGCCTTGAATCTTTAGGGAGTCTTGCTGGTCGATCGCGACTTGCTTCACTTCTACTTTGGGGGGCTTTTTGAGTCGGAGTTGTTGGGCGAGGGTTTGCTGAGTTTGGCTGACTTGTAGAGCGATCGCTTGTTGAACAACTCGGTCGCTCAGCCCCGGAATGCCGTTGCCACAAGCCGTTAATAGCCCCACCAGAACTAATGCCAAAATCGCTCGGATCATAAACTCCACTCTCCTCTGAGTTTCCAGTTACAGCAAATCACACTCAATATAGTAATTTTGTAGCTGCATTTTTAAGCAAAACATCCCTATGTCTAATAAAACACTTGATTTAACAGACCAACTGTATAACTATCTGTTGTCCAACTCTTTGCGGGAACCGCAGCTTCTAGCGCAACTACGACAGGAGACCGCTGAACGTCCGATGGCTCAGATGCAGATTGCTCCAGAGCAAGGGCAGTTTATGGCGCTATTGGTGCAGCTAATGGGGGCGAAGAAGACTTTGGAAGTGGGAGTATTTACAGGCTACAGTTCCTTAGCGGTGGCGCTGGCTTTACCCGTTGATGGTAAAGTCATTGCTTGCGACGTGAGCGAAGAATATACCGCGATCGCCCGTCGCTACTGGCAAGCCGCTGGCGTGGCTAACAAAATTGAGCTGCGGATTGGCCCAGCCGTAGACACCCTAGACCAGCTTTTAGCCGCTGGTGAGGCCGAAACTTTTGATTTTGCCTTTATTGATGCTGACAAGAGCAACTACTGGAACTATTACGAGCGATCGCTGCAACTCGTGCGTCCGGGTGGGTTGATCGCGATCGATAATGTGCTTTGGTCTGGACGGGTGGCAGACCCGCAAGTGCAAGACAACCGCACCGAGTCGATTCGCGTCTTCAATGCCAAGCTGCACCAAGACCAACGCATCACGCTCAGCCTGGTTCCGATCGCGGATGGCTTAACCTTAGCTCTGAAGCGGTAGCCGAACCAGCATTAACTAAACAAGAACCAAACACCTGCCCAAGCGACCAAAACACCCAGAATGGCCTGTCTGCTAACCACTTCACCCATTGCGATCGCGATCGGCAGAATGAACAGGGGGCTAGTGGAACTGAGGGCTTGGGCTACCCCAACTGCCGTAAATTTGAGCGAAGTTTGTTGCAACCAGATGCCCAAATAGGTGCTGAAAAAAGAAGTGACGGCGATCGCGCCTAGCCCAGACATACCTCGACGGCGATCGCGCTCTAACTCTAGGGTTTGCATCACCAATCCTGCTTGCCGTCGCACTAGTAGCCACACCAGCATCACCAACACCCCGGCGGCTAAACGGACTAGGGTGCTCCACAAGGGGCTAATGGTGCTCTGAGTTAAAGCGGCACGAGACAGCACCGCCCCTCCTGCCTGACCCAATGCTGCCAGTAAACCGTAACCAACTCCTAGTAAAGAATGAGCTGATTTATTTGTCACTGAGTTGGTTGTTCCAGTCAGCGATCGCTCACTCACTACCCAAGTCACGCCGACAATGGTAAGGAAAATCCCCAACCAATTGCTCAGTTTTAGGGTTTCTTGCAAAAACAGTAAGGCGAGGAAAGCGGAGAGCGGGGGTGCTAAAGCCTCCAGTAGCAGAGTTCGCCTTGGCCCCAGTAAATTCAGTGCTGCAAAGTAATAAGTGTCGCCAAAGCCAATCCCCACCACGCCACTCAGGATCAATAGTCCCAAAGCGGTAACGTTAATGTCGGGTAGACTACTGCCTTGAAGCCAGAGGGTAATGGCGAGGAAAGCGATCGCGATCACGCCTTTCACAGAGTTCAAAACCAAGGGAGGCACCCGCTGCCCAATGCGAGTGTAGATGACAGACGCGATCGCCCACAAAAATGCCGCACTCAGCGCGGCTAGTTCGCCCTTAAATTGGGTGAGCCAAATTAGCATGGGATTCGTGGAGCTGATGAATCCCTATAATCTCCCAACTTTGAGGTCTTGGAGAATTTCGTTGGCGGCTTGAATGCCAGAGAGAGCGGCTCCTTCCATGAAACCCTGCCATTCGTAGAAAGAGTTGGCATGTTCTCCGGCGAAATGGAGATTACCGACGGGTTTGCCTTCGTTGCCCGCAATGCTGGTAAATTGTCCGGGCGTGTAGCAGGTGTAGCTGCCTTTGGTCAATGGGTTAGAGGGCCAAGGCTCTAGGTGAACGCGGTATTGACCATTGATTTTAGTAGCGACTGCTTTTGACCCCGGATACACTCGATTGAGATCCGTAAGGAAGCGATCGGCCTCGGCTTGCACATTGCTGACTTTGAGACGCAGAGCGCGATCGCCACTGGAGTAGTCGGTGAGAATTGCCTGAGTACTGGTGGCTTTAGCAGGGTTGGTTTCCCAGGTGGATTGGTGGTTGGGCAGGTCGGAGTAAGAGCTGCCGTTGCTGGCAGGGAGCCAAGGCCGCCCGTTGAAGCCGAGCATCATCTTGGCATTGTTGCCATAACCCAGCTGTTGGATGGCTTGAACCTTCCAGGCAGGCAGACCCAGGCTTGGATCCAACTCGACTTGACGTAGTGTCGTGAAGGGAATGGACAAAACTACCGCATTATAAGTAGCGGTTGTGGTGCGAGAGCCACTCTGGAAGGTGAGTTCAATCTGATTGGTGCCCGTTTTTCGCACCCGCAGCAGTTTCATGCCCAGTTTGACTGGACTTTGTAGGCGATCGCGCAACCCCTGAGTGATTTTGTCATTCCCCTCGACTACGTGATAGCGTTCATCACTAAAGACACCAAAAGGCGTGAATTTAGAACGGCGATCGGCATGAATAAACAGGAGGAAGTTTAAGCAGCTTTGTTGAGCGATCGGTAGGCCATATTCCGCTTCATAGGCGGCTTTGATCGCTGCCTTCACCACATTACCCGCTTGGCGGCTGTCGAGATAGGCTTGTAAGCTGGTGCGATCGAGTCTCACATCTGCCTCGGTGTGGCTATCAGCGCTAGGCTCACCGGAGAGCGTCCGTAAGTCTGCCTGCATAGCTGAGACCAAAGCTCGGAACTCATCCACTACCACTGATTCTGGGTAGCGCTGACCATTGAAATAGTAGAAAACTTCTCCTGGTTGTTTGTTGACATCTTCTAGCGTCAAACCAAATTCGCGAGCATAGCCGATCAGGGTTTTGTGCAAGTTATCAATAAACTCACCTCCCCGCTCCGCTACCTGCCCAGGGAAGAAATTGTTACCCAATGAATAGCAACGGCCCCCGACGCGATCGCTGGCTTCATGGAGGGTGGCAAGAATGCCATTACGTTGGAGTTCGTAGGCACAAGTCAATCCCGCAAATCCTGCTCCTACAATTCCCACAGTGGCACTTGATTTCGGTTTGGGTGCAGCACTGACCTGACCCATGTGACCCGCGATCGCGCCCGCAATTCCCAAACCGCCTAACGCTAACAACTCCCGGCGACGCAACCGTTGGCGATCGGCAGCTTCCTCAATCGCGGCGAGCCACTCTAAACCTTGGCTAGTTGAAATCTGCTGCCGATCGCAAAATAAAGCAACCCGGATAGCCCGCGCCAAATTGTCGAAGAGAGGGGAGTGACTCATAAGCTTCCTTAATAGCAGTTTTCTTAATAGCGAGTGAGGGAAATAGTCCCTAACTAGAGTTTGTTAGATCTGCTACACGTTAGCCAAAAACTGAAGTGACTGTCATCCTAAAGGAGCAATAATTCTCCTGCTAAAAACCCCGTAAAGTTATTTTTGCTCGTATGGCTTAGCGCCTTTTTGCTTTAATAAAGCAGCAATCTCTGGCTGGTTTGTGGCGATCGCGTGATCCAGAACAGAGTAATAGCCATATCTCAACCGATGAGGTTCCACAAAAGTTTCGCGACTCGCTGCATCAACTCTTGCCCCCTGCGCTAGTAGAAGTTTCCCGATCGGTAATGAGCCTCGCCGCACTGCAAACATCAGCGGAGTCCGCCCCAAGTGATGGGTAGGATTGACATTGACTTTTTCAGACAGCAGTCGTTGCACGATCGCAGAATTACCCCGCCAAGCGGCATAGTGCAGTGCATTCTCTCCATAGGCATTAGCTGCTTTTGCATTCGCACCTTGTTGCAGTAACAGTTCCACCAGTTCTTTGTTGCCGTGCCCTGCGGCGACCATTAGCACTGTTGTCCCATTGGCGCGATCGCGGTCGTTTGGATTGGCTCCTCCTTTAAGGATTAAGCGGATTGTTTCCATACCCTGATCGCTGACTTGAGGAAACCGATCTATGTGGCTAGTCCAATCTAGAAAGCTAATGTATGAGTTGCTGAACAAGGCTTCTTGCAAAATAGAATCTGTATTCCCATCTTGCTGATTCGGGTCTGCACTGTGCTTCAACAACAATCGAACCAGCGGATCATTTCCTGTACGTACAGCTTGTCGCAGGGGTGAAACACCGTCATTAGCATTAGGGTCTGCGCCCCGCTTAAGCATGAGTTGAATCAGCTCTGGCTGATTGGTCTGAACAGCTCTCAGCATTAATTCAGAGCGCTCAATGTCTTGAGCCGATACAGACTTTAATAACCGTTTGGCTTGGGCAAAATCTTTGTTGAAAAAAGCGGCCTCTAACGCTTCTACTGGGGTCAGAGTAGGCTGTAGTTTCAATTGTGAAGTAGGTTTTGGTTGACTGGGTGGAGTAAATGAAACTCGATAGCTACAAGCTGTGAGTAGAGTAGCTAGGGCGATCGCTACACTATTCTTACTAAGACATCGATTTATCTTTTTTCTGGGAATTCTATCTGTCATAAACATCGTTCTCAGGCTGCATGAAAATTAGCCAGTCGCCTCAAGAGCTGATCATTTATCATCGACAACCAGGGAGATGGATGATCGCGATCGCTTGTTTGGCAGTTGGTGTGGCAGCAGCCCTTAAAACCAGCATTATTTCAGAGATCTCCTGTCAACGAACTGCAACCCTACCGAAAGCAGCATTAAACTGCACTCTGACCTATGGCTCATTGAGCGGTCTCACCTCAGAAAGCGAGATTCAAGTTCAAGCAGTTTATAAATCGCCCATCTGTGTACCTCCTCAGCTTGGCTGGACAGACTGCTTTGGCGAAGTAAATGTATTAGAAACTCAGCGGGGTAAAGTTTATGTTTTGGGAATGGAAGCCGATCTCCTAGCTGATGTTGTGAATCAATTTATCAGCCAATCCAATTCGTCTTCGTTACAGCTTGAGATCTATGGTTGGTCGTTGAATCATCCTCCTTATAATCTTGTATTTTTTATTCTGCCCTTTGTTATGTTTATTCTGCTGTCTAATTGTCTAAGACAAGAAAAAATTTACAGGTGCCAGTTTAATAAATCGAGCGGTTGGGTGACGATTGCCTGCACACAGATCTATGGCACAAAGGTAGTCACCACAGAGCTTCCCATCGCAGACATTGAAACAGTTCATTTACGTCGATTTATCCCTAATTGCCTGCTCCTAAAACTGAAATCAGGCAAACAGGTGCGAGTTGCGGAATTTCTTTGGATACCCCTTCAGACAAAGCGATCGCTCGAAAAAGGCCGCCAGGTAATCACAGAGTTCCTTCAGTGAGAATTTTGAAACAAACCTATCAAGAACTTGTGCTCTGCCATCGGCAAACAGGTCGCTGGTTGGTTGCAGGTGGCTGGCTGTTGCTCCTCTGCTTAGGAGCGATCGTCGGGTTTAGTTTTAAGCCAGAAATTGTTTGTCCAGGTGGCACCCAAACTCCAAGTTGTAGATTAACGTACCGCTCATTTACAGGTTTAGCCCTAGAGCGAGACATTCAACTAAAAGCGGCTCGCTCCGAAAGCATCTGTGGGTTTAGCCGCACGCAAAAATCGAGTTGTAACGGTTTCACCGTAATCTTGACGACTGATGCAGGAGACATCTCTTTTCCAGATGACTATCTCCGCTTTCAAAAGAAAAGAGCGAATCAATTTATTCAAAATCCCAGCAAGACCTCATTTCAGATTCAGTCAGGAGTTTTGCCCGTCATAGATCGGCCATTTCTCTTTGTGCTTGGGTGTATGGTTATTGCTGTAATATTGCGGGCGGTAGATACGTCACTGGCAAAAGAAGAAATTTATACTGTGAGATTTAATAAGACGAAAGATTGGGCTACGGTGACGTGCAGACAGCGCTCTGGTAAACCCCCAATTGCAGTGACTGAGTTTCCAATCTCGGCGATCGCATCTGTGAATGTAGGTCGAGATTATCTTGCTCTAACGCTAAAATCTGGGCGAGAAGTTCGGCTTGCTGCTGCAATTTGGGGCAAAAAAACTATGATAGAGCCTATCGGTGAATCCCCGGTAGAAGTGAATCAAGCTTTTAACGAAACTCAGAAAGAGATCTCGGCCTTTCTACAAAATTGAGTAGGGGCAGGCGATCGCCCGAAATGCGCCCAAAGCTCTAAAGCCAATCAAAGATAACGGGCAACTTGAACTGTGATTTCATTTAGAGGCTTTTGGGGCAATCGATTAGCCTTCAAGACACGGCTAAAGTTGACTGATGCTCCAGCTTGTAATGCCCCAGGAATTTCCAGCGGCAAAATTCCTTTGTAGAGAACCTCCTGGCTTTGCTGATCTACCAGTTTGTATTCCACTAAAACCAGAGGGATAGGCTGATTATTGCGATTCGTCACGCTACCTGACACGGCAACCAAGCCATTGGCGGTAGGCTCAACCCGCAAATTGGAGAACATCAGTGGTGTCAGTCCAGATGCGGCAGGCGATCGCGGGCAAACTGAGCCATTTAAGTCAATCACTGCTCCTGCGGAGTTCAGCATCCAGCAGCCTTCATACTCTTGAGCGATCGCTGGTTGGCTAAACCAGACAAGTTCCACTAACAGTAAAGCTAAGACAAGGAACAAACGTAAAAAAGTCAGCATGGCAGGATTTCAATAGTCGCGATCGCAGCCCACTACTACAGTGGCAACTTTAATCTAACCTGGGTCGTAACTGAGCTTGCGGATGGAAAGATTCTGTGCTGCTAAATGGAAGGCGGCATAGGATTCAAGAGCATATTCGAGTAAATGAAAGAAAAGTAGCATTTCTGGGTATTTTAGTAGCAGTAAGTTGCCCCCTTCGACAGGTTCGCTAGTTTAAGACCCATAGGGAGACACTTCCAGCTATGCCAGAGACAGATTCATCAATTGTTGATTTGACTGACATTCAAGGAATTGTTGCTCAAGCCAGTGAGCTATTTAACCTCACTGACTCTGACAACGCCTTTGGTAGCATTACCTTTCCATCTATCCTGGACCGTGCCAGCAGCATTTCTCAGTTCGTACGCTCTCTAGCAGCAGGTCAAAAAGATACAACAGGTGCATCATTTGAGGAGCAGCTTGAATCTGCTGAAACCATTCTGACAGCACTTCAGCCTAGTTTAGGTGGCATAGTTGACCTTAACAAACTTGCTGATTTGCTCAAAGACATAGACAGCGCTAACTCGAAGATCAACATTCCCATCGAGAACGCTGGCTTTGAAGACCCAGCTCAGGAAGACTTTACCTTTACCGTTGAGCCACCGCCTGGTTGGGACGTTTACGACCCCAATGACATTATTCCTGATGTAACAACTGACGACTCTTCGGCAACGGGTGTCTTTAACCCCTCCCTCAACAATTACCCTGGTGGCGTTCCAGAGGGAGATAATGTTGGCTATAGCTTCTTAGTTGATCCTGTGGGGAGTGGAGAGGCAGGTTTAAGCCAAACTCTCGATACGCTGCTCGCTCCCAACACTCGTTATACTCTTTCGGTTGCGGTTGGTAATCCCACTGGTGATGATCCAGTTCCAGGAATTTCCTTCCCAGGCTTCTCAGGCTACCGCGTTGAGTTGCTAGCAGGTGGGCAAGTTTTGGCGGTAGATAATAATTCTCTGCACATTCCAGAAGGAGAATTCAAAACTTCCAAGATTACTTACACCTCTTCTGCCACTGATACGGTGATCGGTCAATCCTTAGAAATTCGCCTGATCAACTTGTTGCAGGGACCAGGGATTGAGGTTGATTTTGACGATGTGCAATTGACGGCCAAAGCACTTCCTGTAGGCAGTAAAAGCTCCCACAACTTGAGCGAGGAACATGGCAGCCTCCTCAATCCGCTGCATCCGTCCTCTAACTTGACCCTCCCTTTAGGAGCCGTTGACAGTTCTAGTTTGCTTGGCTAATTCTGCTTGAGATGAGCGATCGCATCTCTCTCATCTCTTTTTGCTAGAGAATTAGAGATACCTGTAGGGGCGAACGGTGGTTCGCCCTCATAACTCTTAGAGCCGTAGTTGATCCAGCAATGTCTTGACTTGGTGGGGGGAGACGAGGGTATTAGCACATAAAATCCCGGAAGCGGCAACTGCAGGGACACCAATTCCTGGACTCGTGCTGTCTCCTACCCGATATAAACCTGCGATCGGAGTTTGGGGTCCGGGAAACATGCCTTGTCCAGCGGCGATCGCGGGGCCATAGGTGCCTTGGTAACGGCGCAAGTAACGAGCATGGGTGAGAGGAGTACCAATCAGTTCAACCACAATGCGATCGCGCAGATCTGGAATTACCCGTTCTAGGGCACGAAAGAGAGTTTGAGCTTTCTCTTTTTTGCGCTCCTCGTAGTCTTCATCTCGCTGCCAGCCTGTAAAGGGTTCTAATGTGTAGGCATGAACCACATGATGACCCGCTGGAGCCAGATCAGCATCCCACACCGATGGAATGGAAATCATGCAGGTGTTGCCCGGAACGGTGATATCTTGCTCAGAGCTATGCACCACCACATGATGTCCGGTGAGAGCTTCTAGACCATCGGCTCGGATACCGAGGTGTAAGTGCATGAAGCTTTCTACTGCTGGTGTGGCGATCGCCTTCTCACGATAGACCGTAGGCAAATTCTCCGGCTTGAGTAGCTTGGTATAGGTATCCCAAAGCGTGGCGTTAGAAATCACAACCGGAGCTTTGACGCTTTCACCGTTACGCAGTTGCACTCCTACGGCTTTGCCGTTCTCAACCAAAATTTGCTCCACGTGAGTTTTGAGCCGCAGCTTGCCGCCCCAACGCTCTAAGCCTCGAATTAAAGCTTGGACGATCGCCCCGCTGCCACCCACAGGGTAATCAATCACCGATCGCGATCGCTCTCCCAGCATAAATGCTACTTCTGGGGCAATCGTGCCTGCTGCTTTCAGTCCTGACAGCAAAAAACACTCCAAATCAATTAACCGCCGCACCCAAGGATCTCGCACCGTTTGATCCATAATTTTGCCGACTGAACTTTGAATCATGCCTAGCTGCGGTAATAGCTTGATCAAAGCGGGAAGGTAACGGGTGGCTAGGATGGGTCCAATTTGCCAATCAGCTCGCAGCGCGATCGCTGGAATGCCACGCAAGGCTTCGTAGAGAGCTAACAATCTGCGTTCAAATTGGGCAAGTTCTTGAGCGCCTTGAGGAGTAATTTGGGCCACAGCGGCTCGATAGCGTTCAGGATTGCAATACGCCGGAAATGTGCCTTCGGGGAAGTGGTAGTGACCCAGCGGATCATAAGCGATCGCCTCTACCCTCTCTTCCAAGACATCCAAAACTTGGCGTAGCGGGTTCAAACTGTTGGGGTCACTCAAGCCTGCATAAAATGAGGGGCCTGCATCAAAGTGAAAGCCTTGATAGGTAAAGCTCTGAGCTGCTCCCCCTGGCAGATTATGGCTTTCGCAAACCAGCACTCGCTTGCCATAGCGTGCCAAAAGAGCCGCAGCAGTCAGGCCACCAATCCCGCTGCCAATCACAATCACATCAAAATCTTGAGCTTCAGAACCTTGCATGTAGTTTTCTTGAGAGAACAGACATCAACCAGTAGAGAGACGAGCTAAGCGCGATCGCTAGGCTAAGGTTAGGCACCGTAGCACTCTGACAGAGATTTGATGATTGGGGAATCGGGAAATTTTGCGACCACCCATCAAAGCTTCTGTGAGCAATTACTAGCAAGAGAACGCATATAGGACCCAACTTGCTATGAACATATTATCGACTGAGGAATTAAAAACCTTAGTAGAACAAACCCAAGGTGTGTGTGTTTCGCTATACATGCCGATGGTTCGCCTCGGCTCTGAAACTCAGCAAAACCCAATTCGCTTTAAAAACTTGATTCGGCAAGCAGAAGAACAACTGGTTAACCAGGGTATGCGCTCTACCGAAGCTGTGGATCTGCTCAAACCCGCTCATGACCTTGATCATGAGGACTTTTGGCAACACCAAAGCGACGGCTTGGCTATTTTTATCGCCAATGGTGTGTTTCGGTACTATCGTCTACCGACTAGCTTTAATGAGTTGGTAGTCGTCACCGATCGCTTCCACATCAAACCCCTACTGCCATTCTTAACGGGCGATGGAAAATTCTATCTGTTGACCCTGAGTCAAGAAGATGAAGTGAAATTCTTTGAAGGCAGCCGCTTCAGTCTTCAAGAACTTAAGGTAGAAAATATGCCCAAAACCTTGAATGAGGCGCTGCATTACGATGGGCCAGATCAGGGAATTGAGCAGCGAATCGCGACTTCTCGGGGTGGTACCAACAACTCATTCCAGCAACCGGGTACTTTCCACGGTCAGGGCAACGATGGCGCAAAGCAAAATGATATTCTGCAATTTTTCCATCGCTTAGATGAAAGCTTGCATGAGACGTTGCGGAGTCAAAAAGCGCCTTTGGTTTTGGCAGGAGTGGAATATCTCCTTCCGCTCTATCGCGAAGCTAACACCTACCCTCACTTGCTGGAAGAAGGGATTAACGGCAACCAAAAAATCTCTCAGCCAGAAGATCTCCATGACGCCGCTTGGCAGATTGTGGAACCTCTCTTCCAGCAAGCCCAACAACAAGCAGTAGAGCACTACCGAGAGCTGAACGGCACTGGCAAGAATTCTCACGATCTGAAAGAGGCAGTTTCTGCGGCTTATTATGGACGGGTGGAACAACTGTTTGTCGCCGTGGGTGTGCAACAGTGGGGCACCTTTGACCCTAATGCTAACCAGATCCAAGTTCACACCGATGCCCAACCTGGAGATGAAGATTTGCTAGATTCTGCGGCAATCCAGACTCTCCTAAATGGTGGGATAGCTCACATCTTGCACCAAGGCTTGAAAGGTGAGAAGAAGGGGCGTGAAACCAATACTCTGCAAGAACAATGGATATTCTTGCCCACGCCCAAGAGCTAATCTACCACTTGCTCG